>NZ_CP021081.1:2007916-2337500 GCF_003444775.1 Deinococcus ficus | reverse complement strand
CCACCGCGTCCGCCGGGGGACGTCCCAGCGCGTGAATCAGGGCCGCGAGGGCAAGGTCGACGTTGGGCTGCTCGCCCGTTTCCGCCCGCGTCAGCGCAGCCAGGGTCGCGGCCCCCTGCACGCCCGGCGCCTCCGGGAACTGGGCGTGCAGGGCACTGAGCAGGTCGTGGGCACGGGGGTCGCCGTCCGGGTACAGGCGGTGCCCGAAGCCGGGCAGGCGGCCGTGGCGGCGGGTCGCGTCGCGCAGCGCCTCCCGCGGGTTCCCGCGCAGCGCGTGCCCGAGCAGCTCGAAGGCGTCCAGGGACGCGAGGCCGTGCTGGGGGCCCTGCAGGGCGCAGAGGGCCGCCAGGGTGGCGTGGTGCAGGCCCGCGCCGCCGCTGGCGGCCACCCGGGCGGTGAAGGTGCTCACGTTGAGTTCGTGATCCGCGAGGAGCACCAGCGCGCGGCGCAGCACGTCCGCGCCGTGGGGCACCGCCCAGGCGCGGGCCAGCCGGGCATGCAGCGGCAGGTCCGGCGCGGCCGGCACGCCCTCGAAACGCTCCAGAGCGGCGTACAGCAGGGCGAGCACCCGGGCGGCCTGGGCCACCTGCGCCTCCGGCCGGGTGTCCAGGGCCGTCAGGTCGTGCGTGGCGGCGTACGTGAGCGCGTATGCCAGGGCCTCCACTGGCTGCGTGGCGCGCGCAGGGGCGCCCAGGGTCAGGCGGGCCCGCAGGGGCAGGGCCGGCGTGGCCCCGGCCTGCCCGGTCCACAGCAGGGCGGCCACCTCCTCCACCGTCAGGTGGGTGCTCAGCTCGGCGGCGTTCTGGCCGCGGTAGGTCAGGGTGCCGTCCGCGATGCGGGTCAGGGCGCTGTCCAGCACCGGGGCGCCCCAGTGCAGCGCCCCGCCCACCGCGTCCTGCACGGCGTCCTGAAGGGCGGCGCCGGGGTCGCGGCGGGTGGCGGCGCGGTGTAGCAGGGCGTGCACGTCCTCGGCGCTGTACCGCCGTTCGCGCGTGCCGGCCGGGCCGGGTTCGCTGCGGATCAGGCCGCGGGACACGTAGGCGTACAGCGTGGCCGTTTTCACGCCGAGCAGCGCGGTGGCCTCGGCCGCGGTCAGGCTGTCCGGGCGGGTGGGGTCGTGCGCGGGGGTCACTGCCGAGCATTCTAGGGAACGGAGCGTGGAAAGGCCCGCCCCTGACCTCCGGGGTGGGCTGCGGGCGGGGCCGGGCTCAGGGAGCGGTGACGGTCAGGGTGTAGGAGCCGCTGCCGGAGTACCCGTACACCTCCCAGCGGTAGGTGCCGCTGGCGGCTGCGTAGTTGATGCTCTCACTGCTGCTGCTGGCCTCGCTGGAGGCAACGTCCACCCAGCTGGTGCCGTTGAATTTCTGCAGGTACAGGTCGAAGTCCGTGCCGCTGGGGCCGCTCAGGCTGGCGCTCAGGGTACCGGCGGCGTACGTGCGGCCTGCGGTGCCCGGCTGGTAGGAGGTGGCGCCGGACGCCACGATGCCGCTGTACGTGACGGTCGTGCCGGTGGTCGTGGGAGCCTGCGGCTGCACGCCGGTGTTCATGGTGATCCACGGCTGGTACTCGCTGACGCGCGCGAAGGCGGTGGCGTTGGTGCAGACATTCGCGGTGCCCCAGCTGACCACCCCGAACACGTAGAAGCGGTTGCTGTGCTTGCTCGCGAAGGGCCCGCCGCTGTCGCCGTGGCAGCCGGTCTGGCCCTGGCTGTTCTTGTTCCCGCAGATCATGCCGCTGGTGATGGTGGAGCCCAGCTGCGCCCCGCAGTCGGCGTTGCTGATCACCGGCAGGTTCGCCTCGCGCAGGTAGCTGCTGTTGCTGCTGGAGTTCCCGCCGACGGTCATGCCCCAGCCGCTGATGGTCTGGACGGTGCCCACGGCGGCGGCCGTGCTGGCGAAGGTGGGGGTAGGCAGCGCGGCTGCCTGGATGGTCGTGCTGTAGGTCAGCGGGGAGGACAGTTTGAGGACGGCGACGTCGTATCCGCGGGTGACGTCCACGTAGCTGGGGTGGATGCGGATGCTGGACACGGTGCGGGTGATGCCGCCGCTGGTGGCGGACAGGCTTCCGGCGCGGACGTACACCTGGCTGGGCAGGCCGCCTTTCACGCAGTGCGCCGCGGTGAGGATCCAGTCGGCGGCGATGATGGTGCCGCCGCAGAACTGCTGCCCGTTGCTGCTGTACAGCAGCGCAACCTGGTAGGGCCGGGCGCCGGTGACGCTGGCCGTGCCGTTGATGACCTGCGCCTGCAGGGGGTCCGGGGCGGGGGTCGCCTGTTCCTGCGGGGTGGGCGTGGGGGCGGCGGGCTGGCCGCAGGCGGCGAGGGCGAGAGGCAGGCTGAGCAGGGCAAGCAGTTTCTTCATGGGTTCTCCGGGGCCGAGGGCAAGGGCAGAGGGAGTGGCGGCACGCGGTCGGGGAACCTGGCCTAGGGGATGCCCATTCCTGACGCAATGGTCGGGAAGTGCGGGGTGGAAAAACTGAATTGTCTCGGCGACTCACACTGTAATCAGCGGTGAGAGTTTGCGAAAGTTGCGCGCGGCGGAGATGGGGAAGAGCTGGTTGGAAAAGTCTGAAAACGGGCGCCAGAGCAGCGAAAAGGCCGTTCGGGAATCCAGGACAGGAACCCATCAGGCTCTCCCGGCTCTCCAGATCAGGCCAAGAGCATCTCCCGGCAGCCTCAGACATTGACCGATCAATCAAGATTGACGACCTATCTTCCGCTGCCTACTGTGCGCCCATGACCGTCACCGATGCCGCCACCCCGGACCTGTTCCCGGACGCCTTCCCCCCGCAGGACTTTCCCCGGTACCGCTGGACCACCCCGCCTGCCACCCTGCCTCCCCGCGCCTGGACGACCGAAACCACCCACCGCGACGGCCAGCAGGGCGGCCTGCCCCTGACCACCGAGACTGGTCTGCGCCTCTACGACCTGATGGGCGAGTTCACCGCCGGCACCGGCGCCATCCGGCAGGCCGAATTCTTCGTGTACCGCTCCGCCGACCGCGCTATGCTCCAGGGCGCGCTGGAACGCTGGCAGGGCGGGCACAACCCGGTCGAACCGACCACCTGGATCAGAGCCTCGCGCCGCGACGCGGACCTGGTCGCCGGGCTGGGCGTGCGGGAAACCGGCATGCTCGCCAGCGCCAGCGATTACCACACCTTCCACAAGTTCACGCCCGGCGGCCGCGCACAGGCCGCCCGCACCTACCTGGACGCCGTGCACGCCGTGCTTGACGCCGGCCTGCGCCCCCGGCTGCACCTGGAGGACGCCACCCGCGCGCCCCGCGAGTTCATCTTGCCGTTCGTGGCGCAGGTGCAGCGCCTGGCAGCCGCCTACCCGGACACGCAGGCCCCCCGCTTCCGCATCTGCGACACCATGGGCGTGGGCCTGCCGCTGGAGAACGTCGAGTGGCCCCGCAGCGTGCCCGGCATGGTCCGCGAACTGATCGGGGCGGGCGTGCCCGGCGAGCTGCTGGAATTCCACCCGCACAACGACACGCACCTGATCGTCGCCAACTGCCTCGCGGCCGTGATGGCCGGGTGCGCCGCCATCAACGGCACGCTGCTGGGCCAGGGGGAACGCAGCGGCAATGCCCCCCTGGAAGGCGTGCTGCTGCACCTGACCGGCATGGGCCTGGTGGACCGCCCGAACTACCCCGCCCTGAACGCCCTGGCGGAGCTGTACGGCACGCTCGGGCAGGGCGTGCCCGCAAAGTACCCGCTGTACGGCCGGGACGCGCACCGCACCCGCGCCGGTATTCACGCCGACGGCCTGAACAAGTTCTGGCCCATGTACGCCCCCTTCGACGTGCCGGGCCTGCTCGGCCGGCCCCTGGAAGTCAGCCTGACCAAGGACAGCGGCGTGGCCGGCCTGATCTTCCTGATCCGGCAGCACACCGGGCAGGAACTGCCCAAGGATCACCCCGGGCTGCAGGCGCTGCATGCCAGCCTGAACGCCGAATTCGACGCGGGCCGCCAGACCGCCGTGGACTGGGAGGAACTCGCCGCGCGGGTCCACGCCGTGCTCGCCTGACGGCCGCGTTTGCTCCGCACCCCGCCCCCCGGGCATGCTGTGCGCATGACGGTTCAGTTGAAGGAGCAGGCATGAAGCTGCTGGTGGTGGGCGGGGCCGGGTACATCGGCTCGCACACGGTGCGGCAGCTGCGCCGGGCGGGGCACGAGGCCGTGGTGTTCGACAACCTGTCCAGCGGGCACGCGCAGGCCGTGCCGGACGGCGTGACCCTGGTGCGCGGCGACCTGCTGAACCCCGCCGACATCCGCGCCGCGCTGGACGCCCACCAGCCGGACGCCGTGATTCACTTCGCGGCGCTGATCGAGGTGGGGGAGAGCATGCGCGCCCCGGGGCGGTACTACCGCAACAACGTGACCGGCAGCCTGAACCTGCTGCAGGCCATCGTGGACACCCGCAAGATCCCGCTGGTGTTCTCCTCGACGGCCGCGGTGTACGGCACCACCGACGCCGTCCCGATCCCCGAGAACGCCGCCATGCAGCCTGAGAGCGTGTACGGCGAGACGAAACTCATGACCGAGCGCATGATTCACGCTTTCCACGTGGCGCATGGCCTGCCGTACACCATCCTGCGGTACTTCAACGTGTGCGGCGCCGCGCCCGAAGGGGACATCGGCGAGGCCCACCCGAACAAGACGCACCTGATCGAACTGGCGTGCCTGACCGCGCTGGGCCAGCGGGAAAAGATGATGGTGTTCGGCACCGACTACCCCACCCCGGACGGCAGCTGCATCCGCGACTACGTGCACGTGCAGGACCTCGCCGACGCGCACGTGCTGGCCGTGGAGGCCCTGCACGCCGCGCACGCCCGCGGGCAGGCCGGGCAGGCCACCTACAACGTCGGGCTCGGGCACGGCTTCAGCGTGCTGGAGGTGCTGGACGCCGTGGACCGCGTGACCGGCACGCCCCTGCACCGCGAGGTCGCCCCCCGTCGCGCCGGGGACCCCCCGCGCCTCGTGGCGGACGCCACGCGCATCGTGCGGGACCTGGGCTTCACGCCGCAGTTCACGGACCTGGACGAGATCGTCCGCACCGCCTGGAACTGGCACCGCACCCACCCGGACGGCTTCCGTCGCTGACCCAACCCCGCCCGGGGCCTTCACGATGGGTAAAGCCGCCCCGCGCGGGGCAGGACTACCCTGACGGGCGAGATGACCATCACCGCCCTGCTGTTCGACGCTGACGGCCAGGACGCCCAGCTGGACTGGACGGGCACCCTGCCGCCCCTCAAACCCCACCAGCTGCTGTGGCTGGACCTGGAAGCCGAACCCGCCGAGAGCGAGCAGGCGGTACTGGCCGTGCTGCCCCTGGACCCCACCGATCAGGCCGCCCTGCACCGCCACACGCCCGGCCCGCGGCTGCTGTACCGCACCGACCACACGCAGCTCAGCGTGAACACGCCACCCGGGCAGTCCGCGCAGGCCCCGGTGCGGATCCTGGCGGCGAAGAACCTGGTCGTCACGCTGCACGCCGAACCGGCCCCGTTCCTGAAGGCGCTGCACCACCAGCTGCGCGGCGACACGCAGCTGGGGCAGCTGGACGCCGCGGCCTTCCTGGCCGTGCTGCTGAACTACCACCTGGAGTCGTACTACGCCCTCCTGAGCCCCCTGGAGGACAGCATCGACCGGCTGGACGAGCACATCCTGCGCGACCCGGCACGCAACCACCTCGCGGACCTCGTGCGGCTGCGCCAGCGGGTGAGCGTGCTGCGCCGCGCGCTCGGCGCGCACCGCATGGTGTACGCGGGCCTCGCCAGCCCGGAATTCACGGTCTTTCAGGGCGACCAGCCGGAAACGCTGCTCACGCGGCTGTTCCAGCAGTACCAGCACGCCTACGAGGCCATCAGCCACACCCGCGAGATGGTGCTGGGCTCCTTCGACCTGTACATGACCAGCACCGGGCAGCACACCAACGAGATCATGCGCGTCCTGACCGTCGTCACGGTCCTGCTGGGCCTGCTGGGCGTGCTGGCCGGCATCCTGGGCACTAACTTCCAGGCCGGCATCTTCAAGAGCGGCGAGCACGGCTTCCGCCTGATGCTGGGCGGCATGTTCCTGCTCCTGGTGAGCATCCTGAGTCTCGCCCGCTGGCGCCGCTGGCTGTAAGACGAGTTGCGGTTGAAGTCGGTAGGGTTCATCCCGAGTGGAACGTGCAGCAGGAGAGACGCGGTGCGCGGCCTGGAGGAGCGTTCGACGCTGCCCCAAAGGCCGCTTGAATGAGTACGCCGCGTATCAGGCAGAGCCGGGATGCTCTAGCGTGAGCCATGACCACGCCCCACCTTCCCGATGACCTGACCGTGCATATCGAGCGGGGCCTGGCGGACCTGCGCGACCTCGTGGCGCTGCCGAGCGTCTCCGCCCAGGGCCGCATGCTCCCTGAAACCGCCGCCGCCGTCCGTGCCCTCCTCGAAACCGAGGGCTTCACTGTCCACGAGGTCCCTGGGGACGTCGCCCCGGTCCTGATCGCCGAGGCCGGCGAAGGGCCCGCCACCCTGCTGATCTACAACCACTACGACGTTCAGCCCGAGGACCCCCTGGCGCTGTGGGACAGCCCACCGTTCGAGCTGACCGAGAGGGACGGGCGGCTGTACGGCCGCGGGGCGAGTGACGACAAGGGCGAGTTCGCCTCCCGGCTGGCGGCGGTGCGGGCGGTCAAGGCCCGGCATGGGGGACGGCTGCCGCTGAGGGTGCGGTGGCTGATCGAGGGGGAGGAGGAGGTGGGCAGCCCCAGCCTGGACCGCGTGGTCCGGGAACAGGCCGAGCACCTGCACGCCGACGGCTGCTGGTGGGAGTTCGGCAGCCGCACCGACGAGGGCCGCCCCATCGCCTACCTGGGCCTGAAAGGGATCCTCGCTGTGGAGCTGCGGTGCCGGGTGGCGGCGAGCGACCTGCACAGCAGCCTGGGGGCGGTGGTGGACAACCCCCTCTACCGCCTCGCCCGCGCGGTCGCCAGCATCCGCGACGAGGTGGGCCGCGTCACCATCCCCGGCTTCCTGGACGGCCTGCACGCCCCCAGCGACGCGGACCTGGACGCCATCCGCCGCGTGCCCGGGCACGGCGAGAGCACCTACGGCACGTACGCCGTCACCCGGCCGCTGGGCACCCCGCCCGAGTACCACCACCGCCTGAACCTGATGCCGGTCGTGAACGTGAACGGCTGGGGCGGCGGGTACCAGGGCGCGGGCAGCAAGACCGTGCTGCCCGCCGAGGGTTTCGTGAAACTGGACTTCCGACTGGTGCCCGGCCAGGACCCCGCCCGCGTCGTGGAGCTGCTGCGCGCCCACCTGAACGCCCAGGGCCTGGACGACATCCAGATCGTGGAACTGGAAACGCACCAGCACCCCGCCCGCGCCGACGCCGGCCACCCCTTCGTGCAGGCCTGCCTGGCCGCCGCGCGCGAGGCGTCCGGGCACGACCCCATCGTGAACCCCAGCAGCGGCGGCAGCGGCCCCATGTTCCCCTTCATGGACGCGCTGGGCGGCCTGCCGTGCGTCGCCATGGGCATCGGGAACAGCGGCGGCCGGGCGCACGCCCCGAACGAGAACGTCCGCCGCGCCGACTTCGAGTACGGCGTGCACTTCGGGGTGGCCCTGCTCGAGCGCCTCGCCCGGGGCAGCTGACCCCCGCGGGTCAGGCGACCTGCTGTCCGCGCCCTGCGCGGCCCGGCGTGCCCCGCCCCGGCTCCTCGCCCGAGCCGGGGTCCAGGGCCGCGTTCGCGTCCAGCACCACCCACGGATGCCGCGGGTGCAGGGGCCGCTCAATCAGCCGCGCGCCGTGCCGCGTGTAATACGACCGGGCCCGCGCCTCCTGCCCGGCGTGCAGTTCCCCCGCCAGACCGGAGCGGCGCGCGGCCGCCTGCACCCGCGCCTGCCGCAGCAGCCACGTGCCCAGGCCCAGGTTGCGGAACTCGTGCACCACCCGCAGGCGGCAGCGGGCGTACCCGAAGCCCACCTCCTGGTTCAGCACGTCGTCGCCGTTCACCGCGCCCACCGACATGCGCGCCACCTCCACGCCCGGCGCGGGGCGCAGCAGGTCACGAGTCAGGACCGCCACCAGGGAACGGGGCGCCGCCCGGTACAGGATCAGGTCAAAGCCCTGCAGCCCGTGGTCCTGCACGAGGTACTGGTAACGCTGGTCGCGGATGCTGACGGATTCACGGGTCATGAGGGGCCTCGGGGAAAGGGAAGGGGCGGCGCGGACACCGGGGCACAGCGCAGACGAAACGGGATGCCCCAAGCTTGGGGAGTCTGCCACGCCCTGTCTGCCAAGAACCTTGCATTGCGGCCCCCTCCCCCCACGCCCGCACCTACGCGGCCGGGTTCTCGATCAGGGCCGCGATGCCCTGCCCCCCACCCACGCACAGGGTCGCCACGCCCCAGCGCAGGCCCCGGGCCCGCAGTTCCTCCGCAAGGGTGTACAGCACCCGCGTGCCGCTCATGCCGACCGGGTGCCCCAGCGCGACCGCGCCGCCGTTCACGTTCACCCGCTCCGGGTCCAGGCGCAGGTCCTGCATCACGCCCAGGGCCTGCGCGGCGAACGCCTCGTTCAGCTCCCACAGGTCGATGTCGCCCGCCCGCACGCCGGCCCGGTCCAGCAGCAGGGGCACGGCCACGCTGGGGCCCAGGCCCATCACGTCCGGCTGAACGCCCGCCGACGCGAACGCCCGCACCCACGCCAGCACCGGCAGGCCGCGCCGCTGCGCCTCCGCGCCGGTCGCCAGCACCACCATGCACGCCCCGTCGTTGATGCCGCTGGCGTTCCCGGCCGTGACCGTCCCCTCCTTCCTGAAGGCCGGCCTCAGTTTCGCCAGGGCCTCCAGGGTCGTTTCCGCCGGCCGCTCGTCCGTGTCCACCACGCCCTTTCTCGTCTCCACCGGCACGATCTCCCGTGCAAAGCGGCCCGAAGCCTGCGCCGCCACCGCCCGGCGATTGCTTTCCAGCGCGAACGCGTCCTGCGCCTCCCGCGAAATGCCGTACCGCTGCGCGATGTTCTCCGCCGTGATGCCCATCGGCGTGTCCGTCACGCCGCAGGTGAGCGCCCGGGTCAGGCCGTCCACCAGATCCAAGTGCCCCAGCCGCTTGCCGAACCGCGCCTCCGGCAGAAGGTATGGCGCCCGGCTCATGTTCTCCACGCCGCCCGCCGCGACCAGCGCAAATTCGCCCAGCGTCAGCGCCTGCCACGCCGCCTGCACCGCCCGCAATCCCGACCCGCACAGCTGATTCACGGCATGCTGCGGCGTCTCCACCCGCATGCCCACGTTCAGCCCCACCCGGCGCGCGTTGTACGCCGCCTCGCCCGCCACGATCACCTGCCCCAGCACCAGCGTCTCCAGGTCCGTCGCACTCACCCCCGCCCGGTCCAGCGCGCCCCGCAGGGCCACCTCCGCCAGCACGTGGTCCGGCGTGTCCCGGAAAGCCCCGCCCATCGCCCCCATCGCCGTGCGCGCCCCAGTCACCAGAACCACGTCATTCATGCACCCAGTCTAAAAGACCGATATGACGGCCCTATCACGCCCAAAGCGGCCCATGAGCCGCATCTGCCCCTCTCGTCCAGGCCACCGCACGGCACACTGCGCTCATGCAGAGCCTGGGCCGCGAACAACTGGAGCACCTCATCCGCCAGTGGCAGGACCTCCTGGGCCTCAGCGACTGGACGATCCGGCTGGAACTCGTGAACTTCACCCGATCCCACCAGAGCGGCGACATCAAGGTTGACCCGGTCCACAAGTCGGCCCTGCTCCTCCTGTCCCGCACCCCCTTTCGAGACGAGGAGGAAACCATCGTGCACGAACTCGTGCACGTGGTGCTGTGGCCCCTGGACACCGTGGCGATGGACCTCGTGGAGGTCACGGGTCCCTCCGGCTCTCCCGCCCGGGAGTTCGCGCAGTCCAGCGTCTTCCGCGCACTGGAACCGGTCACGGAGCAACTCGCCCGGGCACTGCTGGCCGGGCGTGGGCACCGCGGCCAACCCGTCTGGGACACCCTCCGGGCCGATGCGGCTGCACGGGTTCAGGGCGGCCTCGCAGGCCTTCACGACGTCCCCTGACAACGCCAAGCCCGGGGAACGCAGGGAGGAAGGCCATAGCCAGTGCGGGATGTCCACGCGTCACGACAGGTCATCAGTCAAACGACCTGAGCCCTGTCTCCGGGTTTTGAGTGCCGGGTCGCTGTTCTCCTGCCGGGCGTGGCGAAGAATGCGGCATGACCGACCCGGACCCCCGTGAGGACCGGCGCCTGGACCGCCGGGCGTTCATCCGGAACGCCACGCTGTTCACCGCCACCGCTGCCGGGCTGGGCGCCGGGCTGGAACTGCTGACCCGCCGGCCCGGCGCGGACGCCCAGACGCTGCCGGAGCCGGTCGCGCAGGTGCGCCGACCCCGCCCGCTCGGGCCGTACGACACGAAGGAAGCGGTGACGCCGTACCGCTCGGTCACCACCTACAACAACTTCTACGAGTTCGGCCTGGACAAGGGTGATCCCGCCCGGAACGCCGGGAGCCTGCGCACCCGCCCGTGGACCGTCACCATCGACGGTGAGGTGAAGACCCCCCGCACCGTGGACCTGGACACGCTGCAGTCCTGGTTCCCGCTGGAGGATCGCGTGTACCGCATGCGCTGCGTGGAAGGCTGGAGCATGGTGATTCCCTGGATGGGGTTCCCCCTGGCCGCCCTGATCCGCCGCGCGGACCCCACGGGTGCGGCGCGGTACGTGAAGTTCACGGCGCTGCACGACCCGGAGCAGATGCCGGGGCAGCGCCGTCCGGTCCTGGACTGGCCGTACGTGGAGGGGCTGCGCCTGGATGAGGCCCTGCACCCCCTGGCGTTCATGGCGGTGGGCATCGAGGGCCGCGTCCTGCCGAATCAGAACGGCGCGCCGCTGCGGCTGGTGGTGCCGTGGAAGTACGGGTTCAAGAGCATCAAGTCGGTGGTGCGCATCACCCTGACGCGGGAGATGCCCCGCACCACCTGGGCGCTGGCCGCGCCGTCCGAGTACGGCTTCTATGCGAACGTGAACCCGCAGGTGCCCCACCCCCGCTGGAGTCAGGCGACCGAACGCCGCATCGGGGAGGGCGGGCGGCGCCCCACGCTGCTGTTCAACGGGTACACGCAGGTCGCGGACCTGTACCGCGGCCTGGACCTCCGGCGGAACTTCTGACCCGCACGGAGAACAGCCAGGTGAACCGGGCGGATGAGGTGAGGCGACCCGGAAGGTCGGCCCCCCTGTCCTGGCTGGTGCCGGCCGTGTGGACCGGCGGGGCGCTGCCGGCCGTGATCCTGGTCTGGGACGCGCTGACCGGGGCGCTGGGGGCCAATCCGGTGCAGCGCGCCACGTTGCAGTCAGGCCTGCTGACGCTGGCGCTGCTGCTGTTGTCCCTGGCGTGCACGCCCCTGCGGCTTCTGACCGGCTGGACGTGGCCGGCCCGGATCCGCCGGGCGCTGGGCCTGCTGGCGTTCGGGTACGGCACGCTGCACTTCCTGATCTACCTGTACGATCACGGGTTCACGCTGGCCGTGATGCAGGAGGACGTGCTGGAGCGCCCGTTCGTGACCGCCGGGTTCCTGGCGCTGCTGTTGCTGCTGCCGCTGGCGCTGACCAGCACGCCGGCCAGCGTGCGCCGCCTGGGCTTCCGCACCTGGACGCGGCTTCACCGCCTCGCGTATGCCTCCGCGGCGCTGGGCGCGCTGCATTACTTCTGGGGCGTGAAACAGGACCGCACGGCCCCACTGGTGTGGGCGGCGGTCCTGCTGGGGCTGCTGCTGCTGCGCTGGTACCGGCCATCCAGGCCAATGTCTTGAGAAAGGGAGGCGACTGGCGCCTATGCTGCTCAATATATGATTCGCCGCTCTGCCTTCCTGATCCTTCTCCTCAGCTCCTGCGCGGGGAACCCCAGCGGCCTTCCGGAGGTGGCCCGCGTCGTTCAGCCGGGTGCGGCCGCCACACGTCAGGGACCACTGCACGTCGGCGAAGTGCGGAAAGAGGACAGTTTCCTGAAAGGACCGGTGGCAACCATGTCCGTGAGGCGGATGGGTATTCAGTCTGACTCAGGGAAAGGGGAGGCGGAGGTCGTCCTTGGCACCAGCCGCTATGACGTGACTGGGAGACTACTTTCGAGGGATTCTGATGACCCCGACAGCGTGCAGGAGCGGTACGTGTATGAGGACGGAAGGCTGACTCGCGCAGTGCTTGAGGGGGTCAGCAAGGAGGATTTCTCCTACGATTCCGCCACTGGAAACTTGACCGAGAGCGTGATGTTCCTGCCCTTCCCAGGCGCCACGATCAGAACCGTGTATACCCCCACGCCGAATGGTTTCATTGCCGATGCCAAGGCGGACGTCGAAGGTCACTCAGGGCGAACATATTGTCTGCAGGACCGAGTGGGCCGATCCGTTCAATGCGCGGTGATGATCAGTGCCATCACCCGGAAGTCCGAGTTTGTTTATTCGGGTGAAGCTGTCGAAGCGTCGTCCTATGAAGACGAGGAGATGACGGTCACGGTCAAGAACACCAAGGCAGGACGTGAGGAAATCACTTACAACCGTGCACAGCCTCCTGTTCTCGTGTCTCGCCGGACCTTCGCATACCAAAACCTGGATCACTATGGCAATCCGAAGGTGGTTCTGGAAACCCTGGAGGAATCAAGTCAAGAAAGTGCAGATCTCCGGACCACGCGCTTTCGCGAGGAACGTACCTACACTTATCACCGCTTGAAATGAGTGAATCCGTTACACGTCGGGGTAGACGCGCAGTTCGGTGACGTGGGCCCGGTCGGGGCGGGTGAGGGCGTGGGCGACGCTCTTGGCGAGGCCGCGGGCGTCGATCATGCTGTCCCAGGCGAGGCCGGCGTCGCGGTTTTCGGGCGTGTCGATGGCGCCCATGGGGTACAGGGTGATGCCGCGCACGCCCTTGGTTTTCAGTTCGTCGTGCAGGCTCTGGATGTACGCGGCGACGGCGGCCTTGCTGGCGTTGTACAGCGCGGACCGGGGAGTGGGGCCGGCGCTGACGCCCATGATCAGGCCGTCCTTGTGCTTGAGCATGCCGGGCAGCACGCCCTGCACCGCGTGGAAGAGGGTGAGCATGTTCGTGTCGAACATGGCGTGCAGGTCCTCGTCGGTGGCCTTGTGGGCGTCCTGGCGGGCGTAGTCGCCGACGGTGTGGATCAGGGTGTCCACTTTCTTGACCTTGCGCAGCGCCTCGATGCTGGTGGGGTCGGTGAGGTCCAGGTCGAGGACCTCGGTGGCGGGGAAGCGGTCGCAGGCGCGTTGCAGGGCCTCGCCGCGGCCGACGAGGACCATCTGTGCGCCGGCGTCATCCAGTTCCTGGGCGATGGCGGTGGCCAGGGCGCCGCCGGCGCCGGTGAGCATGACTGTGGAGGAGCCGAGGTTCGCCATGTGCCCAGGGTAACGTCTGGACGGGCCTTGCGCCCTGAAGAAGGCATGAAGGAACGCCGGTCTGGACCCGGTTCGGGCTTTCACGCTGGGGATCGCGCGGCCTGATCCTGGCCTGACCCCTGGCCCCCGTCACGCGCCGGCCGCCTGACCGGGGGGTGACGGGGGGCGCACAGCCGCCTGACCCGGGCGCGGCAGCTTTGTGACGTATGAAACATTGTTTTGCTGTCCTCACGGCCGCCCTCACGCTGGGACTCGGGGCCCAGGCCGCCACGCTCGTCGGGTACGCCGAGATGGCCGCCGACACCTTCAGCACCGGGCCCGCCACCGGCGCCTGGGCGAACGGCCTGCGCGGCCCGGCCCGCTTCCCGGCGCCGCCCGTGCAGGGGTTCTCCGGCGTGCAGTTCGGCCCGGGCGGCACGTACTGGTTCCTGAGTGACAACGGCTTCGGCGCGAAAAATAACAGCGCCGACTACGCCCTGCGCCTGTACAGCGTGGCCCTCACCGCCAAGAAGGCGGCCGCGGAGAAGGGCGCGGTGAAGGTCGGAAACTTCATCAGTCTGCGCGACCCGGACGGCCGGGTGCCGTTCCCCATCGTGAACGAGGGCACCCGGGAGCGCCTGCTGACCGGCGCGGACTTCGACCCGGAGGGTTTCGCGTTCGCGCCGGACGGCACCCTGTGGGTCGGGGACGAGTTCGGCCCGTACCTGCTGCACTTCAGCGCCGACGGCAGGCTCCTGGAAGCGCCCATCGGCACGCCCAACCTGCCGGGCCTGCCCACCCTGAAGGGGCAGACCCCCCTGGTGATCGGGCACCGCGGCAGCAGCGGCACCCGCCCGGAGCACACGCTGGAAGCGTACCGGGTCGCCATCGAGGCCGGCGCGGACTTCATCGAGCCGGACCTGGTCGTCACGAAAGACGGCGTGCTGGTCGCCCGGCACGAGCCGGTGATCGCCGTGCTGGACCAGGCGGGCAAGGTGGTGGAGGCCACCGCGGACGTCGCCACCCGCCCGGAATTCCGCGCCCGGGTGCGCACCAAGGCGCTGGACGGCGTGCAGGTCACCGGGTACTTCGCGGAGGACTTCACCCTGGCCGAACTCAAGACCCTGCGGGCCGTGGAACGCCTCCCGGCGCTGCGCGGCAAGGCCTTCGACGGCCGGTTCGAGATCCCCACGCTGGCCGAGGTGATCGCCCTGGTCCGTGACGCGGAGGCGAACACCGGGCGCAAGGTCGGAATCTACCCCGAGACGAAACACCCCACGTACATGCAGAAGGTCGCCGGGCACGACATCTCCCGCCTGCTGATCGACACGCTGGTCCGGGAGAAGTTCACCGACCCCGCCCGGGTGTTCATCCAGTCTTTCGAGGTGGGGAACCTCAAGGCCCTGAAGGCGACCGTGATGCCCGCCGCCGGCGTGAACCTGCCGCTGGTGCAGCTGGTCAGCAGCGCCGACGAGGCCCCGTACGACTGGACGGCGGCCGGCGACGCCCGCAGGTACGACGCCCTGACCACCGACGCCGGCCTGAAGGACATTGCCACGTACGCCAGCGGCGTGGGCGCGTACAAGCGCTGGATCATCGACGCGCAGGGCCGCACCACCGACTTCGTGCCGCGGGCGCACAGCGCGGGCCTGCTGGTCCACACCTGGACGATGCGTAACGAACCCACCTACCTGCTGCCCGGGTACGCCAACGACCCCGAAGCCGAGCTGCGCCAGGCATTGTGGGCCGGGGTGGACGGCTTCTTCACCGATTTCCCCGCGACCGGCGCGCGCGTCGCGGCGCAGTACACCACGCCCGACCTCCGCAGCCCGCAGCACCCGGCGTTCGCGCTGGGCGGCAGCAGCGCCGCCGCGAACCTGCCCGCCAGCGGCGGCTTCGAGGGGCTGAACGTCACGCCCGACGGGAAGGCCGTGTACGCCCTGCTGGAAAAGACCGTGACCGGCGACCCGGCCGGGCAGCTGCGCCTGATGCGCTACGACCTGGGCGCCCGCACCTGGACCCTGGCGGGCCGCTACGCGCTGGAGCAGGGCGGCGAGGCGATCGGCGACCTGACGCCCGTGAACGGCACGCAGTGGCTGGTCATCGAACGGGACAACAAGCAGGGGGCCGAGGCGGCCTTCAAACGCCTGTACCTGCTGGACACGGCCGTGAAGAACGCGGACGGCACCCTGAAAAAGACCCTGGTGGCCGACCTGCTGGCAATCCGTGACCCGCAGAACCTGGGCGGCACGGCCGTGAACGGCGTGATGCGCTTCCCGTACGTCACCATCGAGAACGTGCTGGTGCTGGACGCCAGCACGGTCCTGGTCGTGAACGACAACAATTTCCCCGCCACCGGCGGGCGCGGCGCGGCCGTGCAGGACCGCACCGAGTTCCTGTGGCTGAAGCTGGACGCGCCCCTGACCCTGGCGCCCGGGGTCGGCCGCCGCTGAGGCCCACCCGGGGGCCCTGTAAGAATGCTGTAAGCCCTCTGTCAGAATTCCCCGGAAACAATGCCTTCATGAGGCCGGCCTGCCTGACCGCACGCGGCGCGCTCCCCGGCGGGGCGCGCCAGGGGGCAGGGCCGGCATGACTTTCCCCGGCAGCGGGCCCGCCGGGGCGCCTCCCTCCACCCGGACGCCCGGCGTGCTCGAAATGCGCGGGGCGTACGTGGTGTTCGCCCTGCTGGCCGCGCTGGACGTTCTTTTGCTGCTGCGCGCCTCGCGGCACTGGCAGGGCGACGCGGGCGCGCTCTCCCCGGACGCGCTGCTGCTGGCGTCCGTGCTGGCCGCCCTGCTGCTGGCGGTGCAGGGCCTGCTGGCGTGGCTGTTCGTCCGCCTGCGGCGCGTGATCCGGTACTACCGCCTGCTCAAGGAATCCTACGAGGAGGAACTGCTGTTCTCGCGTCAGCTGATGGACGGCAGCGGGCAGGGTATGGCCATCCTGGACGAGCACGGCCGCTTCACGTACACCAACCGCCGGGTCTCGGACCTGCTGGGCCTCCCCGAAGGGGACCTGCTGGGCCACACCCTGCTGGAGTACACCCTGCCGGAGGACCAGGCGATCCTGCGCGCGCAGCACGAGGTCCGCTGGCAGGGCGAGGCCAGCCGGTACGTGCTGCGCGTCCGGGACGCCAGCGGCACGCCGCGCACCCTCAGCGTGTACGGCAGCCCCCGCTGGTTCCGGGGCCGGATCGTGGGCACGCTCCTGGCGGTCTCCACGCACGCCGTTCCCGACGCCTGAACGGTTACCCGTCGGTGCGCAGCCGGGCGTACATCACGAGGTCCTCGAACGCCCCGTCTTTGCGGGCGTAGCCGCGCAGCAGGCCCTCCCGCCGGAAGCCTGACTTTTCCAGCACGCGCGCCGAGGCGGCGTTGCGCGGGAAGACCGTGGCGTGAATGCGGTGGAGGCCGAGGGAACCGAACCCGAACGCCAGCACGGCCGCCACCGCTTCCGTCGCGTGGCCCTGCCCCCAGAACGGCACGCCGATCCAGTACCCGAGTTCCGCGCGGCCCTGCCCCGGGTCGGGGCTGAGCGTCACGCTGCCCAGCAGTGCCGCCCCGTCCTGCGGCGTGATGGCCCAGGAGTAGGCGCGGCCTTCCTCGGCCGCGGCGGGCCGGGACCGGATCCAGGTGAGGGCCAGGCCCGCCGGGTAAGGGGAGGGGATGGAGAGCATGCCCGCCGCGACGCCCGGGTGGCTGAGCAGCGTGTGGACGTCCGCCGCGTCGGCTTCCCTGAAGGGCCGGAGGCGCAGGCGGCGGGTCACCAGTTCGGGGAGAACCGGGGTCATGGGGCATTGTACGGGGCTGCACGGAAGGGGGCTCCACTCCGGGCGATGCCGGACTAGTTGGGCCGATGCTGGTGATGCAAGCAAGCACTTGCTTTCGGGGGCAGCCAGATCTACGCTGTGCGCATGACGACCCCCGGTGGTCCGCCCGACGACCCGCTTCTGACGGCCGCGCTGCAGGTGCTGGCCGAACGCGGCCTGAAGGGCGCCACCACCCGTGCCATCGCCGAGCGCGCCGGCGTGAACGAGGTCACGCTGTTCCGCCGCCACGGCACCAAGCTGGCGCTCCTGCGCGCCGCCGTCCTGAGCCGCACCACCGTCCTGGCGGGGCGCGGCGTGCACTACACCGGGAACCTGGAAGCGGACCTGATCCACCTCACCCGCGAGTACGGGGAGGCGCTGCACACGGTCGGGCCGGTGATCCGGGTGCTGGTCACCGAATTTCCCCGGCATCCGGAACTGCAGGGCGTGCTGGACGGCCCCCGGGAGCTGTTCGCGCAGGTCGCGGCGCTGCTGGGCCGCTACCAGCAGGAAGGCCAGCTGCGCCCCGAGCCGCTGGGGTCCCTGCTGCCCGCCCTGATCGGCCCGCTGGTGCTGCCGCACCTGATGCCCGACCTGTTCCGCACGCTGCTGCCCCTGTCGCCGGGCACGCCGCCCGACCCGGAAGCCCACGTCCGCGCCTTCCTGCACGGCCGCGCCACCCACCCGGAGGAGACCCCATGACGCCCGAGCCCGCCATCGAAACCTGGGACCTCAGCAAACGCTACGGGCCGGTGCAGGTCGTCGCGCCGCTCAGCCTCACGGTGCCGCCCGGCATCGTGTTCGGGTACCTGGGCCCGAACGGGGCGGGGAAGACCACCACGCTGCGCATGCTCAGCGGCGTGCTCACGCCCACCGGCGGCACCGGGCGGGTGGCCGGCGCGCCCCTCACCGACCCGGACGGCGTGAAGGCCCGCATCGGGTACGCGAACCAGGCCGCCAGCGTGTACACGGACCTGACCGTGGAGGAGAACCTGCGCTTCAAGGCGGCGCTGTACCTGCCGCCCCGGGCGGTGCCCGCCGCGGTGGACCGCACCCTGGACCGCCTGGGGCTCATTCCGTGGAGGGGGCATCTGGCCCGGGCCCTGTCGGCCGGGTGGCGGCAGCGGCTGAGCATCGGCACGGCCATCGTGCACGGCCCGCAGGTGCTGTTCCTGGACGAACCCACCGCGGGCCTGGACCCGGTCGCCCGGCGGGGCCTGTGGGACGCCATCTACGCCCTGACGGGGGAGGGCACGACCGTGTTCGTGACCACGCACTACATGGACGAGGCCGAACGCTGCCAGCAGGTCGCGCTGATCGCGTCGGGGCGCATCCTGGCGCAGGGCCCGCCCGAACAGCTGCGCGCGGGCCTGCCCGGCGTGCGCTACGCGCTGCGGGCCCTGAACCTGAACGCCGCGCTCCACGCCGCACGGGCCACACCGGGGGTGCAGGGCGCCTGGATCATTGGGGACGAGGTGCGCGTCACCGCCGCCGACCCCGGCCCGGAAACGGCCCTGGCCGCCCTGGGGGACCTGCGGCGCGTGCCGGCCAGCCTGGAGGACGTGTTCGTGGCGTACGCCAGCGCAGCGAAGGTGAGCGCATGACCGCCACCTCCCGCCCGCTGGACCGCATTCTGGGCATCGCCCGCAAGGAGCTCCTGCACGTCCGCCGGGACGCGGTGCTGCCGCGGCTGATCGTGCTGCTGCCGGTGGTGATGCTGCTGCTGTTCGGGTACGCGCTGAACACCAACGTGAAGGACATCCGCCTGGGCGTCGTGGACCTTGCCCGCGACCGGGTCAGCGACCGCATCCTGCGCAACTACGCCGCCGAGGACCGCTTCGAGCTGCGCCCCTACCCCACCCGCGAGGCGGCGCTGGAGGCCGCCCGGGCCGGCACGGTCCGCGCCATCCTGGAGATCCCGGCCGGAGCCCTGGCGGCCGCCCGCGCGCAGCAGCCCGTGCCCTACACGGTGTTCGTGGACGGCTCGGACCCCACCTTCGCCGCGCAGGTCCGCGCCGCGTCGGCCGCCGCCACGCAGGACAGCCTGGCCGCCCTGGGCGCCGTGCGGGCCGCCACCGGCACGCTGTCCGTGCCCGTCCGGCCCACCCTGGAAACGCTGTACAACCCCGACAACCGCAGCGCCGTGTACATGGTCCCGGGCCTGTCCGGCCTGATCCTCACCTTGATCTGCGTGATGCTCACCGCCCTGGCGATCGTGCGGGAACGCGAGACCGGCACCATCGAGGCCCTGATCGCCACGCCGGTCCGGCCGCACGAGGTGATCCTGGGCAAGCTGCTGCCGTACTTCGCGTTCGGGGCGCTGGACGCCGCGCTGGTCCTCACCATCGGGCACTGGCTCTTCGGCGTGCCGCTGGCCGGCAGCGTGGGCCTGCTCACCCTGGCGGCGCTGCTGTTCGTGCTGGGCAACCTGGGCCTGGGCATCCTGATCTCCACGGTGGCCGGCACGCAGCCGCAGGCGATGTTCGCCACCATCGCCATCATCGTGCCCAGCATCTTCCTGAGCGGCTTCCTGCTGCCGCTGGAGGGCCTCAACCGCTTCTTCGCGGGCCTGTCGTACGGCGTGCCGCTGCGCTACTACCTGCAGGCCGTGCGGGGCATCATGCTGCGCGGCACCGACGCCCACCAGCTTCAGCTGCCCCTGACCGGACTGGCGGTATTCGCCATCATCACCCTCACGCTCGCCAGCCTGCGCTTCCGCAAGACGCTGTGAAGGGCCCGTCCCCTACACTGACCCGTATGCCCAGCGCGGAGATCCAGGCCCTCATCTTCGATTTCGACGGCACCATCTTCGACACGGAAACCCCGGAATTCACCCACTGGCAGGCGCTGTACACCGAGCACGGCCGGGAGCTGAATCTCGAAGACTGGCAGCGCGGCATCGGCACCTGGGGCGCGTTCGACCCCTGGGCGGGCCTGCCAGGCCATGTGCAGGCCCAGCGGGACACCCTGCAAGTCGCCCTGCGGGACCGCGTGCACGCCGAATTGCAGGACGCCGACCTGCGCCGCGGCGTGCGCGGCGTGCTGGAAGCCGTCGCCCCCGCCGGCCTGAAACTGGGCCTGGCGAGCAGCAGCGACCGCGCCTGGATCGACCGCTGGCTGACCCACCACGGCCTGCGGGACCTGTTCGCCACCACCGCCACCCAGGACGACGTCGCCCGCGTGAAACCCGACCCGGAACTGTACCTGCTGGCCGCCCGCACGCTCGGCGTGCGCCCCGAACACTGCCTGGCCGTGGAAGACAGCCTGAACGGCGCCACCGCTGCCGTCGCCGCCGGCATGAACGTGATCGTGGTCCCGCACGACATCACCCGCACGCAGCCCTTCCCGCCCACCTGGCCGCGCCTGGACCAGGGCTTTTCCACCCTGGACGACCTGCTGCGGGTGGCCGGCGTGCACGCGCCCGCCCGCCCCGCCTGAGCGCCGCGCCGTTCGGAGGCGCGCGCCGGCGCTTATCCTGAAGGCCATGACGGCTTCCTCCCTTTCCGTGCCGCCGCGCCCCCTGGCCGGGCAGGTCATCGCCGTGTCCGGCGCCGACCAGGGGTACGGCCGCCTGACCGCCGCCGCCCTGGCCCGCGCGGGCGCGAGCGTGGCCCTGATCGGCCAGAGCACCGAGACGCTCTCCAGTCTCGCCAGCCGGCTCGAACAGCAGGGCGGCACCGCCTTTCCCATCCAGGCGGACGTGACGGTCGTGATGGACTGGCTCAGCGCGCAGGAACGCATCCTGGAGCTGTTCGGGCAGCTGGGCGGCATCGTGCACGTCGCCGACCGCCGCACCCAGACGCACTTCACCGCCCTGAGCGAGGGCGAGTGGATGGAACTGTTCAACGCCAACCTGAAAAGCAGCGTGGCGATCGCGCAGATCATCGCGCGCCGCCTGAACGGCACCTGGCTCACATTGATCGGCCCGCACCTGGACGACACGGACGTGCAGGTCTGGCCGCAGCGCGGCGCGCTGGAGGGCCTGGTGCGCCACGCGTGGCGCGGCGGCGTGCGCGCCAACCTGATCCTGCCGGCCCGCGCCAGCAGCGGCGACGAGACACTGGACGCCCCCGTCAGCGACACCGTCGTGGCCCTGGCCGCGCCCGGCCTGGCGCACCTGAGCGGCACCGTGCTGGACGTCCCGCTGCCGGACGTGCCGAAACTGCGCGTGCCGGAGATGCCCTACCTGTGAAGTGCCCGTACTGCTCCGCGCCCGACAGCCGCGTGGTGAACTCCCGCCCCAGCGACGACGGCGCCAGCATCCGCCGCCGCCGCGAGTGCCCCACCTGCGCGCGGCGTTTCACCACCTACGAACGCGCGCAGCTCGAACCGCTGATGGTCGTCAAGCGCAGCGGCCCCCGCGAGGCCTTCAACCCGGACAAGCTGCTGCGCGGCCTGACCCTCGCCACCGAGAAACGCCCGGTGGACCCCGCCCTGCTGCGCGCCTTCGCGTACGGATTCGAGGACGAGTTCGGTCTCAGCGAGATTCCCAGCGAGGAGATCGGCCGCCGCGCCATGACCTTCCTGCGGCCCCTGGATGACGTCGCCTACATCCGCTTTGCCAGCGTGTACCGCGAGTTCGACAGCCTGGAGCGTTTCATCGAGGAGATCCGCGGCCTGAAGGACCAGGACACCCCCGGTGACCCGCCCGAAGCGGAGTGAACAGCGCAGCGGCCCGGGAGGCAGATCCCCCGGGCCGCTGAGTGTTCTGATTTACCCGCCGGTTTTCGCCGGGTCCGCGGGGCGGGGCACGATCGGGCCGAAATCGGCCGGAGTGTGCGCCTTCACGCCGCGCATCAGTTCGCGGATCGCGGCGAAGTCCGCCTCAATGTCCCCGGTGGGCTGCACGTACCCGACCACGCCCACCCGCCGGCGACCCCAGTCGAGGACCGTCACCGCGATGGGCGTACCGGCCTCCAGGGCCATGTAGTAAAAGCCGGTCTTCCAGTGCTCGGTGCGGTCGCGGGTGCCTTCGGGCGCGACCACCAGCATGATCTCCTTCTGCGCGGCGATCATGTCCACCACGGCGTCCACGAAGTTTCCGCCGGCGCGGCGGCGGTCCAGCGGCACGCCGCCCACCGCGCGCATGAACACCCCGGCCGGGAAGCGGAACAGGCTGTGTTTCGCCACGAACTTCACGGGGCTGCGCGTGGCCCACACCCAGAAGATGCCGGGCCAGAAATCCCAGTTGCTGGTGTGCGGCGCCACGCACGCCACCAGTTTCCGCGCGGGGGGCGGCGCGAGCACGGGCGTCCAGCCGATCAGGCGCAGCGCCCGGGTGCCCAGGCGGGACATCAGGGTGGGGGGGTGGTCAGGCCAAGTCACGGGGGGCGGGGTCACGGGCATCCGTGCGGAGTATGCCGCAAGTGCGGCCGGCCGGCCTTCACCCCGGGCCGGTCGCGCGTCACGGGGTCAAGCGCGGCGCAGGCGCCGGGTGCGGGCCGGGAGGCGCTGCATTTTGGGTTTGCGCTGGCGGGAGGCCAGGGCCAGGGAGGCCGCGATGGCCGCGCAGGCGAGCAGGACGGTCATGCCCTACCATGGCATTCTTCATTATTCATTAATGTGATGTGAAACGGGATGAGTGTGGGGAACTTCTCAGGGGTCTCATTCCCCTGACTCCGCCGAAAGGTCGAGCGCCATGATCAGCAGGTTTCCACGCCGTGCCAATGGGCGAAACCCCACCTTCTCGTAGGCCCGTACCACTCGCACGTTCCTCACTTCCGGGTCGATCAGCAGCCGGCGCAGCGCCCCTTGCCGCTCCGCCTGCCACCGCGTCAGGAATGCTCGGAGCGCCGCCGGCCCCAGCCCGGTGCATGCCACGTCCCCGATCAGCAGGTCCACGCCCCACGTTTCCCCGGTCGCCGCCGCGAAGGCCGCAAACTCCGCCTCCGGCCCGACCGGGTAGATCTGCAGGAACCCCACCGCCGTGCCCTCCACCCCGAAGAGGAAGCCCGGCGCGTCCCGCTCAGGCGCGAAATAGTGCGCCTCCACCGCCGCCTCGTCCCGCTCGCCGTCGTCCCAGAAGGCGCGCACGTGCGGCGCCTGCAGCCACGCGGTCAGCAGGGGCACGTCCGCCCGCGACAGCGGCGAGAACAGGATGCTCACGGGGTCAGGCGGTTCAGGTCTTCCAGGCTCAGGCCCGCCGCGTCCAGCACCGCCCAGAACTGCTCGTCCGTCGCCGGCAGCACGCTCAGGCGCGTGCCCTTGCGCGTCAGCGCCGAGTCCGCCCACTCCGGCAGCGTCCGCAGCACGTCCAGCGGCACCACGCCCGGAAAGGCCACCAGGGGCTCCACGTCCACCATGCTCCAGCGCGGGTTGTCCGGCGAGGACTTCGGATCGAAGTACCGGCTCTGCGCGTCGAACTGCAGGTCGTCCGGGTACGCGCCCGCCGCCACGCGCGCCACGCCCGCCACGCCCGCCGGCCGCGCGTTCGAATGGTAGAAGAGGCACAGGTCACCGGGCCGCATCTCCCGCAGGAAATTCCGCGCTTGGTAGTTGCGAACCCCGTTCCACGGCTCGCGCCCCACCCGCACCAGATCCGCGAACCCGAACACGTCCGGCTCCGACTTCAACACCCAAAACCGCATGAAGCACAGCGTACGGGACCGGCGCCCCACCCGTGCCTTCGCCCACCGTCGCCCCTGCGCGCGGACCGTACACTGCCGGGGTGAGGCGGAAACGAGCAGCGGGTCACCCGGCAGGGCCGAACCTGAATTCAGGGACGCGTCCGCCGGCCGCGGGCCGCGCGGGGTGGACGCGATGAGGTCCGGGCCCTGGCTGCCCGTGCTGCTGCTGCTCGCCCTGGGCGCCTACCTGTTCCCGCAGACCGGCCCGGCGCCGGCCGTGCCCATCCCGGAAACCCGCACCCTGCCCAACCAGCTGCCGCCCGAGACGAAGACCCTGTTCGAGCAGGCCCGCCCGGCGGTCGTGCGGGTGGAGAGCCTGGACCCCGCCACGCGCGAGGCGGGCATCGGGACGGGCTTTTTCATCACGGACAGCGGGCAGGTCCTCACCGCGTACCACGTGGTGTCCACCGGCACGCTGTTCCGCGTGAACACGCTGTCCGGGAAGACGTATTCGGCCCGCGTGACCGCCTTCGACGCGGCGTCCGACGTGGCCATCCTCAGCGTCCTGAACGGCGGGCCCTTCCCGTACCTGAAGGTCACCACCCGCGCCCCCCGTCCCGGCGAGACGGTCCTGGCCATCGGGAACAGCGACGGCGACTACCTGCAACCCCGCCGCGGGCAGCTGCTGCGGCTGGGCGCGCAGGCCGGCCGGGCCGACTTCCCGCAGGGCACCCTGGAAATGACCGCGCCCCTCGCCCCTGGCGACAGCGGCGGGCCTGTGCTGGACGGCAACGGGCAGGCGATCGGGGTGGTGAGTTACATCCTGGTGGACGACAACGACATCACCCAGCGCAGCTACGCCGTGCCCGTCCAGGAAGGCGGAGACCTGCTCGCGGCCCTCCGTCGCGGCGAGCGGCGGGACGTGCCGGTGGTGGGCATGGTGTTCGACCCGGTGCACAGCGGCGCGGCCGGCGGGGGCGTGCTCTCCCGCGTGGCGCGCGGCAGCCCCGCCGAACGGGCCGGCCTGCGCGGCAGCGAGTGCGACCGCAGCGGGAACCTCACGCAGCTGGGCGACATCATCACGAGCGTGAACGGCGCGGCCACCCCGGACGCCGACGCGGTCATCACCGCCGTGCGCCGCGCGAAGGTGGGCGACACCATCGACCTGGAGTATCGGCGGGACGGCCGGGCCTTCCAGACGCAGGTCACGCTGGTCGGCAAGGCCACCGTGCGCGACCTGCGCGACCAGCCCACCTCCTGCGGTCCCTGACGCGAAGCGGCGGACGCTAAGCTCTGCGGATGACCGCGCCCGGCCGCCCGCCCTCCCTTCGCGTGCTGTTCGTCACCGACGCCCCGGCCGTGGGCGGCAGCGAGGTGTACATGCGGGAACTCATCCCGCCCATGCGCGAGCACGGCATTCACGCCGAGGTCGCCCTGCCCGCCGCAGCCGGCACCGCCGACTTCCGCGCGCAGCTGCAGGACCGCGGCATTCCCGTACACGCCTACCGGTCCCTGGCCGAGGTCGCGGCCGTGCAGCAGGCCGGCGCCTTCGACCTGACCCTGCTGAGCAGCTGGAACGCCCGCGGGTACCGCAAGTACTACCGCACCTTGCGGGGCCCCTTCGTGTCCCTGGTGCACGACCAGCTGATGCTGCACATCCCGCTGCTGCCGCAGGGCATCTACCGCGCGTTCTACGAGGTGCTGCAGGCCGGTGACATCCGCGGCGCGAACCACGTGGTCACCGTGTCCCGCTGGGGCGCGGCTTACCTGCAACGCCACCACCGCATGCCGCACGTGCATGCCGTCCCGAACGGCGTGAACACCACGAAATTCTGCCCCGCCGGGCCGGACGAACGTGAGGCGCTGCGGCGCGAGTATGGCTTCACCCGTTTCACGGTCCTGACCGTCGCCCGCTTCAGCATCGAGAAAAACCACCCCACCGTCATCGCCGCCGCCCGCCGCGCACCGGAACTGGACTTCGTGCTGGCCGGCACCGGGTACCTGGAGGCTCCCCTCAGGGCCGTCGCGCCCAGGAACGTGCGCTTCCTCGGCAAACGCCACGACGTGCCCGAGCTGTACCGCGCCGCCGACGCCGTCCTGCAACCCACCATCGCCGAGAACCAGTCACTCGCCACCCTGGAAGCCATGAGCAGCGGCGCGCCCATCGTCACGAACGACATCCCCGCCCAGCGGGAACTGATCACTTTCGGCCAGGAAGGCCTGCTGGTTGGCTCCGGCGTGGACGGGTACGTCAAGGCGCTGCGGTTCCTCGCCCGGCACCCCGCGCACCGCGAGCGCATGGGCAATGCGGCCCGCCAGCGCGTCCTGCACGGCCACACCCTGGAGCAGAACGCCGAGGGCCTCGCCACGCTGCTGTACCGGCTGGCTGCGACCGGCCAGTAAACAGAAAGCCCGCCGCCTGCGAGATCAGGCGGCGGGGCTGAGCGGCAAAGACTTCAGCGCATGTTCTGCATGAACAGGGCTTCCAGGGTCGTGCTGACCAGCTGGCCGTTCTGCACGAACTGCACCTTCACCTGATCGCCCGGCAGGGGGTTGGCATTCCCGTTCGCCAGCTCACCGAACGCCGTGAGGACGCTGTGCGTGTTGTACTTCAGGCTGGCGCTCAGCTGCCCGGACACCTGCGCGAAGGGGTTGCTCACGCTCAGGGCAGTGTGGCTGAACTCCAGGTTCTTCACGTTGCTGGCGTACACCGCGGCGTCCAGCCGCTGACCCGGCAGGACCGCGCTGGCCGTCGCCTTCAGGCCCTTCAGGACGATGCTCATGCTTTCAGGCGTGCAGCGGCCGGTGGTGGCGGCGTCCACCGTCACGTCGAAGTCCGTGGTGGCCTTCCGGGTCTTCGTCAGGTACTGCCCGCTGCCCTTCAGCGTGACGGTGCTGTCTGTCCAGCCGTAGGCGAGGTTCATGCTCAGGGGTGGGTTCGTTTCCCGGCCCACCCAGCCGTTCACGGTCAGCGCCTCGGGCCCGGTGACGCTCAGGCACGCGCCGGGCTTCATGGTCAGTGCGACGCTGGCCAGCGTCTTGCCACCACCGGTCACGGTGACGCGGGTATTTGTGGGCAGCTCCTGGCGGTAGGTGTTGTAGTTATCCTTCCGTTCCAACCAGACCGTCTGGGTGCCGCCCACCTTCCACTCGGTCGTCAGCTTCAGACCGTTCGTCTTGTTGTCAACGATGAGGCCGTCAGCAGGCGACTCGCTGATTTTGGACATGCCATCTGCCGTGATGGTGAAGGTGCCTGTCTGCAGGACCGCATCCTGAGTCGCTGCAGGAGGCTCTGGGCGGCCGGGCCGGCCGCGCTCATCAGCTTCAGGATGTTGGCGAGGTCCGCGTCGAAGTCCGCGCTGGCGGGGTCGGTCATGGCCTGTACGGTGGCCTGGGTGGTTTGGGCGGTCTCGCCGATCTTCATGAGGTCCAGGGACTGTCCGGCGGCGGGGGCGGCCGGGGCGACGGTGGCCGGGTCGGTGGGTTCCGTCGGTTCGGTCGGATGCGCGCGCATTTGCCCACCGCCGCTGGGGGGCCACCGGAGAGGACAACTCCGCGGCGTTCTGGCCGGGGTGGCCTAGCATGCCGGGATGACTGATCCTGTCCCGCAAGACCCCCCCGCCTATGAGACGCAGGCCGTGCAGGTCGGCATTCCACGCGGCCTGGGTGAGACGGTCGGGATTCCCGTTCACGCGGCGGCCGGGTTTCAGTTCGAGACGCTGGAGCAGGGCGCCGAGGAATTTCAGCTGGGGCAGGGCCTGAGTTACGCCCGGATCCAGAACCCGACGGTGCGGGCGCTGGAGGAGCGGCTCACGGCGCTGGAGGGCGGGGCGGCCACGGTGGCCCTGGCGACGGGGCAGGCGGCGACCATCACGGCGATCATGAGCGTGTGCCGCGCCGGGGATCACGTGGTGGCGTCCAGCAGCCTGTTCGGCGGCACGGCGGGCCTGCTGAACAACGTGCTTCCGCTGATGGGCGTCACGGCCGCCGTGGTGCCGAACACCCCGGACGACGTGCGAGGCGCGATGCGGGAGAACACCCGGCTGGTGTGGGCGGAGATCATCGGGAACCCGGCCGGGGACGTCCCGGACCTGCGGGCCCTGGCGGACATCGCGCATGCGGGCGGCGCGGTGCTGGGCGTGGATTCCACCTGGGCCGGGCCGGGGTACCTGTGCCGGCCGCTGGAGCACGGCGCGGACATCGTGACGCACAGCCTCACGAAGTGGGCCGGGGGGCACGGCACGGTGATGGGCGGCAGCGTCACGGTAGGGGAGGGGCATGACCTGACGCGCAACGCCATCTACACGGAGGGCGGCGACCAGAGCCTGCTGGCGGTGCGGGGCGTGAACGCGCTGGCGTGGCGGCAGCGGTGGTTCGGCGCGCACCAGCTGGGCATGGTGCTCAGCCCGCACAGCGCGTTCCTGCTGGCGCAGGGGCTGGAGACCGTGGCGCTGCGCATGGACCGCGAGTGCGCCACGGCCCTGAGCCTCGCGCAGTGGCTGGAATCTCACCCGGCGGTAGGGCGCGTGAGTTACCCCGGCCTGGAGAGCAGTCCCTGGCACGCCCTGGCCCGCACGTACCTGCCGCGGGGGCAGGGCGCGGTGCTGACCTTCGAGGTGCCGGACCCGGCCCGGTTCCTGGCGCGGCTGAAGGTGCTGCGGATCGTGCCGAACCTGGGGGACAGCCGCACGCTGGTCGTGCACCCCTGGACGACCACGCACGGCCGCTTGCCGGAGGCGACGCGCCGCGCGGCGGGGGTCACGCCCAGCACCATCCGCATGAGCGTGGGCCTGGAAGCCCCGGGGGACCTGCAGGCCGATCTGGCGCAGGCGCTGGCCTGAAATCTCTCAGCGGCCGCGGTAGCGCAGGACCTGTTTTTCCACGGTGGTGACGAGCAGGTACAGGCCGATGCCCAGGGCGATCAGCAGGGTGATCGCGGCGAACTTGCGCGCCGAGTTGTAGTAGGACCCCGCCTGGTTCACCAGGAAGCCCAGCCCGGCGCGGTTGCTCACGAATTCCCACACGACCGCGCCGATCAGCGCGAGGCTCAGCGACAGCCGCAGGCCGCCCAGCATGACCGGCAGCGCCGACGGGAGTTCCAGCCGGAACAGGCGCTGCCCGGGGGTGGCGCCCAGGGTGGTGAACAGTTCGTGGTCGGTGGGGCGCACCTCGCGCACGCCGACCATGGTGCTGATCATGATGGGGTACAGGGCGCTCAGGGCGCTGACCAGCACGGCTGGCAGCGTCCCGAACCCGAACCAGATCACCAGCAGCGGCGCGAGCACCACGATGGGCGTGCTCTGCGCCGCGACCACGAAGGGACTCAGCAGGCGTTCCAGCGCCCGGATCTTCCCCAGCGGGTACCCGATCAGCATGCCGACCAGGCCGCCCAGCAGGGCGCCCAGCAGCGTCACCCGCAGGGTCTCCCAGGTGGCGCTTAGGAAATCCCCGGGCGTGCGGGCCAGTTCGTTCCACACGGCGGCCGGGCCGGGCAGCAGGTACGCGTCATTCAGCGCGCGGGCGCCCAGCCACCAGGCGGCCAGGACCGCCAGCACGGCTGCCAGCGGGGCCAGGCCCTCCAGGCGGGTGCGGTCGCCGGCGGTCACGCGCAGGCGGGTGCTGTCCCCGGCGCCCAGCAAGGACCGCAGGTGCGCTTCCAGGCCGTCGGTGTACGCGCTGATGCGGCCCTCGCCGCGGGTGTCCAGCACCTCCAGCAGCCGCCCGCCGCGCAGCACCGCGACCCGGTCGGCGAGCAGCACGGCCTCGCGGATGGAGTGCGTGACCAGGATCGTGGTCTGCCCGGTCTTGTCGTGCAGGTGGCGCAGCTCGGTGTTGAACCGCTCGCGGACCAGGGCGTCCAGCGCGGCGAAGGGTTCGTCCAGCAGCAGGATGTCGCCGCTCTGCGCCAGCGCGCGCGCCATGGACACCCTTGCCCGCATTCCGCCGGACAGCTGCGCCGGGTAGTAGGCGGCGTACTCGCTCATGCCGACCAGGGACAGCGCCTCTTCCGGCGTGAGGCTGCCGCCGGCGCCCAGGTCGCGGGGCAGGCGGACGTTGCGCAGCGCGGTCCGCCAGGGCAGCAGGCGGTCGTCCTGGAACATCATCGCGGGCGGCGAGGCCACCTCCACATTCCCCGAGTGCGGGCGTTGCAGCCCCGCGATCACGCGCAGCAGGGTGCTCTTGCCCTCGCCGCTGGGCCCGATCACGGCCAGGAACTCGCCGCGCTGCACGTTCAGGTTCACGCCGTCCAGGATGGTCAGGCCCGACAGGCGCACCGTGAGGTCCTGCAGGCGGATGACCGGGTCCGTCACGGCGGTGGGGGAGACCGGCGCGACCGAAACCGACCCGCTCACGCGCTCCCCCCAGGTCGGGGCAGGGCGGGCAGGCGGCCGCGGGTGTTCACGGCGATCACGCCGGCCACGGCGATCAGGCCGCCCAGCACGCTCAGGACCGTGGGCAGCTCCCCGCGCCACGCCCACGCGATCAGGATCGCCAGGACCGGGCTCACGTACAGGAAGGACGTGGTGACGCCCGGACCCACGCGGGCCAGCGCGGACGTCCAGGTCAGGTACGCCAGCGCGGAGGGGAACACGCCCAGGTAGACCATGGCGGCGTGGGCGCCCAGCGGCGCGCGCGCGAGTTCACCGGTGAAGCCCGGCAGGAACACCAGCATGGGCAGCGTGCCCAGGATCAGGGACCACACCGTGAAGTGCAGCGGGTCGATGCGGGACAGCAGCGGTTTCTGGAACACGAAGTACACGCTGGTGAACACCGCCGACCCCAGGATCAGGAGCGCGCCGCGCGTGAAGTCCAGGTTCTCGCCCTTGCCGAGCACGATCAGGGCCACGCCGCTGAGGCTGACCAGCGTGCCCGCCCAGCCCAGGGCGTTGAGGCGCTCGCCCAGGAAGCGCGTGGCGAGCAGCGCCGTGATGACCGGCCCGGCGGCGATGATCAGGCTGGCGGTGCCGGCGGGGACGGACACCTCGCCGTAGTTCAGGAACACGTGGTATAGCGTGATGCCGAAGAAACTCAGCCCCCCGATCCGCAGCAGGTCGCCCCAGGCCGGCACCGGGAAGCGCCGCACCAGCGCGTACGCCAGCAGCACCACGCTGGCGACCAGGAAGCGGTACAGGCTGACGTGCCCGGGCGTGAAGTGGTCCAGGCCCTCGCGGATGCCCGCGAACGCCGACGCCCAGAACAGGATCGTGACCACGATCAGGGTCAGTGAGCGGGGGTCCAGCCGCGTGGCCGCCGGCGCGGCGCGGCTGCTCACCGGAACTCCGGGCGGGGGGAAACGTGGGGGCTCAGGAACCGCGGCGCGGGCCGCTCGGCGGGGCAGGTCACGCCCGCCAGCCTAGCGCGCCGCCGGCCGGCCCCCGCGTTCCGGGCCGGCTGGCGCGTAGATAAGTGCTGGTGTAAGGCAGCCACATCCGGCCCGTACGGTTCCCGGCGCAGCATGCAGGGCGGACCACCGGCACGCCCGCGTGCCCAGCCCCCGCCGGCCCCGCCTCTGTTCCGGGCCGGCGTTCACAGGAGGACCCCATGGGAGAAGAACACCCCGGCCGCCCCACCCCCGGCTCCGCGCCGGACACCACCTTAGAGTCCGGGCGCGCCGCCCCGGTGCAGCCGGCCGCCGAGCAGTCCGGCACCGACCGCCTGGGCACCAACCGGGCCGACGCCGACCAGCTGAGCGCCGGCATGCAGGCCATCAACCGCCCGGAGAACGATCAGGGCCGCGACCCGGTGGGCAACACCAGCGTCAGCACGCCCATCACGCAGGAGACGCACACCGGCAGCGCCACCGCCACGCAGGGCATGAACACCAACCTTGACCCGCACGTGCAGGGCGGCCCCACCACCGGCGCGGACCGCGCCGCGGCGGACGAGATCATCGACCAGAAGACCCGCGGGCAGGACGAGTAACCGCGTCCCGCCCGGGCAGGGGCACCCGCGGCCGTCCACGGGTGCGGAACCCTAACCCGGCTTGGGACGGCGTTCACGCCACGCCCGGCCCGCAGCCCCTACACTCGCTGCAACGGAGGAACCACGCATGACCAACGACAACCACACGACCAGCATGGATCAGAGCCGCATGATGAGCGGCGCCCTCGGCGGCGCCCTGGTGCTCATGGGCCTCAAGAAGCGCGGCGCCCTGGGGCTCCTGATGGCCGGGGCCGGCGGGTACCTGGCGTACAAGGCCGCCACCGGCAACGACCCTGTCATGGCCGCCGCCGGCCTGACCGGGAACAGCGCCGCGGCCAAGCCGATCTTCGTGGAGCACAGCATCGTGATCGACCGGCCCGCGCAGCAGGTGTACGACTTCTGGCGCAAGCTGGAGAACCTGCCGCAGATCATGAGCCACCTGGACAGCGTGACCGTGCTGGACGACAAGCGCAGCCGCTGGGTGGCGAAGGCTCCCCTGGGCACGCACGTGGAGTGGGAAGCGGAGATCGTGAACGACAAGCCCGGCGAGCGCATCGGCTGGCACAGCCTGCCCGGCGCGACCGTGGACAACGCCGGCAGCGTGCAGTTCGAGAGCCTGCCCGGCGGCAGCACCCGCGTGCACGTGGCCCTGTCCTACCGGCCGCCCGCCGGGGCGCTCGGGGCGGCCGTGGCGAAACTGTTCGGTGAGGAACCCAGCCAGCAGATCGCCGAGGACCTCCAGAAGTTCAAGGGCACCTTCGAGGGCGCCACGCCCCAGGCCTGAACCTCCCAGTAAAGAGGGGCCGCGTGGACGTATCCGCGCGGCCCCTGTCCTGTTTGGCGTGTTACCAGGTCATGTCGTAATCGAAGGGCGTGCCGCTCTGGTCGACCTTCATGGTCGCGGTGTCGCACAGGCTCCAGCCGGCCTTCACGTTCAGGCAGTCCTTGGCGCTCTTGTCGCCCAGGCCGTCCTTGGCGTAGATGAAGACCTTGCCGGTCACCTGGGTGCGGGTCTCGCCCTCGTCGTAGCGGTTGGCGGTGGCGCCGGTGTCGGCGTAGGCGAGCAGTTCGTACGCGCCGTCTGAGGGTTTCTCGGGCAGGCTGATCGCGTAGGCGCTCTTCTCCGGGTTGAAGGTGGGAATGTTGATCTGGTCGAGCACCGGGGTCTGCCAGCCGTTGACGGTGGTGCCGCGCAGCGTGAGGCGGACGGTGCCGCTGGGCTTGGTGCCCAGGATGTTGCCGCTCACGTCGAGTTTCGGCACGCCGAGGGTGTCGCAGGCGGCCAGGCCCAGCGCGAGGGGAAGAGTGAGGACCACTGCCAGTTTCTTCATGCGTTCACCGTAGAGGCGCCGGATTGGAGGGGCATGAGCCGCTCAGGGCTCAGATGAGCCACCTTCGTCAGAATTCTCATGCTCGTCCGCCCCGGCTTCCACCACTGTCAGCGAACGCAGGGTGGCGCCCTGATGCCACCCGAACTGCGGGTCGCGCAGCTCCAGCACCCGCGCCAGCTCCTCGGCCGTCTCGCGCTGCGGTTCGGCGTCCAGGCAGAACAGCAGGAACTTCCGGCCGCCCGGCGCGATCCGGATGAACAGGTCCTCGCCCAGTTCCATCTGCTGCGTGCGCCCCAGCCGCGCGGCCCGCTCCTGCCCGCGCCGCACGGCCTCCCGCACGGACACCGTCACGGTCGGCGGAATCACGTGCCCTCCTGCCCCGCGCGCACGCCCAGGCCGGAGAGCAGCATGTCCGCGTACTGGTCGGCCACGTCCCGCGGCGTCATGGGGCCGCCCGGGCGGTACCACGTATACGCCCAGTTCACCGCGGACAGGATCAGGTGCGCGGTCATGCGCGGGTCCAGCGTCGCCCGGAAAGCACCTTCCTCGATGCCTTCCTGCACCAGGTCGCGGTAGAAGCGGTCGATGGTGTCGCGCCACGTGACCACGTGCGCGTACGCCTGCGGCGACAGGTGCTTCCACTCGTGGAAGAACACGGTGGCGCTGTCCATGTTGTCGGCCACCACGCGGATGTGGCGGTGCATCGCCTCGCGCAGCTTCTCCTCGGCGCCCATGTCCAGGGCGCGCAGTGGGAACAGCGCCTCGTCGAACTGCCGGGAGGCGTGCGAGACGATCTCCACCAGCAGTTCCTCCTTGCCGGTGATGTGCGCGTACAGGCTGCCGCCCTGCATGCCGAGCTCCCCGGCCAGGTCCCGCATGCTCGTCGCGTGATACCCGCGCTCGCTGAACAGGCGGCTGGCGGAATCGAGAATCTGCTCGCGGCGGGGTCTGGTGTCACTCATAAGGGGTCGGCGCGCGGCCTGCGGCGGGCGTGCCGGCCGGCTGGTCCGGAGCGTAGCACGCACACTAACAAACGTTTGGAAGTCGTGGACAAATCCGGCGTGTGCCCGTGGGGGCTCTGGTACAACTGACGCTATGACCGTCCAGGAACCCGCCGCGCACGCGGAACCCGCCGGCATCCGCCCGGCCGTCCGCGCGGTGCCCGCCTACCCCTTCACGTCCATCGACGTGCCCATCAAACTCGACCAGAACGAAAGCCCCTACGACTTCCCCGAGGAACTCAAGCAGGAAGTCTACCGCCGGCTCGCCGAACGCGACTTCAACCGCTACCCCGACCTGCACGCCGACGCCCTCAAGCACCTGATCGGCCGCTACGAGGACTGGCCGCACACCGGCGTGGTCCTCACGCCCGGCAGCAACGTCCTGATCAAGATCCTCACCGAACTCGCCGGCATCGAGCAGACGGTCCTGACCACCAACCCCACCTTCAGCGTGTACAGCCTCGAAGCGCAGCTGCTGGACGCCACACTCGTGCAGGTGCCGCTGAACCCCGACTTCTCCCTGCCAGCCGCCGCGCTGAAGACCGAACTCGCCCGGCACAAACCCGGCGTGCTCGCCATCGCGCAGCCCCACGCCCCCACCGGCCACATCGACACCGACGCCGACCTGCTCGAACTGCTGGAGGCCGCCCGCGACTGGGTGGTCGTGATCGACGAGGCCTACCACCAGTTCAGCGGCACCGACCGCCGCGACCTCGTGCGCCGCTACCCCAACGCCCTGAGCCTGCGCACCTTCAGCAAGGCCTGGGGCCTGGCCGGCATCCGCGCCGGGTACGCCCTGGCCGGCCCCGAGGTCGCCGAGAACCTCCAGAAGCTCGTGTCGGCATTCAACGTGAACGTGATGACCGAAACCGTGCTGGAAGTCGCGCTGGAACACCCCGAGTACATGAAAGCCCGCATCGAGCAGTGCCTGCGCGAACGCGCCCGCATCCAGGCCGCGCTGGCCGACCACCCCAACTGCCAGGTGCTGCCCAGCCAGGCGAACTTCTTCCTGATGCGCACCCCCAACGCCGACCTCGCCTACGCGCACCTGCTCGCGCACGGCATCGTCACCCGCCGGCAGGACAACCTGCACATGCTCCAGGGCTGCCTGCGCGTGGCGGTGGGCACCCCGCAGGAAAACGACCGCTTCATCGCCGCGATGAAAGCCTTCCACTGACCCCCGGCGGTAGACTGCGGCCTTGACCGACCGCTTCGCCGCGCCCCCCGAATCCCCGCCCCGCAGCCCGCTCGTGCGCGAGTGCACCGGCTGCGGGGCCTGCTGCGCCGCGCCGGACATCCACGCGCTGAAAAAGCCCCTGGGCGTGCCCTGCGCGCACCTGCAACCGGACTGCCGCTGCGGCATCTACGCCGCGCGGCCCGCCGTGTGCCGCCACTACCAGCCGGACTGGGTGTGCGGCGAGGTCGCGCCCCTGCCCACCCTGGACGCCCGCATCCGGCGCTTCCTGGAAATCTACGGCCTGGAAGCGGAGACGCCCGGCTAAAGCAGCAATGCCCCGGCCGCCGCGCACGCCGCCACCACCGCCCACGCCGGCCATCGCCCCGCCGTGAGCGCCGCGTACGCCAGCACCGCCAGGGCCAGCGAGGCCGGCCCGGTCACCCCGGACGTGAACACCGGGCTGTACAGCGCCGCCAGGAGCAGCCCCACCACGCCCGCGTTCAGGCCGCCCATCGCCGCGCGGGCGCCCGCGTTCCCCGCCAGCGCCGCCCAGAACGGCAGGGCGCCCAGCATCAGCAGTGCGCCCGGCAGGAACACGCCCAGCGTGGCCACCAGCGCCCCCCACGCCGCCCCCACCGCGCCCTGCGCCCCGCCCAGGTACGTGGCGAACGTGAACAGCGGCCCCGGCACCGCGTTCGCCACCCCGTACCCCGCCACGAACGCCTCGTGCGACAGCAGGTGCGGCACGAAGCCCGCCTCCAGCAGCGGCAACACCACGTGCCCGCCCCCGAACACCAGCGCGCCCGCCCGCACCGTCGCGTCCAGAATCGCCCACCCGCCCCCCAGCTCCGAAAGCGCCGGCAGGACCAGCAGCAGCCCCGCGCACGCCAGCAGCAGCCCCGCCCCCACCCGCCGCGACAGGCGCACCGGCGGGAGGTGCCCCGCCCCGCCCGACCGGACCGGCAGCAGGCGCCACCCCACCAGCGCGCACGCCAGCAGCGCCCCCACCTGCACCCCCGCGCCCGGCCAGACGACCAGCAGGGCCATCACGCCCAGCGCCAGCGCGGCCCGCACCCGTCCGGGCCGGCCCTCCCCGGCCACCAGGCTGCCCCACATGCCCGCCACCGCCTGCGCCACCACCGCCACCGCCGCCACCTTCAGGCCCGCGAGCCACCCCGCGCCCGCCACGTCCCCCAGCCCGCCCACGCCCAGCGCGAACGCCAGCATCACCAGCGCGCTCGGCAGCGTGAACCCCACCCACGCCGCCAGCGCCCCCCACGCGCCCGCCCGCAGGAACCCCACCGCCAGCCCCACCTGGCTGCTCGCCGGGCCCGGCAGGAACTGCGCCAGCGCCACCACGTCCGCGTACGCCTCCTCCGTGAGCCACCCGCGCCTCCCCACGAACTCCGCGCGGAAAAACCCCAGGTGCGCCACCGGCCCCCCGAACGACGTCAGGCCCAGGCGCAGGAACACGCGGAAGACCTCCAGCACGGCAGACAGGGCAGGCATTCCCCACAGGCTACGGCAGGGCGCGCCCGCTACACTCCCGGCATGAGCCTGATCGGACAGCCCGCGCCCGACTTCACCCTGCCCGCCAGCACCGGCGAGACCATCACCCTCAGCAGCTACCGCGGCCAGAAGAACGTGGTCCTGGTGTTCTACCCGCTGGACTTCAGCTCGGTGTGCAGCATCCAGCTGCCCGAGTACAGCGGCCGGCAGGACGACTTCACCGACACCGGCACGGTCGTGCTGGGCATCAACCGCGACAGCGTCCACACCCACAAGGCCTGGGCCGCCGAGTACGGCATCGACATTCCCCTGCTGGCCGACATGACCCTGGACACCGCCCGGAAGTACGGCGTCGCCATCGACGAGCGCGGCATCAGCGGCCGCGCCGTGTTCGTGATCGACCGGGCCGGCGTGGTGCAGAGCGCGCACGTGGAAGCCTCCCCCGGCGAGTACACCGTGCGCCCCGAGCAGGTGCTCGCCACCGTCCGCGCCCTCAGGTAAGGCGCTACAGCGACACCGGGTCGATCAGCAGCGGGTCCTCCACCTCGAACGCCTCGGCATACCGCACGCGCGCCAGCGTCCCCCAGTACATCAGCCGCGCCCGGCGCCGCTCCACGATCTCCGGCGTGACCGTCTCCGACACCGCCAGCCCCGAAAACTGGCTGTGATGCGCCAGCACCGCCCTCTCCCACACGTCCTGCACGCCACTCACGTCCACCAGCACGTTCGGCGTGATGTCCGCGTTCCCCTGGTACAGCAGCACCCGCGCCGGCCGGTGCGTCTCCCCGGGCAGCTCCGCCTTCACCAGCCCCGACAGGTGCACCGCCCGCTTCGCCAGGTGGTACGCCCCGAAATGGTCCGGGTGCCGGTCCCGGTAGTGCGGCACCACCAGCACCCGCGGCCGCAGGGCCCGCAGCACCTCCGCCAGCGCCCGCGCGCCCGCCCCGGAATCCACCAGCCCGCCGTCCGGCAGTCCCAGCTGCCCCCGCCAGCTCAGGCCCATCACGGCCGCCGCCGCCACGCACTCCGCCGCGCGGACCTCCGGCGTGCCCTGCGTGCCGCCCTCCCCCCGCGTGAGCTCCAGCACGCCCGCCGCCCCGCCCGAACGCGCCACGCGGATCAGGGCGCCGCCCGCCCCGATCTCCGCGTCATCCGGGTGCGGCGCCAGACACAACCAGTCCAGCCGCCCCACCCTCCCGAATACCGTCTCGAACGCCATGCCCACGAGCATAAGCCCCGCCGCGCCCCCGCCCCCCGCCCGCCCCGGCACGTTGACACCCCCGGCCAGCATTCATATACTTTCCAAGCCCGCAAACCGGGCCGATGTAGCTCAGTGGTAGAGCAACTGATTCGTAATCAGTAGGTCGTCGGTTCAAGTCCGACCCTCGGCTCCAGACCCGCCCCCGCCCCGCGCGGGGGCGCGTGCTTGAGCGGGGCGGAAGTGCGCGGATCACCGCAGAGGCCCGGGCCGCGGCGCGCTACGCTGAAAGGATGAAGGACCGTGAGTTGCGCCCCCTGCCCGGCCCCCCCGGGCGGGAGGACGGCGTGGAACGCTGGACGGTGGACGCCGTGGAGGACGCCCCGGCCGGCCCGGTCGCGCGGCTGGAACGCGAGGACGGCGTGACCGTCACCCTGCCGCTCACCGCGCTGCCCGGCGGCCTGCGGGAAGGGGACGTGCTGGCCGTGCAGCCCGGCGCGGACGGTGCGAGCGTCCGGGTGCTGCCCGACGAGACCGCCGAGCGCCGCCGCACCGCCCAGGCCCGGCTGGACGCCCTGAACACCGCCGCGGACGACGAGGAGACCGCCCTGTGACCCGGCCCCGCGCCACCCCGGCCAAGGGGAAAGGGAAGGCCAGCGCGCGCCGAACCGCCGCCCCAGCCCCGGCCGCCGCCCGGCGGGGCCCCAGCAGCTCCGACCTGATCGGCGTGGTCGTGCTGCTCCTCACCGCCTCCCTGGCCGCCTGCGCCGGCGGCGGATGGGGCGGACGCCGGCCCGCCCCCACCGGAACGGAAGCGCCCAGCGGCGAACTCACCCTGCGCTTCCTGGACGTCGGCCAGGGCGACGCCGTGCTCGTCCGCAGCCCCGAAGGCAAAACGCTCCTCGTGGACGGCGGCCGCAGCGGCGAACGCATGCGCACCCTGATGGACCAGTACGCCGTGACGAAAGTGGACCTGATGGTCGCCTCCCACGCCGACGCCGACCACATCGCTGGCCTGGTGCCCGCCGCGCAGGCCAAACCCACCGTGTTCGTGAACAACGGCCTGGCCGGCACCACCCAGACCTGGGACCGCCTCGTCACCGCACTGGAAAAAGCCGGCACCACCTTCCAGAAGGCCAACGCGCAGGTGTTCACGCTGGGCAGCATGAAGGTCCGCATCTTCGGCCCGCCGCGCGGCATGAACGACGACCAGAACAACAACAGCGTCGGCGTGCGCGTCGAATTCGGCAAGTTCACCGCCCTGCTCACCGGCGACAGCGAACGCGAGGAAACCACCGCGTGGCTCGCCCAGGGCCGCCCCGAAGCGCGCGGCCCCGTCCAGATCTACAAGAGCATCCACCACGGCGCCCGCAATGGCGACCACGCCGCGTGGCTGGCCGCCGTCCGCCCGGAAAACGTGGTGATCAGCGTCGGCGAGAACAGCTACGGCCACCCCACGCCCGAAGTGCTGGACCTGTACCGCCAGAACGGCATCCGCGTCTACCGCACCGACGAACAGGGCACCGTGACCGTCACCGCTCAGGGCGACGGCACCTACCACGTCACCACCGACCACTGACCGGGAATTAACCGGTCGGTTCCGCCGGGCGCAGGGTCAGGCGGATTTACCTGTGCCAGCATGAGGAATGCAGGACACGTCAACGAGCCGACCCCTGCTCGTTCTCGATCTGGATGAAACCCGCTGGCACGGCATCCCTGACCCGGAGGCCGCTGGTGGCCACCAATTTTTGCTCCGCCCGCACCTTCAATTCTTTCTGGGGAGTGTGGCCGGGCCGTACGCTCTGGCCGTATGGACCGCCGCGACCGAAGACTGGATGAGTCAGGGGCTCAGAGTCATTGCCCTTGAGACTGGCTTTGACCTGGCTGAACAGGCCTTCTTCCTCTGGCACCGTGAACGATGTACCTGGCGGCGGACGGATGAGGGCAACTATGAACTGAGGAAGCCCGCCCGGAAGTTCAGGGCGAAGTGGATCCGTGCGCGCTACCCCGGGCACCGGGTGCTCGCGGTGGACGATCAGCCCTCCAACTACCTGTGCGGTTACGGGCATCTCGTGCGGGTGCACGGCTGGACGGGTGACCCGGAGGATCAGGAACTCCGGGCGCTGGCGGACTACCTGATGTCCATTGCCCATCAGCCGGATCTGCGCCGTCTGGAAAAGCGACACTGGCGCTCAGGGCGTCCCCCTGGTCCTTTGGACCACGCCTGACGACAGGCGGTGCCGCCAGCTTGTCGGCTGGTATATCCGGAACGACGCTCATCCAAAGGCCAGCTAAGAGGCTGCCGGGCGCAGGGCCGGGGGTGGGGGAGACACCACCTGCACGGCCGCGCCGGTGACGGGGTGGTGGAAGTGCAGGGTGTGGGCGTGCAGCAGGTAGCCCAGGTCGCCGGGCAGGCCGGGCAGGTCCGCCAGGGGCGTGCCGTCCGGGCCGTACAGCGGGTCGCCGACGAGGGGGTGGCCGGCCGCGGCGAGGTGAATGCGGATCTGGTGGGGGCGGCCGGTGAGGATCTCGACGTCGAGCAGGGTGCTGTCCGCGCGGGTTTCCAGCACGCGGGCGCGGGAGTGTGCGGCTTTCCCGGTGGGGGTGGCGGCGTGCACGCGGCCCAGGCGGGGGTGGGGCACCGGGCCGATGGGGGTGCGCAGGTCGGTGGGTGCGCCGGCGTCGGGGAAGTGCCCGGTGGCCAGGGCGCGGTACACCTTGTCCACGCGGCCGGCGCGCCAGTCGGCGCTGAGGGTGGCGGCGGCGTGGGTGGTGCGGGCGAACAGCACGGCGCCGCTGGTGCCGCGGCCCAGGCGGTGCAGTGGGGACGCGGCGGGGTCCAGGTCCGCGCGGACGCGGGTGAGCAGCGTGTGCGCCAGGAAGCCTCCGCCGGGCAGGGTGGGCAGGCCGGAGGGTTTCGTCACGGCCAGCAGGTCGGCGTCCTCGTACAGCAGCGTGTAGTCCAGGGGCACGTCCGGTTCGTCCCAGGGGGGGCGGTGCCAGACGACCATGGTGCCCGGCCGGGGCTGCTCCGCGCCGGTGGCGGGGCGGCCCGCGACCTCCACCTCGCCGCGCGCGAGCCGTTCTTCCCAGACCTGCCGGGTGGAGTGCCGGAACTCGGCGGTCAGGAAGTCCAGCAGGGAGGTGCCCTGCGCCGAGGGCGGGAAGGGCAGGCGGTATGAGTAGCCTCCGTTCAGCGCCATCCGCCCAGCCTACGCCCGGGCTGCCTAACCCGGGGCGGAACGCGGAGCGGCGCGGCGCGCTGAACTGCCTCATGCTCAACCTGCGCCCCGCCGTTCATGCGGACCTGTCCGCGATCCTGGAGATCTACAACCACGCGGTGGTGCACACGACGGCCAGTTACGACCTGGAGCCGGTCACCCTGGCGTCCCGCGAGGCGTGGTTCGCGCACAAGCAGGCGGGGGGCTGGCCGGTGCTGGTGGCCGTGGAGGGCGGCGAGGTGACCGGCTGGGCCACGTACGGCCCCTACCGGGAGAAGGCCGGGTACGCGCGGACGGTGGAGCACAGCGTGTACGTGCGGGAAGGGCACCGCGGCGCGGGCACCGGCCGGCGGCTCATGGAGGCGCTGATCGCGCAGGCGGGCGCGGACGGCCTGCACGTGATGATCGGCGGGGTGGACGCCGACAACGCGGCCAGCATCGCCTTTCATGAACGCCTGGGGTTCGAGCGGGTGGCGCACCTGAAGCAGGTCGGGCGGAAATTTGACCGCTGGCTGGACCTGGTGTTCCTGCAGCGGCTGCTGGACTGAGCGCCCGTGCGCCGCCCCCCCGGCCGGCTGTCAGGGTCGGGTGAGAGCCGGGCGGCTACCCTGCGGGGTATGGCCGTCGCAAAGATTCCCCCGCCCAGCGTGACGCTCTCCCTGGAGACGCAGATTCGCGCGCTGGAACTGGTGGTGCTCAGCGATCCGGACGCGGCCCGGGTCCGGCTCTTGCAACTGCGGCACGCGGCCCAGCAGGAGGGCGACCCGGCCAGCGAGGCGTACGCGCTGTGCCTGCTGGGCGGCTGCGCGTACTTCCAGGGTGAGAACCGCGTGCTGGCCGAGTACGCCCGGGAGGCCCTGACGCTCGCGCAGGGGGCCGGGCTGCGCAGCCTGGAATGCCGCTGCTGGAACGCCCTGGGGCTGGCCGCCTTCCGCTTGGGCCGCCCGGATACCGCCCTGGAGCATTACGCGGCCAGCGCCCGCCTCGCGCGGGACCTGGAGGAGCCGGTCAGTCTGGCGCGTGCGCTGGTGAACATGGCCGCCGTGTACGGCGACCTGGATGACCACGCGCAGGCGCTGCACCTGTGCCGGCTGAGCACCGACATCACCGGTCCGGCCGGTACCGTGCACTACCTGCTGGAGGGCCGGCGCGGCATGATCGACGCGCTGCGGCACCTCGGCCGCGCCGCCGAGGCGGCCGCCCTGATGCCCGAGAGCCTGGGCCTCGCCGAGGAGTACGACCTGAAGCGCCCCATCGCGAACCTGCGGCTGCTCGAGGGCCTGCTGCACCTGGACGCCGGGGAGGTGGAACCCGCCCGCGAGTCGGCGAAGGCGGGCCTGCGGGCCGCGCAGGCCGCCCAGGACAACGAGAGCACCGCGCAGCTGCGCGGCCTGCTGGGCGAGGTGCACCTGCACGCTGGGGAATTCACGGACGCCTACCGGGAACTCAGCCGCAGCGAGCGGCTGGCGCAGACCATCCGCCACCCGGGCCTGGAGGCGGCCGCCAAGTGCCGGCTGGCGCGGCTGTTCGAGGCGCAGGACGAGCTGGACCTGGCCCGCACGTACCGTGAGGCGAAGTCGGCGCTGCTGGGCGCGCTGCACGGGCAGGGCGTGAAGGCCCGCGCCCTGGCGGTCGCCGCGCAGCTGCGCGCGGAACTCGCGGAGCTGCCCCCGGTCTGACCGCCGGGGCGCCGGGGAAGTAGACTCCCCGGTGATGTTTGGACCCTCCACCCCCCGCAGCCAGCCGCAACCGGGGCACCTGTACGACGTGGCCGTGATCGGCGCCGGGCTGGCCGGCACGGAACTTGCCTGGCGGCTGGCCCGCGCCGGGCAGGACGTGCTGCTGGTCTCGCAGGCCCTGGACCACCTGGGCAACCTGTACCAGCCGACCATCCGGGACGCGGGCTTTCCGGACGGCAGCGTGTTCGCGCAGGTGGCCGCGCAGATGGCCCCCGACACGGACGGCTGGACCTTTCACCGCCTGCTGAAAGCGGAGATCGAGGCGACGGTCGGCATTCACCTGCTGCAGAGCACCGTCACCGCGCTTGATGAGGCGGAGGACCGTGTGACGCTCTCGACCTGGGAAGGCCCGGCGCTGCACGCGCGTCAGGCAGTGCTGGCGGTGGGCGCGTTCCTGAAGGGCCGGCTCTTGATCGGGGACACCATGGAGGACGCCGGGCGCCTGAGCGAGGTCGCGTACGACTTCCTGGCCGACGACCTGGCCGCCAGCGGCGTGTACCTCACCGGCCGCGAGGGGCACGCGCGGGGGGTGGAGGGCGCGCCGCCGTACGACGTGCGGTTCCTGACGCCCGCCCCGGCGGAACTGGACGGCTTCCGCCTGCGCCGCTTCGACCGGGTGTGGGCGGTGGGGCAGTGCACGCCCGGCGAGCACACCTACGCGGGTGTGCTCACCGACGCCGCCCGGCTGGCCGCGCAACTTCCCGCCGGCGGGGGCACGGCGTGAGCGGCGCGCGGATCTTCCGGCTGGGCGACTTCCAGTTCCCGGACGCGGCCGCCCGCCTGTACCCGGACACGCCGGAGCGCCCCTGGGTGCTGGAGGTGGGCTTCGGTGACGGCCGCTTCTGGCCGCATTACGCCCGCGCCCTGCCGCAGGCGCCCAACTACCTGGGCGTGGAGATCAGCGGCACGTCGCTGCTCAAAGCCCACCGCCGCCTGAAGGACGCCGGGCTCACGAACGCCGTCCTGACCAAGCTGCCCGCCGATGTGCTGGTGCGCGAGGTGATTCCGCACGCGGGCCTGGACCTGATCGTCGTGAACTTCCCCGACCCCTGGCCGAAGGCCGGGCACACCGACCACCGCCTGCTGCGCGCTCCGTTCTTCCAGCTGGCCGCCAGCCGCCTGAACCCGGGCGGGGCGGTGCTGCTCACCACCGACCACGACGAGTACTTCGCGTTCGCCTGCGAGGAAGCCCGCGCGAGCGGCGTCATGACGGTGGACACCGGCGCGCCCCCGCCGCCCGCCGCGCTGGAAACGAAGTACGCGCTGAAGTGGCGCGACCTGGGCCTGGGCGTGAACCACGCCCGCTTCACGCCCACCACCCACCCCCCCGTTCCGCACGGGACCACCCACCCCTACCCGGAGGACGACCACGCCGTGCCGCACGCCATCCTGACCCTGCCCGACCGTTTCGACCCCAGCGAGTTCAGCAAGTTCACCAAGCGCAGCGAGCCCGGCCGCGGCCCGGACTGGACGGTCATTCTGCTCGACCTGTACGGCAGCCTCCGCCGGGACGGTTGGGTGGCGCTGGCGCACGTCGTGGAGGGCGAACTCACGCAGGAGGTGCTGGTCGGCATCACCAACCGCGAGGACGGCAGCACCCTGGTGCGCCTCGCGCGGTTCGGCGGCCCGATCATCACGCCCGGCGTGAAGGCCGCGGTGGGCGCCGTCACCGACTGGCTGGAAACGCAGGGCGCCACCGTCACCCACCGCGGATACTGAGCGCGGGTCCGGGGCACGCCCTTCCCCCTGGCCTTCAGGGCGGCTTGGGCGGCCCTTGACCCACCTTTGATTTTTCACGCCGGGTTTAGCCGGCTGGCATCTGCCGTGAAGCCGGGCGGCGGAGCATGCGGGCATGACTTCCGTTCCCGTCCGCCCCCTGCAGCCGGCCCGGCCGGTGACGCTGCTGCTGGTCGAGCCGGACCCCCTGCAGCGTCAGCTGCTGGGCAAGGCCCTGGGCCGGGCGGCGAGCGGTCCCGCCCTCATCTGCGAGAGCGGTGAGGAGGCCCTGGCGCACCTGGACGGCGCGCGGGGCCCGCACCTGGTGGTCAGCACGCCGCAGCTGCCGGACATGGACACCGTGACCTTCCTCGCCCAGCTGCGCGGCCATCCCCTCACGCGGGGCCTGCCCGTCACCGTGTGGGGCCGGCGCAGCGAACGCTCGGCCGTGCCGGGCGGCGTGCTGCTGGGGTCGTTCGCGCGCTGGGTGGACCGCGGCGAGACGCTCGGCGACTACCTGGCCGGGCTGCATGCCCTGCTGGACACCGGCACCCGGCCCCCGCTGTCCGCTTAAGGGCCGGGTCAGGGCACCAGCGCCTGCGCCTGACCGCCCAGTTCGTCCCACAGCGTGAACGCCGCCCGCGCCCCGGGCCGGATCCAGCCCTCATCCTCCCACCCGGCCGCGATGGCGGGGCCTCTCGTGTGGGCCCACAGCACCTCCTCGGGCGTCAGGGCCTCGTCCGGGGCGAGCGGCTGCCCGTCCTGCCCGAGGCGGGTGATGGCCGCGCGGAAGTTCGCCTGGGGAATGGGCGGGGCGACCGGGGCGTCCGACCCGAAGGCCAGCACTGCCCCGGCCGCCTGGAGGCTCCGGAAGGCGTAACTGCCGGCCTCCAGGTGCGGCAGCAGGTCCCGGATCATGGGCGCGTCACCGATCAGGTGGATGGGCTGCACGCTGGCGGTCAGGCCGTCGAAGCGCGGCAGATCCGCAGCGCGCAGGTGCTGGGCATGCTCGACGCGCAGGCGCTTGCCGCGCTGCCGGGCCAGGGCCCGCAGGTCGTCGTAGGCGTTCAGGACCTCGGTGTTCGCGCGGTCCCCGATGGCGTGCGTGACCGGGATCAGGCCCAGTTCCAGCGCCTGCCGCCCCCGCTCGCGGATCACCTCGGGCGTGTCGATGGCGATGCCGGTGCCGCTGCCGTCCGCGAAGCCCGGGTCGTGCAGCCACGCCGTGCGGCTCCCCAGGGCGCCGTCCGCGAAGAACTTCACGCCGCCCCACGCGAACATGCCCCCCGCCCCGGGCCCCAGCCCCAGCGAGCGGGCGTGGTCCAGCGCGTCGTGCGGCAGGCAGGCCCACACCCGCAGCGGCAGTTCTCCCCGGTCGGCCAGCGTCTGCAGCGCCCAGGGCGCGCCGGGTTCCTCGAAGGCCATGGTGTGCGCGCTCACGTACCCGCGGGCGTGCAGGTCGGCGCTGCCGGCGCGGGCGGCGTCCAGCCACTGCGCGGGCGTGCGCGCCGGCATCACGCGCGTGACCTGCTCGATGGCGCTGGCCTCCAGCAGCGTGCCCAGCGGGTGCACGATCTGCCCGCCTTCGGGCTGCGGCGTGGCCTCGGTGATGCCCGCCAGCCGCAGCGCCAGGCTGTTCGCCCACAGCAGGTGGTGATCGCGGGAATGCAGGATCACCGGGTGGTGCGGGCTCACGGAGTCCAGGTCGGCGGCGGTGGGGTAGCGGCCCAGGCCCAGTTCACTGGTCAGGAACCCGCCGCCCTCGATCCACTCGCCGGCCGGGGTGCGGGCGGCGCGGTCGGCTACGCGGCGCAGCACTTCCAGCGCGCCCGTCACGCCCTGAAGGTCCACCTGACCCAGCGAGGCGCCGTACATCACGAGGTGAATATGCGCGTCGGCCAGCCCGGGCGTGAGCAGCAGGTCGCGGTGGTCCAGCACCTCCGCCCGGGGCGCCAGGGCCTGCAGGTCCTCGCGCGTGCCGCAGGCCAGCACCCGCCCCCCGCCGACGAGCACGGCCTGCACGTCCGGCTGTTCGGGGTTCAGGGTGAGGGTGCGGGCCAGGATCAGCGTGAGTGGGGACATGCCCGGAGGGTAGAGCACTTGGCCCGCAGGCGGGCGTTCCTGCCCTGACCAGGGCCGGGTACCTTCATGAACTCATGAAAAACCAAAAACCCCGGCCTCGCGGGCCGGGGTTCGGGAACGGGGAAGATCAGAGGCGGGCGGCGATGGCCTGCAGGCTGGCGGTGTTGGCCCAGCTCATGCCCTTGTCCACGTAGGTCTTGGCCATGGCCTTGTCACCGCGCTGCAGCGCGATGTAGGCCAGCTTGGCGGCGCTGAGCGCGGCCCACTGCTTCTCCTGGTCGTTCAGGTCGCCCAGGCGGCTCCAGGCGTTGTACGCGTTGATCCACCACTGGGTCTTGGTGTACAGCTGCGCCAGGTAGGCGGCGTAGTCGCGGTTGGCGGCTTCCTGGGTGGACGCGTAGTAGGCGTGGTCCACGGAGGCCTTCCACAGCGTGCGGTCGTAGAACGCCACGGGGTAGGCCACGTCCGCCTGCACCGCGTACTCCTGCGCCTTGGCGTAGTTGTCGCTGGCGCTCATGGTCGCCGGGACGTTCACGGGCTCCGCGGTGGTCACGGTGGTCGTGGTGGTGGTCGTGGTGGTGTCCTGCGCAGCGGCCAGGCCCGTCAGCGCGAACGCGGTCAGCATGAGAATCTTCTTCATAACGAAACGCATCTTAGGCGTTACCGTGACGCGTGATTACACCCGTAAAGAGAGCTTAAAGGAGTTCATAAACAAATGAAAAAACTCACCCATTTACCACGTTGGACCCTTCTGCTTACTTCTCTCGCGGCCGTCACGCCGGCGGCCGCGCAGACCGCGGCGCCAGCGGCCTCGGCGGCCCCGGCGCAGTTCATCGCCCCCAAGATCGACTGGACCCGCGAACTCAAGGTCATGTCCGGTGTCACCATCGCCGACAACGGCGATCTCATCTACCTGGGCTCCGACAGCCGCATCCGCCGCACCGACGCCCAGGGCAAGGAAAAATGGACCTACGCCGCCGGGGACATCGGCCGCGCCAACCCGGTCGTCACGCCGCAGGGCAGCGTGCTGGCCGCCTCCTACGACGACCACGTGTACCTGCTCGACCCGAACGGCAAGCTCCAGTGGAAACTCAAACTCGACGGCGACATCTACGCCAGCCCTGCGCTACGCCTTGACGGAAGCTTCATCGTCGGCACCGCCGGCGGCAGCGTCTACGCCCTATCCGCCGACGGCAAGGTCCTGTGGCAGTACAAGGTCGGCGCGCCCGTGTTCAGCAGCCCCGCCGTGGCCGCCGACGGCACCATCTACTTCGGCGCGCAGAACAACCGCATGCACGCCCTCACCCCCGACGGCACCCTGAAATGGGCGTACGCCGCCGGCTCCCTGGTGTTCAGCAGCCCCGCCATCGGCCGGGAAGGCGGCATCTACTTCGGGTCCAGCGACCGCAAGATCCACGCCCTGAACCCCGATGGCACCCTGAAATGGACCGTGCCCACCGGCCTCTTCGTGAACGCCAGCCCCATCGTGACCAGCACCGACCTCGTGGTCGTCGGCAGTTACGACGGCAAGGTGTACGCCGTGAACACCACCGGCGAGAACGAATGGGTGTACACGGCGGGCGCGCCCATCGCCGGGGCCGCCGCCGAACTCAGCGACGGCACCATCCTGATCCCGGACCTGAGCGGCACCGTGCACGCCATCGGCAAGGCCGGGCAGCGCCTCTGGACCATCCAGACCGGCAAGAAGATCGACACGGCCATCGCCGTGAGCGACGCCGGCACGGTGTACTTCACCACCGAGGGCGGCGCCCTGAACGCCCTGCAGAAACAGCGTCCCCTGGCCGTGGGGCCCTGGACGACCTTCCACGCCCTGCCCAGCAGCTGGGGTCGCGCCCTGAGCGCCAACGACCTGCAGGCCCGCACGGCCGCCCGCCGCGCCGCCGCGACCGCCGCCATCGCCGCCCTGAAACCCGCCCCGGGCAGCACGCCGGCACCCACCCCCACGCCGGTGCGGCCGCCCACCGCCACCACGCCCCCGGCCGGCACGCCGCCCGCCGGCACGGCCCCGGGAGGTACCGGGCCCGTCGCCACCACCCCGGCCACCCCGGTCCGGCCACCCGTGACCACCCCCACGGCCCCCGCCACCCCCACCCGCACGCCGGAGGAAGCGGCGCGGCTGGCCGGCGGCGGCGCCCGCGCGGTGGGCCGCACCGTGTATCTCCCGCTGGCCGAGACGGCGCAGGCGCTGGACATGGCCGTGAAGGTCCTGAGCCCCCGGCAGGCGACCGTGACAGTGCTGGGCAGCCCGGTGCTGGTGTCCACCGTGACGCTGGACGGCCGGGCGTACCTGCCGTTGTCGGGGCTGGCGCGCCTGCCGGGCGTGACCGTCAAGACCGACCCGGCCGCCGGGACCGTCAACGTGACCCGGCTGGCCCGCACCCGCAGCTTCCCCGTGAACTTCGGGAAGGCGGTCTCGCTGGAAGTGATGCGCACCACGTACTGAGGGACCAAGAAGAACACCCGCCGATCAGGCGGGTGTTTTTTCTGGTGGAGTCAAGGGGGATCGAACCCCTGACCTCGTCATTGCGAACGACGCGCTCTCCCAGCTGAGCTATGACCCCACAGGCCAGTCGTGCACCTGAAATCAGGCGAGGCAAAATCTAGCATGTGGTCCGGCGCGCTGCAAGGCGGGGGCCGGGGCGCCCCGGTCAACCTGGCGTGCATGCCCCCGGGCTGAAGCCTAGAGTGAAGATATGATGAACTTTCTTCGGAACGCGGCCCTGACCGCCCTCCTCGCCGCCGGCACCTCCGCGGGCGCGGCCAGCTACATCGGCCTGTACTCCCCGCTGATCGGCGTGCAGTACCAGCAGGACCTGGACCCCCAGAGCGCCCTGCGGTTCGGCGCCGGCCTGCCCCTGGGCTCGGTGGGCGGCGAGTCCAGCAGCTTCCTGCTCTCCGGCGACGCCGCGTACCTGTACCGCCTGACCGCCGGCACGAGTTCGTACGTGCCCTACCTGGGCGCTGGCCTGGGCCTGACCGCCTTTACGGGCACGAACACCACCCTGATCTTCAACGCGGGCGTCCTGCTGGGGCTGGAGTACCACTTCACGGACCGGCTGAACACCGCCTACGAGTTCGGATTCGGGCCGGCCTGGAGCCCCGAGAGCCCGACCGTGCTCTTCGCGCCGTCCTTCCGGGTGGGCCTGAACTACCGCCTGTAAGGTGCACAGGTGCGGGCCGCCCCGGATCGCAGGGTCTGGGGCGGCCCGCACCTGTTTCCCCCGGGTGTCCCGGATGCGTGAATGCGGCGGCATTCCCCTGCACATCACGGCGCGCTCCCGGAGGCGCCCGGTACCATGAAGGGCATGACTGCGCCCACGCACCCTGCCCCGACCGGCGGCCCGGACAGCCTCCCGGACCGCTTCGCCTACAAGTTCGGCCAGGAGGGCATCACCTTCGACGACGTGCTGCTCCAGCCCCGGCACTCCCAGGTGCTGCCGCACGAGGTGAGCGTGCAGGCGCAGCTCACCCGCCGCGTGCGCCTGAACATCCCCTTCGTGTCCGCCGCGATGGACACCGTCACCGAGACGAACATGGCGGTCGCCATGGCCCGCGAGGGCGGCATCGGCGTGATCCACAAGAACATGCCCATCGACGCGCAGGCCGAGATGGTCCGCAAGGTCAAACGCAGCGAGAGCGGCATGATCGTGGACCCCATCACCCTGCCCCCGCACGCCACCGTCGGGGACGCCGACCGCCTGATGGCCGAGTACCGCATCAGCGGCGTGCCTGTCACCGACCCCTCCGGCAAGCTGCTGGGCATCATCACCAACCGCGACATGCGCTTCGTGGACGACCTCAACCTCCCGGTGGGTGAGGTCATGACCCGCGAGCACCTTGTGACCGTGCCGGTGGGCACCACCCTGGACGAGGCGCACGAGATCTTCAAACGCAACCGCATCGAGAAGCTGCTCGTCACGGACGAGGGCGGCCTGCTGCGCGGCCTGATCACCATCAAGGACCTCACCAAGCGCGTGAAGTACCCCAACGCCGCCAAGGACAGCCTGGGCCGCCTGCGGGTCGCGGCCGCCATCGGCGTGAGCGCCGACCTGATGGACCGCGCCGGGGCGCTCGTGCAGGCGGGCGTGGACGTGCTCGTGCTGGACAGCGCGCACGGCCACAGCCAGGGCATCCTGAACGCCCTGGCGCGCGTGAAGGAGCAGTTCGACGTGGACGTCATTGCCGGGAACGTCGCCACCGCCGCCGGCACCCGCGACCTGATCCTGGCCGGCGCGGACGCCGTGAAGGTCGGCATCGGCCCGGGCAGCATCTGCACCACCCGCGTCGTGACCGGCGTGGGCGTCCCCCAGATCACCGCCATCTTCAATGCCAGCAGCGTGGCCCTGGAGCACGGCATTCCCGTCATCGCCGACGGCGGCATCAAACAGACCGGCGACGTGCCCAAGGCCATCGCCGCGGGCGCCAGCGTCGTCATGATGGGCAGCATGCTGGCCGGCACCGACGAGGCGCCCGGCGAGACCATCCTGCGCGACGGCCGCCGCTACAAGAGCTACCGCGGCATGGGGTCCCTGGGCGCCATGGACCAGGGCAGCGCCGACCGCTACTTCCAGAGCGGCAGCCGCAAGTTCGTGCCCGAAGGCATCGAGGGCATCGTGGCCTACAAGGGCACCGCCGGCGAGGTCATCTACCAGTTCGTGGGCGGCCTGAAAAGCAGCATGGGGTACTGCGGCGCGCCCGACCTGGACACCCTGCGCCGCGACGCACAGTTCGTGCGCATCACGGGCGCCAGCCTGATCGAAAGCCACCCGCACGGCGTGACCATCACCAAGGCCGCGCCCAACTACGGCGGCCGGTAATTCACACCGCATGAACAGGGGAGAGGCCGCGCGCCTCTCCCCGCCGTTTGATGGCGTTCCAGTTCCCAGTTCCGGCCGCCCGCGCCCCTTACCCTGAGGCATGACCGCCCACCTGCGCGAACCCGTGAACGCCCTGACCCACTGGGCCGGGGTGCTCGCCGCGCTGCTGCTGCTGGGCCCGCTGCTCGCCTGGGCGCACGCCCGGACCCTGCCGCTGTGGCCGTTCGCGGTGTTCGGCGTGAGCATGCTGCTGCTGTACGCCGCCAGCGCCACCTACCACTCCCTGCACGTGACCGGCCGGGCCCTGCTGTGGCTGCGCAAACTCGACCACGCCGCCATCTTCCTGCTGATCGCCGGGAGTTACACCCCGGTCGCGTACTTCGGCCTGAGCGGCGCGTGGCGCACCGGGGTGCTGGGCCTGGTGTGGGGCATCGCCCTGAGCGGCATCCTGCTCAAGCTCCTGACCATGCGCCTGCCCCGCTGGGTCAGCACCGCCCTGTACCTGGGCATGGGCTGGCTGGCTGTGGCGTTCCTGCCGCAACTGGCGCGCACCCTGCCCACGGCCGCGCTGATGTGGCTCGCCGCCGGCGGCGTGCTGTACACCGCCGGGGCGGTCGTGTACGGCACGAAACGCTGGAACCCCCACCCCCGCTTCGGGTTCCACGAGATCTGGCACCTGTTCGTGCTGGCCGGCACCGCCGCCCACGCGGTCATGATGTTCCACCTCGTCTGAGTTCCTTTCTCTTGAACGCGAACGGGCCGGGAGGCGACCCCCGGCCCGTTCTGATGACCCCCTGCTTCAGAAGATCAGGCGCAGCACCCACTCCTGCACGCTGCCCAGCAGCCGGCCGATCGGCTCGCGGCCCAGCAGGATCACGCCCATCACCAGCAGGAAACTGAACGGCTGCGCCTCGAACTGCGCCAGGCTGCGGCCCAGGCTGGGCACCAGCCCGCCCACGATGCGGCTGCCGTCCAGCAACGGAATCGGAATCAGGTTGAACACGGCCAGCACGATGTTGATCGAGAGCACCGTGAACAGCACCGTCCCCAGCGTCTTCAGGGCCAGGGGGTTGCCGGCCCCGTCGAAGGCGAGCAGCGCCTCGATGGGCAGGAGCTTCATGATCAGGGCGCACAGCGCCGCGATCAGCACGTTGCTGAGCGGCCCGGCCGCCGCCACGCCCACCATGCCCCAGCGGCCCACGCGGCTGCCGCTCACCGGCACCGGCTTGGCGAACCCGAACCCCGCGAACAGCAGCAGCAGCGCCCCGAAGGGATCCAGGTGCTTGGCGGGGTTCAGCGTCACCCGCCCGAAGGCGCGGGGCGTGGGGTCCCCCAGGCGGTCGGCGGTCAGCGCGTGCGCGAACTCGTGCACGGTCAGGGACAGGATCAGTGCCAGGGCCGTGATCACGAAAGCGGTCGGGTCACGGCTGAGGAGATCTAACATCGGCCCATACTACCCGCCGCCCGTCAGCGCTCCTGTAAGTACCGCTCCAGGGCGGCGCGCTCGTCCTCGCGGCTGCGCAGCCCGCCCCCGCGGCGCAGGGCCGCCAGGTGCGCCAGCACCTCCCCCACCTGCGGGCCCGGCGGCACGCCACGCGCCACGACGTCCCGGCCGGTCAGCGGCGGGTACGCGTCCGGGCGCAGCAGCGCCCGCAGGAGGACTTCCGGGCTGTCCGGCGGGTGGAACGAGTCGGAGAGGGCGCGGTCCAGGAGCGCGCCCGGGCGGTCCCCCAGGCCCAGCCGCTCCGCGAGGGCCGCCGGGTCCGGGCCGGCCGAGAGCGCCGCCGCCGCGTACGCGGTCCAGGGCACCTCGGCCCCTGCGTCCCGCCGAGCGTCCAGGGCGGCCAGCAGCGCCGTGCCCGGCAGCAGCCCAGCCCCCCAGGCCTCCAGCACCCCCGCGGCGCCGCCCGGGCGGGGTTCCTGCAACAGCAGCTTCAGTTCCGCCCACAGCCGCGGCGTGGCGCCGGCCATGCCCAGCGCGTCCGGCACCTGCGCCAGCAACTCCGGGCTGGCGCTCAGGGTCAGCCGGGCCGCGAGGCGCGCCGCGCGGATCAGACGGCTGGCGTCTTCGAACAGGGACCGCCCGTGCAGGGGCCTCAGGACCCGCGCCTCCAGGTCCGCCCGGCCGCCGCTCACGTCCAGCAGCGCTCCCGGCCCGTCCGGCGTGACCGTCAGTGCCAGGGCGTTCAGGGTGAAGTCCCGCCGCCGCAGGTCGTCCTCCAGCGTGCCGGGCTCCGGCACCGGGTTGCGGCCCGGCACCGGGTAGGTTTCCCGCCGGGCCCGCACGAGATCCACGCCGCGCCCGTCCGGCAGCGTCACGGTCGCGTTCTGGAAGGCCGGGTGGAACGTGAACGGCAGGCCCGTGGCCCGCGCCACCGCCTCCACGTCCGCGCCGTCCAGCACGACGTCCAGGTCCACGCCCGGGGTTTGGCGGTCCGGGCGGGCGCCGCCCAGCAGCGCGTCCCGCACCGCGCCGCCCACCAGCGCCACCCGCGCGCCCGGCCCCGCGTGCGCCGCCAGGGCACGCAGCCAGTCCCGGTCCCCGGGCTCCAGCGCCGCCCAGACGGCAGCGGCCGTCACTGGAAGGCGCGGGCGCTCAGCGTCACCCGGACCTGCTGAGGCTCACCCTGCCCGCCTCGCCGGATACCCAGCGTCACCGTGTCCCCCTCCTGCTTGCCCAGCAGCACGGCCTGCACGTCCTCCAGCGCATCCACCGGCTGCCCGTCGGCACTGACGATCACGTCCCCGCCCAGCGTGATGCGCCCGCCCGGAAAGGCCCGCGTCTCCCGCCCGCCCTTCAGGCCCGCCTCGGCTGCCGGGCTGCCCGGCTCCACGCGGCCCAGCAGCAGCCCCGAGTCCGGCAGGCCCAGGTCCGCCAGGGCGGCGCTGCTCAGCACGCTCAGGCCGGCCGGCAGGTCCCCGCCGCGCGTGCGGATCACCAGGCCCGGCTCGAGGCCCAGCGTGGGCGCCAGCACCAGCCCGCCGCCCGCTGCCTGCAGCCGCGGCAGCAGGTTTCTCGCCGCGTTGATCGGAATGGCGAAGCCCACCCCGGCGCTCTGCGCGGCGCCCGCCTGCCCGCTGGGGGAGTAGATCTGCGTGTTGATGCCGATCACGTTCCCGCCGCTGTCGAGCAGCGGTCCCCCGCTGTTGCCTGGATTGATCGCCGCGTCGGTCTGAATGGCCTTCTGCGTGATGCCCTGCCCGCCCGCGCTGAACCCCATCGGCACCTGCCGCGCGGTGCTGCTCACGATGCCCTCGGTGACGCTGAATTCCAGCCCGAACGGCGCGCCCATCGCCACGGCCTTCTGCCCCACCTTCAGCGCGTCGCTGTTGCCCAGCGGAATCGGCCGGATCCACTTTTTGTCCAGGTTCACCGGGCGGATCAGGGCCAGGTCGTACTGCGGCGCCAGACCGATCACCCGCGCCGGCACCGCCTGCGCCTGTCCCATCACGCGCACCGTGATCGAATCGGCCGCGCCCACCCCGTTCTCCGCGGCGACCACGTGGTAGTTCGTGAGGATGTCGCCCTGCGCGTTCACGAAAAAGCCGCTGCCCACGCCCTGCTGCACCTCGGTCTGGGGGCCCTCGCCGAACATCCAGCCCATCGGGTCGGCCCGCACCACCTGATTGGCCGTGCTGATAAACACCAGCCCCGGCTCGTACCGGCTGACGATGTCCATGGTGTTCTGCTCGTTCTGCAGCCGCGCCGCCGCCTCCCGGGCCGGCGCGGAGGCCGACGGGGGCGCACCCGCGCCGCCCAGCGGCACCTGGTCCCGCAGCAGCGTGGCCCCCAGGCCCAGACCCAGCAGGACGAGCGTGATCGCGACAGCAGGACGGGGCGCAGCCATGCCCGGATTATGCCCCGCCCGGCCCGGGGCTTCTGGAACGCGCGCCGGGCCTCAGCGGCCGTAACTGCGCGGCAGCCGCCGCAGGCCCGCCCGCAGCCCGATGCGCCGCATGGGCAGTTCGTCCGCCCGCACTGCCCGCAGGCCCCGCGCCGCCAGCCCGGCCAGCAGTTCGTCCAGCAGCGCGGGCGTCACCGCCGGCCCGTCGTGCAGCAGGATCACGCTGCCCGGCTGCACCTGCGCCAGCACCGCCCGCGCCAGCGCGCCCGGCTCCCCGGCCGTCCAGTCGCGGCCCTCCACGTCCCACAGCGCCACCTGCCGCTCCAGCAGCGCAGCGAACAGCCGCGTGAAGGGACTGTGCCCCCCGTACGGCGGGCGGTACTGCCACGGCCCCGCCTCCCGCGCCCGCGGGTGCCACGCCACCTGCGCCCACTCCCGCCACGGCCACAGCGTCAGCGCGTGCCGGTGCCAGCGCCCGTGCGCCTCCAGCCCATGCCCCGCCTCGCGGATCAGCTGAAAGGCCGCCGCGTTCGCCTGAACGGCCGGGCGGGTCACGTAGAAGGTCGCCCCCGCTCCGTGCCGCGCCAGCACCGCCAGCAGCTCCGGCGTGCGCTCACTCGGCCCGTCGTCGAAGGTCACCGCCACCCGGTTCCCCGCCCGGTCCCCGGGACCCAGCGCGCCCCACCCGGCCCCGCGGCCCAGCACCTCGCCCGCCAGGACGCCGCCCACCGTCAGGCCGGCTGCTCCCTGCGCCGCCCGCACCAGCAGCCGGCGCCACGGCACGCGCTGCAGCCAGGGCCCCATCAGCCGCGCGGCCACGCGCACCGGAGCGGGCAGGCGCATCTCAGTCCGCCTGGCCCGCCCCGGGGCCCGGTACCGCCTCGGACGCCACCCCACCGGAGGTGCGGGCCGCGATCAGGTGCGGCGTCTGGAAGTGCCGGCGGAACACCAGGTACCCCGCGGCCGTGAGCAGCGCCAGCACCCCCGCCAGTCCGAACGGGCCGCCCGCCCCGGCCGCCTGCAGTGCCACGGCGCCCACCGCCGGCCCGCCGGCCTGCCCGGCGCTTTCCACGGTCATGATCACGCCCCACGCGGCCGGCCGCTGCGACTCGGGCAGCATCTGCGCGACCAGCGCCGCCCAGCCGGGCGTGAGGAACGCGTACCCCAGGCCCACCACCGGCGCGATCAGGAACAGCGCGGCCAGCGGCGGGTGCAGCAGGAAGCTCAGCATGCCCAGGCCCACCAGCAGGAACCCCACCGTCAGCGCCAGCTGCGCGCGGCCCCGGTCGGCGATCCGGCCGGTGAAGGGCATGCTGGCAAACGCCACCACGCCGCCCACCACCAGCACCGCGACGAGTTGCCACAGTTCCAGCCCGAAATCCCCCATCACGCGGATGATGTACGCGCCCGCCAGGGACTGCGTGAGGGTCTGCATCAGCGCGGCCGGCAGCAGGGGCAGCAGCGCCGGCATCAGGGCCTTCTGCAGCCGGGGCCGGCCGGGGACAGGGTCGGTGCCGCCGGTCGTCTGGATCAGGCGGCGCAGCGGCAGGAGCAGGGTCAGTGCCAGCGCCAGCCCACCTAGACTGACGCTGGTCAGTAGGGGCACCGTGTCGCTGTTTTTCGCCACCAGGGCGTACGTGAAGGTCCCCAGCGCACTCAGCGGCATCACCGACGTGCTCACGACCGTCAGCACCCGGCCCTCGTACCCGGGTTTCGCCGCGTCCGCCGTGAGATTCATCGCAGCCGGCCAGAACGGCGAGAATCCGATGCCGTGCAGCGCCGCGATCAGCAGGATCATCCATGCACTCTTCGCCACCAGCAGCAGACTCAGCGCCGCCAGGCACAGCACCGCCCCGGCCATCACCACCTTGCGCGGCCCGTGACGCTGCAGCAGCAGCCCCGCCGGGCCGCGCATCAGGGTGTCGGCGACCAGGTGCGTCGTCCAGGCCAGGCCGCCCACCGCCGCCGGCAGGTGGAACATGTGGTTCTTCGCGTCGATGAACGGAATCAGGTACCCGGAGTACAGGCCGCTGCGCACGAATTCCGCGCAGCCCAGGGTGATGAACGCCGCCAGGATGGCCGGCGCCGTGCCCGGTTTCAGCGGAACGCGGTCGTGAAGGGAACGCGGGGCGGACATGCCCCCCAACCTACACGCTGCGCTCCCCGGCATGCGCTGATCTGCTTCGCGGCCCGCCTGCTACGCTGGGCGGACATGCCCGAGTTCACGGTCGTCATTCCCGCCCGCAACGAGGCGAAGTACCTGCCCACTACCCTGCGCGCGCTGGAACGGCAGACCCGCGGTCCGGCGCAGGTGATCGTGGTGGACAACGGCAGCCGCGACGACACCGCCGCCGTCGCCCGCGCCTGGGGCGCCCAGGTGCTGCCCTGCCCGGACCGCGGCGTGGCCCGCGCCCGGCAGCTGGGCCTGGACGCCGCCCACACCGACTGGGTGGCGACCACCGACGCGGACTCCACGCCCGTGCCCGAGTGGCTGGAGCGACTGGACGCCGCCGCGCCGGGCCGGGTGGGCCTGTACGGCCCGATGCGCTTTTCCGGGGTGTCCCCAGCGCTGGTGAAGCTCTCGGAGGTCAGTTACAGCGCGTTCCTGCACGTGTGCCGGGTGCTGGACAAACCGAACCTGGGCGGCGCGAACATGGCGTACTCGCGCCGCGCCGCGCAGCTGGCCGGCGGGTACCCGCTGGACGTGGAGGCGTACGAGGACGTCATCCTGGGGCAGGCCCTGGCGCGCCTGGGCGACGTGGCGTACGTGCCGGGCGCGCTGGTGGAGACCAGCGGCCGGCGCCTGGATCAGGGCCTGGTGCCGTTCCTGCTGCAGCAGTACCGGAACATCACGGGAAGGACGCGAGGCTACTTCGGGGATGACCGCGTTCCGGAGCCGGCTCCCGGTCCCGCGGGGGACCGTCCGGACCCGGCCCGGGATTCCGGCTGATCTGCGACACCGGGATGCGCAGCGCCCGCGCGTAGACCTCCAGCACCTGCTGCGCCACGCCCTGCGGGGTGGTGGTGCCGCCGAAGCGGCGCGCCTCGGCGGACATGCGCGCGTAGAGAACAGGGTCGTCCAGCAGCGCGCGGGTGTGCCGCACCAGGGCCGGCACGTCGCCCGGGGCGACGAGGTGCCCGCTCACGCCGTCGTGCACGCCGGTCAGGGTGCCGCGCGCCCCGACCGCCACGACCGGCAGGCCCATCAGCTGCGCCTCCTGCAGCACCAGGCCCTGCGTCTCGGTGACGCTGGCGAACACGAACACCTCCGCGTGCCGGTAGTACCCGCCGATTTCCCGCCAGGGCTTCACGCCCAGGAAGGTCACGCGGTCCGCCACGCCCAGCGCGCGGGCGTGCGCTTCCAGCGCGTCGCGTTCCGGGCCCTCGCCCAGCACGCACAGGTGCGCGTCCGGCAGGGCCGGCAGGGTGTCCAGCACCAGATCGAAGCGTTTCTCGCGCGCCAGCCGGCCCACCGTGATCAGGCGCCGGCACCCGGCCGGCCAGGGGCTGGGGACGTCCGGGGCGCTTTCCAGCACGCGGGGGTCCACGCTGGTGGGAATGACCACCGCGCGCTTGACCTGCATGGCGTTCAGGACGTCCATCATGCCGACCGTTGGGGTGATGACCGTGTCGGCCGTGCCGTACATCAGGGAGGCGGCGCGGGTCACGATGCCGGTCTTCTGCTGCACGCTCGCCAGGCCCGGCACGTAGTGCGCGTACGCCTCCAGGTGCGTGTGGTACGTCGCCACCTGCGGAATGCGCCACTTGCGGGCCAGCCGCATCCCGGCCAGGCCCAGCGTGAGGGGCGTGTGCGTGTGGATCAGGTCGTAGCGGCAGTCGAAGTCCCGGCGGCTGGGCCACGCGAGGCGGTAGGTGGGCAGGAACAGGTACTGCACGCTGCTCACGCGCCGCACGTCCTCGCGGGTTTCCACGTGCTCCGGGAAGTCCGGCGCGACCACCTCGACCTGATGCCCCTGGGCCTTCAGCTCGTCGCTCAGCAGGGACACGCTGGTCACGATGCCGTTGTGGTCGGGCAGGTACGTGTCGGTGAACAGCCCGATCCGCAGGGACCGCAGGGTCATGCGGGCACTCCGGGACGGGCGGGTCGGGGCAGGGGTCGGCGCATCGCTCACGCGAGGATACGACGCCGGACATGAGAGCGGAGCAGGAACCCGGCCCGGCCCGGGTACAGTGCGGGCATGCCCGCGTCCCCTGCGTCTCCCGGCCCGGCCGCCCACCTTCCCGACACCGCGCTGCGCGCCCTGCTGCGTGCCGGGGCGTTCGGGGCGTGGCACGGCGGGCACCCCGGCCGGCCGGAGTTGGGCCTGACCGTGCCGGTCGGGTCGGGCGCCGAGTGGAGCACGGCCCTGGCGGCCCTGGGGGACGCGGGCGTGCAGGCCACGCTGCTGGTCCCGGCCAGCCTGGACGCGGATCTGCGCGCCGCCACCCGCGCCGGACATGAACTGGCCGGCGCGGGCACGCCCAGGCACGTCACCCGCCTGGAGGCGGCGGCGGGGCAGGCGGTCACGGCCTGGGACGCGGCCGGGCTTGGCCCCGCGGACGTGCGGCGCCTCGCCGGGCTGGGCCTGCACCCGCTGCCCCTCCCGGCCCGCCGGGCCGAGCCGGGCCAAGTGCTGCGCGTGCCGCCGTCCGAGCTGGCGGCCACGCTGGGCCACCTGAAGGCCCTGGGGTTCCGGGCGGTGCCGGTGCGGGCCCTGCCGGAACTGCGGCCGGGGACGCCCCGCGACCTGCTGAGCCACCTGTACCAGCGGGTGGTGGAGGACCGTTACGCCGAGCGCTCGGCGCTGATCGACCTGTCGGGCCGGTACGACGCGGTGATGAAGGTCGCGCCACTGGAGCACGCGCCGGACCCGCTGCCGCTGCCGCGGGCCACGCCCACCGCGGAACTGCACCTGAATTCGGCGCGGCTGGTGGGCCTCGCCTCGTTCAACCTGCTGGGCACGTACCGCGCCTACCAGCGCAGCCTGAAGGACGTGGCCCGCGCCCTGAAGGAAAGGCCCGAACTGCACGGCGCGCAGGCGGTGTTCGCGGTGACGCTCTTTCACGGGCCGCTGGAGAAGAGCGGCTTTCAGCTGCTAGACCTGCCGCCCGCCCGCGCGCGGCTGTACGGCCTGGGGTTCCGGCTGCTGAGAATGGCCTACGGCACCACCCGCACGCCCAGCGAGGGCACCCCGAAGATGGCGTGGCTGCCCCGCGACGAGTTCCTGAAGCGCTACGGCTGAGGGGGCCGGCCGGCAGGTCAGCTGGCCGATGCGCCGTTCCGGGCCCGCATGCTGAACTGAGGGGATGCCTACCCTCCCAGACCTGACTGCCGCTGCCGCCAACCTGCGCCTGCACCTGGGCGACTTCCATGCCCGGCACCGGGCGGACGGCGTGTTCCACGTGGCGCCGGGCGGGCCGGGCAGCGTGCCGGCCCTGGCGGACCTGGACGTCCCGGAACTGCACGTGGACCTGCTGCCCGAAACGCCGGACCCGGCCGCTCAGGCGGTGCTGCGCGCCCTCGGGTACGTGCCTGGGCCGGACGGCTGGGCGCACCCGGGCGGCTGGCGGCTCGTGTTTCCCGCGCATGACAGCGGCTGGCGGGCGCGGCAGCAGGCGCTGCGGGCCCTGCTGCGGGCCGACGCGGCCGCAGCCGCGCAGTACCGGCAGGTGTACCGCGCTGCCGGCCGCGAGGCCGCCGATCAGGCTCTGGAAGAGCCGGCCACGGCGCGGCACGCCGGGGTGGTCGGCTGGGCGCCCCTGGCCTTCGTGGCGGACGCCCTGCGTGGCCTGGAGGCGCCGTGGATGTTCGCGGCGGGCGGGGCAATGGACCTGCACCTGGGGCGCGTGACCCGCCCGCACGACGACCTGGACGTGGTGCTGCCCTACGAGGCGCAGGACGCCGTACGGGCGAATCTGCATGCCCGGGGCTGGCGTACCGACGCGGTCCTGGACGGGCAGTACGCCGTCTGGGACGCTCCGGTCGTTCCGCCGCACCATCAGGTGCATGCCCGCCACCCGGCGCTGCCGGACGTGCTGATGCTGGACCTGATGTTCACGGACCTGAGCGGCGGCACCTGGCATTACCGGCGGGACCCGGCGGTCACCCGGCCGCTGGCGGAGGTGCGGCGCGTGGACGGGCGGGGCTGGCCGTTCCTGGCGCCGGAGGTGGCGCTGCTGTTCAAGGCGGGGATGCCCGGGCGCCCCCCCCGCCCGAAGGACGAGGCGGACTTCCGGCGGGTGGCGCCCACGCTGGACCCGGTGGCCCGGGCATGGCTCAGAGGCGCCCTGGACCGCGTGGTTCCGGGGCACCCCTGGCAGGCCGCGCTCTAGGCACGGTGTGGGTTCAGGCGTTGGCGCGGGGCTGTTCGTCGTCCAGCGCGGCGATCTCCTCGGGGGAGAGGTGGTAGTGCTCGCCGCACCAGTGGCAGTGCACGCCCTGTCCGCCGGCGTTGATCATCTCCTGGCGCTCGTGCATGTCGAAGAACTTCAGGCTGTCCAGCGCCTTGTCGCGCGAGCAGCGGCAGGCGAAGGCGGCCTCCTGCGCGCTGGGGGCGAGCGTGAGGTCCAGGCCGTCGGTGATGGCGTGCATGGCTTCCATCAGGGTGCCGCGGCGCAGGTGGTCGGTGATCTGCCCGAAGGCGCGCACGTTGGCTTCCAGGCGGGCGAGGGTCTCGTCGGTCACGCCGGGCATGGCCTGGATCAGCAGGCCGCCGGCGCGGTGCACCCGCTCGCCTTCCTCGTACACGCCGAGCAGCACGGCGTTGGGGATCTGTTCGGACACGCCCAGGTAGGTGCTGACGTCCTCGGCGATCTCGCCGCTGGTGAGGTGAATGCTGCCGGTGTAGGGTTCCCCGTTGTCGAGCAGCCGCGTGACCGCGAGTTCCCCGTCGGTGCCGACCAGGCCGCTGACGTCCAGTTTGCCGTCGGTGTCGCGCAGCGGCAGGTCGGCGTGCGGGTGGCCCAGGTAGCCGCGGACCTGTCCGTTCACGCTGCCTTCCCCGACGATCAGGCCGGCGGGGCCGCCGCCGTCCACGCGGACGGTGACGCGGCTGTCGCTGCGTTTGCCGAGCACGGTGGCGAGCAGCGCGGCGGCGGTCATGGTGCGGCCCAGGGCGGCGGTGGCAGTCTTGCTGAGGTCGTGGCGGACGCGGGCGTCCTCGACCACGGCCGTGGAGTCCATGCCGACCAGCCGCAGGGTGTTGCCGGCGGCGGTGCCGCGCAGCAGGAAGGAACCGGGGCGGCTGGCCGGGTGGATGGGGGTCGTCGCGTCAGTCATTAGGAAACCTTACACGGGCGCACTCAAGGTCGGTGTGGGGGGCCTCTCAATCCTCATGCAGGTGCCAATGGGCAAATTTCACGATCTGGACTGATCCCTGCCTGAACGACCTTCTTGAAACCTTCATGCAGAGCCACGGGAGCCCTCATCCAGGGGGTCTAAGGTGAGCCACTGTTGTACCCCCGCGCGCCCCTCCCGATTCAGCCCTCTGCATTTTCCTGATGTTCCCGTTCCGGCCGGGCCCGCGACCCCCACCCCACCCCCCGGAGGACCCCGCATGATCCTGAACCGCAAACTCGGCGCCCTGGCGCTCACCACCCTGGCCCTGACCCTGGCCGCCTGCGACAAGAAGAGCAGCGACACGACCACCACGACCGAAGGCACGACCACCGGCAGCGAAAGCACCGGCACGGAAGGCACCGCCACCACCGGCAGCGGAAGCGGCGGCGGCACGCTGGTCATCCAGTCCAGCGCCGACGTGCCCACCCTGGACCCCGGCACCACGTACGACACCGCCAGCGGCGAGATCGTCGAGAACATCTACGAGACCCTGGTCACCTACAAAGGCAACAGCCTGCGTGAACTCGAACCCGTGCTCGCCACCGAATGGGAAGAGGGCGACGAGGGCAAGACCTACCGCTTCACCCTGCGTGAAGGCGTGAAGTTCCACAGCGGCAACGTCATGACCTGCGCCGACGCGGAGTACAGCTTCCGCCGCAACCTGGTCACCAACACCGGCAACAGCGGCAACTGGTTCATCGCCGAGAGCCTGCTCGGTACCGGCAGCAACGCCAAGGACGACCCCAGCGTCACCTGGGAGAAGATCAGCGGCGCCGTGAAGTGCGACGGCGAGACCCTGGTCTTCACCCTGCCCAAGGCCGACCCGGCCTTCCTGAGCAAGCTCGCGTACGTCGGCCAGAGCGTCGTGGACAGCGCGCACGCCAAGGAAGTCGGCGAGTGGGACGGCACCGAAGCCACCTGGAAGGACGCCGTGGGCGTGGACCTGGCCGGCAGCCCCCTGAACAACGACCCCAGCGGCACCGGCGCGTACAAGCTCGTCAAGCGTGACGCCAACAGCGTCGCCCTGACCGCCTTCACCGACTACTGGGGCGGCGAGCCCAACATCAAGAACGTCCTGCTCCAGAAGGTGCCCGAGCCCGCCACCCGCATCCAGGCCTTCCTGAAGGGCGACGCCGACTTCATCGAGACCGGCGGCCGGTCCATCATCGAGGACCAGCTGCGCGGCAAGCCCGGCGTGGCCGTCCTGGACGATCTGCCCGACACCACCGCCACCGCCCTGAGCATGAACCAGAACATCAAGGGTGACGCCATCGGCAGCGGCAAGCTGGACGGCAAGGGCATCCCTGCCAACTTCTTCAGCGACGTGAACGTCCGCAAGGCTTTCGTCGCCGCGTTCGACGTGCCTCTGTACATCAAGGAAGTGCAGCTGGACAAGGGCGCCCCCCGCAACTTCCTGCTGCCCGACAGCTTCCCCGGCTACGATGCCAGCCTGGAACCCGCGCAGTTCAGCCTGGACACCGCCAAGAGCGAATTCCAGAAGGCCTGGGGCGGTCAGGTCTGGGAGAACGGCTTCACGATGAACGTGACCTACCGCGCTGGCAGCGCCACCATGCAGACCGCCATGGAGATGCTGAAGAAGAACGTCGAGAGCCTGAACCCGAAGTTCAAGCTCAACGTGGTCGCCAAACCCTGGAGCGACATCATCGCCAACGCCGACAAGGGCGGCGAGCCGATGATCGTGACCAGCTGGGCGCCGGACTACGCCGACCCGGACAACTTCGTGCACACCTTCTACAGCTCCGAGGGCTACTACAACGGCCGCCTGAACGCCAAGGACGAGCAGATCGACGCCTGGATCAACGAGGCCCGCAGCACCACCGACACCGCCCGCCGCGACGAGCTGTACGCCCAGATCGCCCGCCGCGCGCAGGACCTCGCCTGGTACGTGATCTTCCCCAGCCCCGTCGGCGTGACCGTGCACCGCGACAACATCGGCGGCATCAGCGCCGAAAACTACAACCCCATGAGCAGCTTCAGCTTCGCCGGGACGTTCTGGAAGAACCTCACCAAGGGCTGAGCCCCCGCCCACCTTGCCCCTGCCCCTGTCGGCAGGGGCGTTTTTCATTACCATGACCGCATGACCCGCCCCGAGACCCTGCCCTACCGCGAGGCCTACGCCCGGCTGTCCCGCATCGCGCAGGAACTGGAGTCCGGCGAGGCCGACCTGGACCGCGTGCTGCCCCTGCTGGAAGAAGCCAGGGAGGCCTACGCCGCCTGCCGCGAACGCATCGAGGCGGTCCGCGCCGTGCTGGCCGGCGACTGGGCCGGGGCCGGTGACCTGCCTGGCCCCGCGGACCCGGACGACGAGGACGCCGGGGACGACTGAACCCGCCCCCGGCCGGGCGCGCTGCACCGCGTTCATGCCTGCGCCCGTCCCCGGAACCGGGCCGCTATGCTGCCGGGCATGAGTGAGCCGGCCCACCCGGACAGTCTGCCCACCCCGCCCCAGCGGCGCCCGGCGTCCGCGCCGGCCGGCGCGCCCCCCCGCGTGAACCCGGCCGTGTACCGGGCCGTGGTCACGCTGATGAACCTGCCCCTGTTCCTGCAGGGCCAGCACATGGACGTGCACGGCCGCGAGCACGTCCCGCCGCCGGGCACGCCGCTGGTCGTCGCGGCGAACCATGCGACCGCCCTGGACCCATTCATGGTCGCCCGCGCCCTCCCGCCGGGCCGGTACCTGCAGTTCATGGCGAAAGAGGAACTGTTCCTGCCGGTGGTCGGCGCCGTGATCCGGGCCGGCGGGTCCTTTCCGGTGGACCGGGACGGCAACGACGTGCACGCCATCCGCACCGCCGTGCGCATCCTGCAGGCGAACGGCACGGTCGGGATCTTCCCGCAGGGCACCCGCTCGAACACCGGCGGAATGCACGGCGGCGTGGCCCTGATCGCCGCGAAGGGCCGCGCGCCGATCCTGCCGGTGGGCCTCAGCCGCGACGGGCGGCGCTGGGTGATCCGCTTCGGGGAACCCATGACCGCCCGCGGCGGCATCAAGGCCGTCACCGAGGAACTCGGCACGCGGCTTTCCGCCCTGGCCCGCCCGGTCGGCACCCGCGCCTGAGAGAGTCACGGTCCCGCCGCGGCGGGGCGCGTATACTGCGCGGCGACGGGCGCTTCCGGGGAAGCTGGTGAAAATCCAGCACTGTCGCGCAACGGTGAAAGTCCGAACGCCGGGCCTGTCCACATCCCCGCCACCGGCGGGATGCGTGGCCTGACCTCTCGCGGACAGAGGATCGCCGGACGCGGCCCCCCGCCCCCACCGACGATGCACCCTCACCGCCCCCCGGGGCGGTTTTTCAGCGAAAGAACCCTGCGAACGTCAAGGGGCAGGCCAGGGAGATTCCATGTTCAACCCCCGCCCCACCCTGATCCTGGCCCTGAGCGGCCTGCTTGCCGGCGCCGCCCACGCCGCCCCCACCCGCTACCCCCTGACCGTCACCGACGACCTGGGCCGTAAGGTGACCGTGAAGGCCGAGCCCATGCGCGTGATCAGCGTGCTGCCCAGCAACACCGAGACCATCTGCGCCCTGGGCGCGTGCAGCAAGCTGATCGGTGTGGACACCTTCAGCGACTTCCCGGCGCAGGTCACGAAACTGCCCCGGGTGGGCGGGCTGTACGATCCCAACATCGAGGCGATCATCGCCCTGAAACCGGACCTGGTGGTCGTGAGCAAGTACGGCAAGCTGGCCGAGCCGCTGACCCGCGCCGGAATCAACGTGGTCGCCGTGAACCCCGAGTCCTACGACGACATCTTCACCAAGACCCTGCTGCTGGGCAAGATCCTGAACCGCCAGACGCAGGCGCAGCAGGTGATCACGACCGTGAAACGCGACGTGGCCCGCGTGGAGGTCCTGACCCGGAACGTCAAGAGCAAACCCCTCACGTACTTCGAGATCGACCCCAACCCGTACAGCATCGGCCCGAACTCCTTCATGGGCGTGCTGCTGACCAAGGCCGGCGCCCGCAACGTGATCCCGGCCGCGCTGGGCGACTTCCCGAAAGTGGACCCGGAACTGATCGTGAAGAGCAACCCCGCCCTGATCCTGGGCGTGGACCTCAGGACCGTGCAGGGCCGCCCCGGCTGGAAGGCCATCCAGGCCGTGAAGACCGGCCGGGTCGTGGAGATCCCCATGGACCTGAACACCGTTCTGGGCCGCCCCGGGCCGCGCATCGGGCAGGCGCTGCTGGGCCTGGCGAAGATCGTGCACCCCGAACTGTTCAAGTGACGTGCGCGACACCCCCCGCCTTCCGGACCTGACCGCCGTGCCCGCCCGCCCCGCCCCGTCCGCCCGTCCGGCGCTGGCCGCGTCGCGGCTGGCCCTGCTGCTGCTCCTGCTGGCCGCGGCGGTCGTGCTGGGCACCGGGCTGGGCAGCGTGCGCATTCCCCCGGCGGAGGTGCTGGGCGCCCTGTGGCGCGGCCTGACCGGCGCCGAACTGGCCGGGAACGACGTGATCGTGTGGCAGATCCGGCTGCCGCGCGTGGCGATGGGCGTGCTGGTCGGCGCGACCCTCAGCGTGTGCGGGGGGGCGTTCCAGGGCGTGTTCCGCAACCCGCTGGCCGACCCGTACCTGCTGGGCGTGGCGAGCGGCAGCGCCCTGGGCGCGACCGTGGGCCTCACCCTGGGCTGGCCGGCCCCCCTGATTCCGCTGCTGGCGCTGGTCACGGCGCTGGTCGCGGTGGCCGCCACCCTGATGCTCGCCCGGGAGGGCCGGCGGTTTCCCCCCACCCGCCTGATCCTGGCGGGCGTGGTGGTGGGCAGCGTGATGGGCGCGGCCACCACCGCCCTGATCCTGCGCGGCGAGGACCGCGCCCGGCAGGTGCTCGCCTACACCCTGGGCGACCTGAGCTTCAGCGGCTGGCGGGAGGTCCTGACCGTCCTGCCGTACGCGGGCCTGGGCTGCGCGGCGCTGCTGCTGCTCGCCCGGGCGCTGGACACCCTGCAACTCGGGGACCTGACCGCCCGCAGCCTGGGCGTCCCGGTGGAGCGCCTGCGGCTGATCGTGGTGGTGGCCGCCAGCCTCGCCACGGCCGGCGCGGTCGCGTACGTGGGCGTGATCGGCTTCGTGGGCCTCATCGTGCCGCACGTCGTCCGGCTCGCCTGGGGCAGCGCGCACCGCACGCTGCTGCCGGTCTCCGCGCTGCTGGGCGGCACGCTGCTGGTCTTCGCGGACCTGCTGGCCCGCACCACGCCGCTCTCGCAGGTGGGCATCGTGACCACCCTGCTGGGCGGCCCGTTCTTCCTGTACCTGCTGCGCCGGGGCCGGCATGACTGACGCCCCCGCACCGGGCCTGGAAACGCGGGACCTGTCCGCCCGCGCCGGCACCTCCCTGGCGTTGCGGGGCGTCACCGCGCACTTCCCGCCCGCCACCTTCAGCGCCGTGATCGGCCCGAACGGCGCCGGGAAAAGCACCCTGCTGCGCGCCCTGCTGGGCCTCACTGCCCCCGCTGGCGGCGAGGTCCGCCTGGACGGCCGGCCGCTGGCCGGGTGGCGCCGCGCCGAACGCTCCCGGGCGGTGGCGTACCTCGCGCAGACCGAACCCCTCCCGGAAAACGCCGGCGTGCGCGAGGTCGTCGCGCTGGGCCGCGGCGCCGGGGCGTGGCGCTGGGGCCTGATCCCCACCCACCCCTGGACCGAGGCCGACGAGGCCGCCGTCACCACCGCGCTGTCCCGCACCGACACCCTGCAGTTCGAGCACCGGCGCCTGTCGGAACTCTCCGGCGGGGAACGCCAGCGTGTGAGTCTCGCCCGCGCGCTGGCCGCCGAGCCCCGCTACCTGCTGCTGGACGAACCCACCAACCACCTCGACCTCGGGTACGCGCTGGACGTCATCCGGCACGTCCGCTGCGAGGTCGCCGGGGGCCTGGGCGTGGTGGCCGTGCTGCACGACCTGAACCTCGCCGCCCGCGCCGACCGCCTGCTGCTGCTGCACCAGGGCGAGGTGCTGGCCGACGGCCCGCCCGAGACGGTCCTGACGCCCGAGCACCTGTACGCCGCGTACGGCGTGCGCGTCAAGACCCTGCACGACGGCGGGCGGCTGGTCGTGGTGCCGGAGCACTGATGCCCGGCCCACCGGAACCCCGCCCCCGGACCGCCCGCCCCGGGCGCCGTACCCTGGACGCCGCATGACGCCGAAGTACTTCCGTACGAACGGCCACCTGATGGTCTGCCAGGGCCAGAGCTGCCAGGCCCGGGGTGCCCGGCTACTCTACCAGGCCCTGTGGAACCACCTGGAACGCCAGAGCCTCGCCTACTACAAGAAGGGCGGCAGCCTGCGCCTCACGGAAAGCGGCTGCCTGGGCGCGTGCAGTTACGGCCCCACGCTGTGCACGTACCGCCGCACGCCGCAGGGCGCGCTGGAGGAAGCCTGGTACGCCGCCGTGGACTTCCCCCTGGCCGCCCGCATCGCGCAGGCCGTGCACGAGGGCGCCCCGCTGCCCGCCGAGCACCGCTACGGCCCGGACCCGGCGGACTAGGCGCCGGCCCGCAGGAAGCGCGCCACCTCGTCCGGCAGGGCGTGCTTCGCCCCGGCATTCACCCAGACGTGCACCACCCGCAGCCCGGCGGGTCCGTCCAGCGCGGCCAGCACCACGCCACTCAGGCGCGGCCGGCCGCGCTGAAACGCGGGGCCCAGGTCGCCCGGCAGGGCCGTCCCGCCGTTCAGGTGCCGGAACGCGCCGTCCAGCACGGAGGCCGGGTCGGTCAGGGGCGCCGCTCCGGGCAGCACGACCAGCAGCAGGTTCACGGCGCCGGGCGCGAGCTGCCCGGCCTTCGCGCCCAGCGCCCGCGCCAGCTTCAGGTCGGGCGGCCGGGTCGCCTCGTCCGGCCGCGCGTCCCGCAGGCGCGTGACCTCCACGTTCAGGCGCGTGTGCGTCCGGAAGGTCACGCCCAGGTCCGCGCTGCGCCCCCCGGCCGAGCGGTCCGGCTCGTACACCACCCGGAAGCGCCGGTCGGCCAGCCACAGCCGCGCCGCCGCCAGTTCCGAGAGCACATCCAGCCCCGCCTCGCCGCCGCCCGCCTGCCGGAGCTTGCGGCGGATCTTGCTCTCGTGCGCCGCCGCGAAGGCCAGGAAGGCCGGATCCGCGCACCAGGCCCGCAGCAGCGGTGCGTGCGGGTGCGCCGGGCCGCACAGCCCGGCCACCACGGCCTCCACACGCGGGCCCATGCCTATGGGGCGCGGCTCAGGTCAGCCGCGCACGACCTCCAGAATCTTCTCGCCGTACTTCCCGAGGCGCCCGGTGCCCATGCCCTTCACGGCCCGCAGGTCCTCCAGGGTGTACGGCACGCGCCGCGCGATCTCGGCCAGGGTGGCGTTGCTGGCGATGATGAAGCGGCTGATCTCCTGCCGTTTCGCCTCGGCGTTGCGCCACTCGCGCAGCCGGGCGTACACCGCCGCCTGCTCGTCCGTCAGGTTCGCGGCCGGGTCCTCCTTCCCGCCGGGCAGGTCGGGCGCGAGCGTCACGGGCGCCTCCGGCTCGGCCGGCGCGGGAGCATCGCCCTCCACGGCCGGGGCGAGCACCGCCAGGGGCGGCACCACGACCTCCTCCGGACCGTCCGGGCCCGGGTTCACCGGCACGGGGGAGAGGTCCGGCGTCACTTCCGGCGCCGGGGAGTCGCTGAACACGATCTCCGGTTCCCACACCTCCCCGTCGGTGCCCTGCGTGGTGTCCACCAGCGGGACCGTCGGCGCGGTGGGCGCTCCGCCCGCCGGGAACAGGGGCTCGGCGTCCACGTCCGGCGCCGCACCCGTCGCGGGCGCCTCGAAGGTGAAGCGCTCCAGCGAAGGCGCCGCCCGGCCCTGGTCCGGCCCGGGCCGGTCCGGTCGGGAGTGCCGGTCCGGCCGGTCCCCGCGGCGGGCCTCGGCCCGGTCCCCGGACCGGAAGTCGTCGCGGCGGAACTTTCCGCGGCGGTCCTGCGGGCGGAACTCGCTGCCGGACCGCTCGTCGCGCCGGCCGCCCTCGGTGCGGCCCTCCTCCCGCCGGTCCTGCGGCCGGGCGGCCGGGGCAGGCGCCTCCTCGCGGGCGCGGCCGGCCTTTTCCGGCACGGGGCGCGGCTGGGCCGGGGCTGCCGCGCCGCCCAGCAGGGCCAGGGCCACGGTGGCGTCCTCCAGGCCGGGCGTGAGCAGCACGCCGCCCGGCACGCTGCGCGCCGCGGCCCGCACGCCGCCCAGCGGCGCACTCGTGTCGGCCACCGCGTCCGGCGCGAGCAGCACCGCGGTCGGTCCGGCGGGCTGCGCCGCGCCGCCCAGGCGGTCGAGCACCTGCGTGGTCGTGCGGGCCGCGCGGGCCAGGCGCAGGGGCAGGGTCGCCACGTCCCGTAGGCACAGCGCCACGCTCAGGTCACTGGGCGTCAGGTCGCGCGGGCTGGCGCCCCCCACGTCCGGCTGGCGGCCCAGGCCGAACACCGCGGCCAGCGGGGCGTCCCCGTGCCCGCTCAGCGTCACGCTGTCGCGGTACACCGTGAACTCCACCCCGGACGGGAACCACAGTCCGCCCGGCGCCAGGGTCGCGTCCACGATCACGCGCACGCCGGCGCGCGCGGCGCGTTCCAGGGTGTCCGCGTCCGGTTCCAGCAGCCACACGGCCCGCGCGCCCCGCCAGTCGGCGTCCAGGCCCGCCACGGCCAGCCCGGCGTCCGCGAGCGCCTCACGGTTCACGCGCACCCGGGCGTCCACCCGCAGCGTCCCGGTGCCCAGCAGCGCCGAGAGCTGTCGGGCCAGGGCCGCCTCGCCGGACAGCAGCACGCCCCAGTCCGCGCCTTCCAGGGCCGCCAGGGCGCCCGCGAGCCGGGCGTGCGGGTCGCCGCGCTCGGCGTGCAGGTGAACGAGTCGGGCGTCGGGACGCTCGGCGCTGTGGGCAGGGGAGGGGTCGGTCATGCCCTCATTGTGCCGCACGGCCCGCACCGGCCCCACCCGGGGCCCTGCATGAAGCGTTCAGCTCAGCTGATCTGAGGGAACGCTCGGCCCGGCGCCCGCGTAGCCTGGGAGGATGAACAGGATCACCGGACCCGCCCGCCTTCCGTCCACCCTGGGCCGCCTGACCCTGGCCGGCGCCCTGCTGCTCGGCCCGCTTGGCGGCGCCCAGACCACCCCGGCCGCCCCCCCGCGGCCGGCACCCGTAACCATGCCGGCTGCCGCCACGCTGCGCCTGAACGCGCCGGTGGGCACCAGCCTGCAACTCGCGCTGGTCACCGAGAGCCGCGTGGCCTTCGGCACGCCCGAGGTCACCGCCGCGCCCGGGAAGCAGGTGACGCCCGCGGCGCTCAAGGCCGCGCAGGCGCAGTACGCGAAACTCGGCCGGGAGGGCGTCCCGGCCCAGCGCACCACCGCGAAGATGTTCGTGAAGGTCGCCGGGCGCGCCGCCGACGGCACCACCACCCTGATCACCAGCATGGTGCAGAGCGTGCCCGGCATGAGCCAGAGCATGACCATGCGCATCACGCAGAAGATCGCCCCGAACGGCCAGCTGACCGGCCTGAGCCTGGACTCCGACGACCCGCAGGTCAACCGCGTGCTCGCCGGCATGAACGCCGGGCAGATGGCCGACCTGATCCGCGACTCCGGCGGGGACCTGAGCGGCGCCTACGGCCTGCCCCTGCAGGTCGGCGCCGGGCAGCAGAAGAGCGTGACCATCGACCTCAAGGGGCTGTTCCAGGGCATGTTCTCCATGCTCGGCCCGGAGGCGGCCCGGGCGCTGGGCGGCGTGCAGGCCACGCCCGTGACCACGACCACCACCACCCGCTACGCCGGCCTGAACGCGCAGGGCCTGCACGTGTTCAACGTGGCCTCGCAGTCCGGCGGGTTCCGCATGAGCCTGGGCGGCCAGGGGGACCTGCCCCTGATGGTCATGGAACTCGGCGGCATGGGCAGCGCGGGCACCGTCAGCTACCGCGCCGACGGCCTCCCCGGCCCGATGACGCAGCAGACGACCGTGCGCATGGCCATGACCATGCAGGAAGACAACGTGCTCGTGAAAATCCCTATGACGGTCACCACCACGCTCACCGCCCAGACCCGCTGACGGAAGGGCCCCGCCGGACAGTGGCCCGTGGTTACAGTCACGGGCCGCGTTTCACGTCATGCTGCCCGCCACGGAGGTTCACAGGCATGGCGCGTCTCACCCGGTACAGCAAGTTTGAGGGAGAACTGGATCAGCTGGAGTCCAGCGAACTGATGCAGATGATCCAGGAAGCCCTGCTGGGCCAGGGCATGAACGACCCCTACGACCCGGACCCGAACGCCCGGCCCAGCATGGACGACCTGTTCGACGCGATCCTCGAGGCCCTGGCCGAACGGAACATGATCCCCGAGGACCAGCTGCTCGAAGCCATGCAGGCCGAGGACGTGCGCGAGACCAGCCTGGGCCAGCAGATCCAGCGCCTGATGGACAAACTCCAGCAGGACGGCTTCATCCGCAAGGAGTTCGACGACCAGGGCGCCGGCGGGGCCGGGGAGCCCGGCGACGCGACCTTCCAGCTGACCGACAAGAGCATCGACTTCCTGGGCTACAAGAGCCTACGGGACCTGATGGGCGGCCTGGGCCGCAGCAGTGCCGGCGCGCACGACACCCGCGAGTACGCCAGCGGCGTGGAAATGACTGGCGAACTCAAGAACTACGAGTTCGGCGACACCCTGAACCTGGACACCACCGCCACGCTGGGCAACATCCTGCACAAGGGCTTCGACCAGATGGAGGAAGGCGACCTGGTGATCCGCCAGGCCGAGTACAACTCCAGCGCGGCGACCGTGGTGCTGCTGGACTGCTCGCATAGCATGATCCTGTACGGCGAGGACCGCTTCACGCCCGCCAAGCAGGTCGCGCTGGCCCTGGCGCACCTGATCCGCACGCAGTACCCGGGCGACACCCTGAAGTTCGTGCTGTTCCACGACAGCGCCGAGGAAGTCCCGGTGAGCAAGCTCGCGCAGGCGCAGATCGGGCCGTACCACACGAACACCGCCGGCGGCCTGCGGCTCGCGCAGCAGCTGCTCAAGCGCGAGAACAAGGACATGAAGCAGATCGTGATGATCACCGACGGGAAACCCAGCGCCCTGACCCTCCCGGACGGCCGCATCTACAAGAACGCCTACGGCCTGGACCCCTACGTGCTGGGCGCCACCCTGCGCGAGGTCGCCAACTGTCGCCGCAGCGGCATCCAGGTGAACACCTTCATGCTGGCCCGCGACCCGGAACTCGTGGGCTTCGTCAAGCGCGTCAGTGAAATGACCCGCGGGAAGGCGTACTTCACCACCCCGCACAACATCGGCCAGTACGTCCTGATGGACTTCGTGACCAACAAGACCAAGATGGTGAACTGAGGGGAGCGCCGCCTCCGGGCCGGCGCTCCCCTGCACGGCGACGCGGGGTCAGGGGACCGCTGCTGCGTTCTCTGCCTGCTGGGCCAGCCAGGCCGGGTCGGGTGTGGTGAACTCCAGGAGTTCCACGACCACCCCGTCCGGCCCCTGAACCTGGAAGCGTTTCTGGCCCCAGGGCTCCTCGGTCACCGGCATCAGCAGGGGAAGGCCGGCCCGGGTCAGGCGCTGGGCCTCGGCAGTCACGTCCTCAGTGACGAGCGCCAGCATCACGCCGGTGGTCTGCTGTCCCTGCAGGTGCTGTCCGGCCGCCGCGTGGCCCTGACGCAGCAGATCGAGGTGAAGGGCGGGGTGGGCGGGATGTTGAAGGCTGACGAACCAATCCAATTCCAGGGACGGGGTAAAGCCGAAGTGCTGGGTGTAGAAGCGGGCGCTGTCCAGGGGCTGCGGACTTAACACCGTGAGGCTGATGGCAGTGATCTGCATAGGTCCCTCCTGATCACGATGAATGTACCGGTACGAGTGTAGTACATTCGGGCATGCGCCACAACACCCAGCGCCGAGCCCACCTGCTCCAGACCGCCGTGTCCCTCCTCGCCCGAGAGGGAGCCGCTGGGCTCAGTTACCGCACGCTGGACGAGGCCGCCGCCGTCCCCACTGGCACCGCTTCCAACTATTTCCGGACGCGCCTTGACCTCCATACCCAGCTCGCCCATCACATTCATGATCGCCTGCAACCGGATCAGGCCTTCCTGAATTCCGTTTCCAGTCTGACCGGCCCAGCTCTGCACACTGCCCTGCTGGAAAATCTGGTAGAGCGTGTCCGCCGGGAACGCGAGGCGTATCTGGCACTGCTTGAACTCCGGCTGCTCGCCCAGCGGCACCCTGACCTGCAAGCCGTCCTCCTGCCTATCATCCGGGCAAACCTCCAGATGAACGAGCAGTTCAGCGGTGCGCAGGCACTGACCGCCGACCGGGTAATGTTCCTGCTGGGCTATCTCGCCCTGACCGGGCTCTTTTTCGAGGACCTGACCGCCCCCGGCATGCTGCCGCCCCAGGCCAGCCAGGACCTTATCCGCGCCATTGTTCGGATATCCGAGCTCCAGTCACCGGCCGGCCCAGCAGAGTAAGGACAGGCCGGCGCTGAACAGAGAGAAAGCTACCTGAGCGCACTCTCTCCCTGGGGCGAGACGCTGGTGTAATGCGGGCTAGTTCAGAGCGGGCGCTGTTTCAGGGCGTCGCGGATCTCCGCGAGGAGTTTCTCCTCGTTGGTGGGTTCGGCCACGGCGGGCTTCTCCTGGCGTTTGAAGCGCTCCATCAGGTGGTTGAACGGCGTGATGACGAAGAAGTAGATGATGGCGGCCGTGATCAAGAAGCTGACCAGGGCCGTGAGGAACTGCCCGTACAGGAATTCGCTGCCGTTGACGGTGAACTTCAGGCTGTCGAAGTTGGGCACGCCGCCGAAGATGCCGATGATGGGCATGATCAGGCCCTTGGTGAAGGAGTCCACGACCTTCCCGAAGGCCGCGCCGATCAGGACGCCGACCGCGAGGTCGATGAGGTTGCCGCGCATCAGGAACTTCTGGAAGCCGCTGATCATGCCACCATTGTGGACTCGCTCACGGATGCACGGATGAGAGCGCTTGCGCTTACGCCTCGCCGCGCATGCGCTCAGCGGCGTCCTCGGCGGGGCGGTCCTTGATGGCGTGCGCGCTCATGCCGAACTGCGGGCCGCTGCTCTGCGCGCCCTGCAGGATCACGCGGGCCAGTTCACCCAGCGTGGCGCCGCCGGGGCGGACGTCCATGCGGAACTCGTTTCTCAGTTCGGTGAGGCTGGTGTCGTCCAGCATGAGTTCCGTGCCGTAACGCAGGGTGGTGGGCGGCACGATCAGCAGGTCCGCCTCGCCCGGCTGGATGGCGTGCCGGAAGCAGCGCCCCGTCAGCAGGCCCGCCACGGTGGTCACCCGCCCGAAGGTCTTGTTCTCCACGGCGCGCACCTCGATCTCCAGCCCGCCGATCTGCCGCAGCGGCTCCACCGCGCGGTCCAGCGACTCGGCAAACAGCAGGCCGGTGCCCAGGATCACGCGCATGGGGTGCGGCAGCGCGGCCGGCAGGTCCTCGGGAATCCCCTCGGTGAGGAAGTCGCGGATCATGCCCACGCCGTTTTCCAGCATGGGGAAGCCCTCGTATTCCTCTTCCGGGGGCAGGGGCTCGCCCGCCAGCAGGTACAGCTCGTCACTGGGGAACACGAAGCGCGTGCCGCGCTCGGCCAGGAATTTCTTCCGCCACACGTTCAGGCGGGCCAGGGTGTCCTGCGCGTCCTCCTGATTGAAGGTCCGCACGTCCGGCAGGTTGGTGCGGTGCCCGGTCAGACCGATCGGCACCACCGCCGCCGAGATCACGTTCGGGCGGCTGGACAGGTACTCGACGGTCTCGTCCAGGTTCTCGCGGTCGTTGCGGCCAGGCACCAGCACGATCTGGGTGTACAGGTCGATGCTCTCCAGGCGCTCGATCATGCTGCGGATCTGCACGGCCTGCGGGTCTTTGACCTTCAGGCGCCACCACTTCATCATGTCCTGCCGGAGTTCCTGGTTGGCGGTGTGCACGCTGATGTACAGCGGCGAGAGGTTCTCGTCCAGGATGCGGTTGATGTCGTTCTCGGTCAGGTTGGTGAGGGTCACGAACGAGCCGTACAGGAACGACAGGCGGTAATCGTCGTCCATGATGTACAGGCTCTTGCGAAAGCCCCGCGGCATCTGGTGCACGTAGCAGAAATCGCACTTGTTGGCGCACTTCTTGATGCCGTCGAACAGCACCTCCTCGAACTCCAGGCCCGGGTCCTCCCACTCCACGTCGAAGGTGAAGGTGTCGTCCAGGCTGGGCGCGGCCTGCAGCATCAGGCGGTGGTGGTCCTGCGCGGTGCCCGCCACGCCCGTCATCACCTTCGGCGCGACCTGCGGCCGGGCGATCTCCAGCGTCGCCACGCCGCGCGACAGCTGGTGGCGGTAGGCCAGCACGTCGGTCACGGGTTGTCCGTTCACGCGCAGCAGCACGTCTCCCGGGCGCACGCCCGCCCGTTCGGCGGGACTGCCGCTCTCCACGCCCTTGATGGGCGCGGGGTAAAGGTCCTGAATCGTCTCGGCTGCCGTCACTGCATCACTCCCCTTTCGGGACGATGGCGGCCCCGAGCAAACAGGGCAGTGTAACAGATGCGCGCCGCGACGGACCCTTACGGACCTCACCATCCGGCCCCCCGCCCCCGCCTCAGATCTGGACCCCCGTGGGACATGCGTTCTTGCACCGCCCCGCACCAGAGCCGAACAATCACCCTCAGTCCGCCCCGGCCGCTTCCGGTCCGGCGGCTGGCCTGCCCCGACCGACCACGCCCCACCCGACCCACCCCGCCGCCCCCAGCACGCTCCAGGGCGCTGTACCCCTGCGGCTGGCCCCGAGCGCCGCGGCCTCATTTCCGGAGGAAAGCATGAACATCACCGTGATCGGCGCTGGCATCAGCGGCCTGGCCCTCGCGCGGGCCGTCACCCTGCACCACCCCCACCACCGCGTGCAGGTGCACGAGGCGCAGGCCACGCTGCGCAGCATCGGCGGCGGGCTGATCATCCCCCCCAACAGCGCCCGCGTGCTGGACCGCCTGGGCCTGGGGCACATCCTGGACGCGTACGGCGTGCCGCTCACCGACATGCAGATCATCGACGCGAAAACTGGCCGGACGCTGTACCACCGCCCGCAGACGGCCGTCGCGCAGCGGCACGGGCGGGGCCTGTACAGCCTGTCGCGCACCGTGCTGCACCGCAGCCTCGCCGAAACCCTGCCCGCCGGCACCATTCACACCGGCCATGAACTCAGCGGCGTGGAATACCACTTCGACGGCGTGGCCGCCCGCTTCGCCAACGGCGCGGAAACCACCGCCGACCTGCTCGTCTCCGCCGAGGGCCGCGAATCCCGCACCCGGCAACTCACCATGCCCGAAACGCAGCTCGTGCACACCGGGCAGGTCGCCTACCGCGGCCTGACCACCATCGCGCCCCTCCCGCAGTACCACAACTCCTTCGTGGAGTACTGGGGCCGGGGCCGGCGATTCACGTTCTTCCGCCTCGCGGAGAACCTCACCTACTGGCACGCCCCCGTCACCCAGACGCCCGGCGCCACCCGCAAGAAAACCGACCTGCTGCGCGAGTACCGCGACTTCCCCGAACAGGTCATCGAACTGATCGCCCACACCGACGCCGAACACATTCACGGCGTGGACCTCAGCGACATCCGGCCCCTGCCGCACTGGCACCGCGGGAAGGTCGTGCTGATCGGCGACGCCGCGCACGCCACCAGCCCCAACCTCGGGCAGGGCGCCGCGCAGGCCCTGGAGGACGCCTACAGCCTCGCCACGCAGCTCGCACCGCTCGGTGACCCGGACCTCCCCACCCTGAGCGCGGCCCTCGGCCGCTACCAGCAGGAACGCGAGGCGGCCGCGAACGCCGTCGTGCACCGCTCCCGGCAGATCGGACAGCTCGGGCAGGCCGGCGGCGCCGTGCGGCTGCTGCGCAACATCGGCATGACCCTCAGCCCGGAACTTGCCCGCGAACGCATCGAAGCGTTCTACGAGTAAGCGACAAGGCCCTCAGGGCCGGTACTGCTCGCTGAACAGCCGGATGTCGGCGTCGTCCACCTTGCGGTCTTGGTTCAGGTCCCCGACCGTCGTGGCCTTGCCGTAGTTGTTCATGATGATCGCCAGGTCCGCCAGATCGATCTTCCCGTCGCCGTTCACGTCCGCGCCGCTCAGCCGCGTGCGGGCGGCGGCGGCCGTCCAGGCGCTCAGGCCCAGCTCCCGCGCCAGCTCCTGCCGGACTGCCTCGGCCAGCGGCAGCGGCCCCTGCGGATTGAACTCGATGCGGCGCTCCCCGTTCACCGTCACCACCCGCGCCGCCACGTCCGGATTGAACGGCGCCGCGCTCGGCCCGCTGCCCCCGATGGACAGGATCACGCCGGCCGTGTCGTCCATCGTGACCGGCAACTCCTTGGTGCTCAGGGCCGCCACGGCCGCCTGCACCAGCCGGGTCATTTCCGCACCCTGCGGCCGGAACTTCACGGTGGCGGCCTCCGACAGGCCTGCCAGGCCCAGCGCCGAGAGCAGCGCCAGCCGCGTCAGCGCGCGCCTCACTGGCTCCCCCGGGCGGCGACCAGCGCCTCACGGAACTTCACCGGGTCGGTGATCAGCACCGGCACGCTGGACGGTGTTGCGGCGGGCGGAGTCACCGGCGGGGTCGTGGCCGGACCGGTCGGGGCAGGTGTGGCCGCCGTGCCCGGGGCTGTCATCCCACTGGCCGGAGGGGCGGTCGGTGCAGGGGGCGTGGGGGCCGGCTGGGAGGCGGGTGGGGTGGCGCCCGCCGTGGGGGGCGGAGTGGTCCCGGTGCCGGCCGCCGCGGTGCCCGTGGGGGCGGGGGTCGTCGTGTTCGTGGGGGCGGGCTGCGCGGCCTGCCGGTCCGCCTCGGCCTTCGCCAGGGCGTCCACGCGGGCCTTGGTGACGCTGTTCCAGGTGACCTGCCCGTTCACGACCGGGTACAGGCCCTGGTTGAAGCCCACCAGGGGGCTGTCGGCGCGCGCGGCGTACAGCAGCGCGAACACCTCCTGCCCGCTGCCCAGCGTGGGCAGGTCGTCCACACCACGCAGGAAGAACAGGGCGGGTTTGCCCTCGTGCACGGGCAGGCGGGCCACGTCGCCGGCCACGGCGTCCTTGATCTCGGCCAGGGGAATGACGGTGTAGGTCACGTCGCCCTCTTTCACGGTGGTGGCCGCGCCCAGCACGGCGCGGACGATCACGTCGGCCTTTTTCGCCTGCTGTTGCAGGGTCAGGTCCGGGGCGGTGGTCGCCAGGCCTGCGCCGGCCAGCAGGGCGCCCAGCAGGGCGAGGCGCTTCACTGCCCACCGCCCGAGGGGGGCGGCGTGCCCGGCGTTTCCGCCGGGGGCGTGCCGGGTTCGGTCGGCGGGGTGACCGGTGGGGTGGGGGTGGCCGTGGGGCTGGGGGTGCCGGCGGCGGGGGTCGCCGGGGCCGGCGTGGCGGCGGCCGGGCTGCCGGCGATCACCTTGCCGGTGCCGTCCCGCGCCTCGTACGTGAAGCCGGTGCTGGTCAGTTTCACGGCCTTGGCGGGTTTCACGCTGACGAGCAGCACGCGCGCGCCGGAGCGGGGCACCGCGCGGAAACCGAGGTCCACGGTGAGCTGCTGGCCGGTCTGTTTCACGAACAGCAGGCCGCTGCCGTTGCCGTCCCCGAGTTGCACGCGGGTGACGCGCGCCCCTTCGGGCAGCGTCCACACGACCCGCGCTGCACGCACGTCCCGCGGGTGCGTGATGGTCACGGGCACACGCGTCTCGCCGCGGATCTCCCCGGCGGGCAGGGTGGGCGCCAGCGTCAGGGGCGGCAGGGCGGCGACGGTCACGGTGAATTCGCGGTTCTTGCTGTTCAGGCGCGAGTCGGTGGTTTCCAGCGTGAAGGTGTACGTCCCGGCCTTCTCGGGTTTCCCGGTGAGTTGCAGCCCGGCGCTGTTCAGCGTGATGCCCGGCGGGAGACTGCCGGCCGTGACGCGCAGGCTGTACGGCCCGGCGCCGCCGCTCACGGCGACGGGCGCCACGTACGGTTCCTGCAGGTACATGGGCGGCAGGCTGCCGGTGCTCTGGATGGTCAGGGCGTCGGACCCGCCGGTCACGCTGGCCGGCGTGATCTCCTTGCCGCACCCGCCCAGGAGCAGGGCGGCCGCCACAGTCAGGGCCGCCAGCGCGCCCCGCGCGGCCACCGGGTTGAGGGGTGTCATACGGGCCATTGTACGGGCCGGGTCCTGGGCCGCCTGTGAGCCCCGTTCTCATCTGCATGAGGACCACTCCGTCACCTTTGCCGGGAAGGCGGGCAGGGCCGGGCGCTAGCATGCGGGAATGACCACCGCTGAACCGTTGCCGGCCGCGCCGCAGGCCGGCACCCGACTGGGCCGCTACACCGTGGAACGCACCGCCAACCTGCCGGAGATGCAGGGCACCCTGGTGCTGCTGCGGCACGAGAACGGCGCCCGGCACGCCCACGTGATCCGCGACGACGAGAACAGCGCCTTCGGCGTGACCTTCCCGACCGTGCCACGCGACAGCACCGGCGTGGCGCACATCCTGGAGCACCTGGTGCTGATGGGCAGCCAGAAGTACCCGGTCCGGGACCCCTTCTTCGCCATGATTCCGCGCAGCCTGAACACGTTCATGAACGCCATGACGGCCGCCGACTGGACCACCTACCCCTTCTCCACCCGCAACGAGAAGGACTACTTCAACCTGCTGGGCGTATACCTGGACGCCACGTTCTTCCCCCTGATGCGCTACGAGTCCTTCCGGCAGGACGGGCACCGCTTCGAGTTCGCCACCCCCGACGATCCCACCACCGAACTGAAACTCCAGGGCGTGGTGTACAACGAGATGAAGGGCGCCATGGCGACCCCCGGCAGCGTGCTGCACCGCGCGTTCGGCAAGGCGCTGTACCCGGACCTGACGTACGCGAACAACAGCGGCGGGGCGCCCAGCGACATTCCCAGCCTCACGCACCAGGACCTGAAGAACTTCCACGCGGCGCACTACCACCCCAGCAACGCCTACTTCTTCACCTACGGAAAACTGCCGCTGGAGCGCATCCTGGCCGTGATCGAGGAGCACGTCATGGGCCATTTCACGGCCAGTGAACTGGACGTGAGCATCCCCGACCAGCCGCCCTTCCCCGCGCCCCGCCGCGAGACCGTCACGTACCCCAGCAGCGACGTGGAGCGCGGCGCGCAGGTCGCCGTGGGCTGGAAACTGGGCCTGAGCAGCGACGCCGACGCGAACCTGCGCTGGAGCGTGCTCAGCGACGTGCTGCTCGGCAACCCCGCCGCGCCCCTGACCCGGCCCCTGATCGACTCCGGGCTGGGCAGTGCCCTGACCGATGTGAGCGGCTACCGCGACAGCTACCGCGAAGGGGCCTTCGCCGCGGGCCTCAAGGGCCTGCCCGCCGGGAAGGCCGACGAGGTCGAGGCGCTCGTGCTGGACACCCTGCGCGCCATCGTGCACGACGGCATCGATCCGGAGCTCGTCGCGAGCAGCCTGCACCAGTTCGAGCTGTCTCAGAAGGAGGTCAGCAACGCCCGCTTCCCGTTCGCGCTGGGCGTCATGTTCCGCCTGCTGGGCCCCTGGATGAGCGGCGGCGACCCCGTCAGCGGCCTGCGCCTGGACGCCCAGATGGAGCGCCTGCGCGCCGACCTGAGCGGCAACGCCCGCCTGTTCGAGGACCTGATCCAGCGTGAGCTGCTGGACAACCCCCACCGCGTCACGCTGGAACTCGCACCCGACCCGGACCTCGCCGCCCGCGCCGAGGCGGACGAGCAGGCCCTGGTGAAGCGCCTGAGCGCCGAGTTTACCGACGAGGACCGCGCCCGCATCGTGCAGGAAAGCCTGCGGCTCAAGGAAGTGCAGGCCGAGCCCTACGACCCGTCCACACTGCCCACCCTGGCCCTGGAGGACGTGCCCACCCGCGTGCCCCGCGTGGCCTACAGCAAGGAGGACGCCGGCCGCGGCGTAGTGGGCCGCGCCGCGCAGCCCACCGGCGGGCTCACGTACGTGGACGTGCAGGTCAAGCTGCCCGAGGTGCCGGCCGACCTGCTGGACACCCTGCCGCTGTACGCCTTCGCGGTTACCCGCGGCGGCGCCGCCGACCTGGACTACCTGGCCCTCGCGCGGCGCATCGAGGCCGTGACCGGCGGCGTGAGCGCCAGCGTGGGCCTGGGCACCACCCCGGACGACCTGAACACCCTGCGCCTGAACGTCACCTTCGCCGGCAAGGCCCTGGCCCGCAACGGCGACGCGCTGGTCGGCGTGCTGCGCGACATCATCGCGCAGCCGCGCTTCACCGCCGAGCGCCTGGAGCAGCTGCTCAAGCAGCGCCTCGCAGGCATGAAGGCCGGCGTGGTCTCCCAGGGCCACGTGTACGCCCGCCGCCTCGCCGCCGCGCAGGTCAGCCCCGCCGGCGCCCTGGGGGAACGCTTCGACGGCCTCACGGCCCTGAATACCCTGAAGGGCATCGTGGAGGGCGGCGGCCTGGACGCCCTGCTGGAGCGCCTGAACCGCCTGCGCGACCTGATCCTTCAGGGCACGCCCGCGCTGCTCGTCACCGCCACGCCCGACGACGTGGCGCTGGACGTCACGCCCATCACGGCCCTGTTCACCGGCACCGCCGAGCCCCACCACCCGGCCGTCACCCCCGGCGCCCGCACCCCGCAGGCCCGCACCACCGACAGCCCCGTCGCTTTCAACGCGGTCGCGTGGCAGGCCGTGCCGTACACCCACCCGGACAGCCCGGCCCTGATGGTCCTGGCCACCCTGCTGCGCAGCGAGTACCTGCTCAAGGAACTGCGCGAGAAGGGCGGCGCGTACGGGGGCTTCGCCACCTACGACCCGCGCGAGGGCGTGTTCGCCATGCTCAGCTACCGCGACCCGCACGTGCGCCGCACCTACGAGATCTTCCGCGACGCCCGCGCCTTCCTGAACACCGACCTCGGCCAGCGGGAACTCACCGAGGCGATCCTGAGCGCCAGCACCGCCCTGGACCCCCTCACCAGCCCCGACACCATCGGCCGCATGCGCTTCTACGGCGACCTTGCCGGCTACACCCCGGAAGTGCTCGAAACGTACAAGGCCCGCCTGCTCGCCACCACCCACGACGACCTCCGGCGCGTCATGGACGAGTGGCTCACGCCCGAACGGGCCGCCTACGCCCTGGTCGCCGGGCGCGACCCGAACGAGGACACCCGGGACCTCGGCCTGACCTTCGACGTGCAGGGCATCTGACCTGACTTCCTGACACGCGGCGCCCGGAGGAAATCCTGGGCGCCGCGTGGTCTTACTTCCCCACGCAGAAGTTCCGGAACACGGCGTCCACCACGTCCTCCTGCACGTCCCGGCCGGTCAGGTCCGACAGGGCGCGCAGGGCCTCTTCCAGCTCCCACCCGGCCAGGTCGTCCGGCAGGGTGCGGGCGGCCTGCACGTGCCCCAGGGCGCGGCGGGCGGCATCGGCCTGCCGTTCGGTGGTGAGCCACGCCTCGCCGCGCGCCGTGTCGCCCAGCAGCGCCGCGCTGATCGCGTCCCGCAGGTCCGGGAGGCCCTCCCCGGTCACGGCACTCACGTCCAGCGCCGCCGGGTCCGTCCACGCGGCGCTCAGGTCGGCTTTCGTGCGCACCCGGATCACCCGCGCCCCCCCGGGCAACTCGGTGGGCAGAACCTCGCGGGGCAGGCTGCCGTCCTCCAGGGCCAGCACCAGGTCCGCCGCGCCGGCCAGTGCCACAGCCTGCCGCACCCCGGCGGCCTCCACCTCGTCGCGGGTGTCGCGGATGCCGGCGGTGTCCACCAGCGTGACCGGCACCCCAGCCAGCTCCACGCCAGCCTCCAGGTAGTCGCGGGTGGTGCCGGGAATGGGCGTGACGATGCTGCGCTCGTACCCCAGCAGGGCGTTGAGCAGGCTGGACTTCCCGGCGTTCGGGCGGCCGATCAGGGCCAGCCGCGCCCCGCGGGTCGCCACCTGCCCCGCCCGGGCGGACGCCACCAGCGCCGACAGGTCCGCCTCGGCGGCCGTGAGGGGCGCGTCCCGGTCCTCCTCGGGCACGCCCTCGTCCGGGTAGTCCAGCATGGCCTGAATGGCCGCCAGGGTCCGCGTGAGGTTCGCGCCGATACGCGCCACCCGCGCGCCCAGCGCGCCGCTCAGCCCCAGGCTCGCCTGCCGCCGCGCGGCGTCCGTGTGCGCCTCCACCAGACCCAGCACCGCCTCAGCCTGGCTGAGGTCCAGCCGGCCGGCCAGGTACGCCCGCAACGTGAACTCGCCGGGCCGGGCCAGCCGCGCGCCCAGTTCCAGCACGCGTCCCAGCACGCGGCCCAGCACGGCCGGGCTGCCGTGCGACTGGAATTCCACGACGTCCTCGCCGGTGTAACTGCGCGGCGCGCGGAAGATCAGGCACAGGCCCTCGTCGAGCACCTCGCCGTCCGCGGCGAGCAGGTGCCCGAACAGGAAGCGCCCGCCGGGCGTGCGGGAGGGCCGGCGGCGGCCGCGGAACAGGGCGTCGGCGATGGCGTGGGCGCCTTCGCCGCTGACCCGCACGATGCCCACGCCCGCGCTGCCGGGCGCGGTGGCGATCGCGGCGATGGTGTCGGTCAGGCCGGTGCGTGTCACGAGCCGCAGGGTAGCAGGGCGCCGCCCACCCCGCCCCGCCGGGGGCATGTTTCCCCCTTCCCGGCCGGGCAGAATGGGGGCAGCCATGAGCACCTGCCTCGTCCTGGACCGCCCCATGCTGAATGCCGTGGAGGGCATTCTGTCCACGCCCGCCCTGCAGCAGGTGCTGCTGCCGCAACTGCTGGACCTGCAGCAACGGGGCGCGGAAGTGTGGGTGGCGGCCCCCACGCGCACCCTGAACAGCTTTCACGGGGCGATGCAGTGGCTGAACCCGCCCAGTTTCACGGACCTATTGCGCCCGGCCCGGCCGGCAGACCTGCCGGCGGTGTTCGCCGCGCCGGACGCGGGCGGCCTGTTCCGGCTGGATCAGGACCAGTTCGAGCTGTACGTGAGCAGCGCCGGGTGGGACCTGCCGGAACACGACCGGGCGGCGGTGGCGCTCGCGCTGGCGCTGCGCGGGAAGCAGGCGGACGTGACGCTGCTCACGCACCAGATTCACCTGCGCCAGCGGGCGGAGGCGCTGCGCCTGAAACACGCCGGCCTGCGGCTGCCCTGAACGGGGCAGGGGCCATCCCCGCCAGGCGGATGGCCCCCCTTCAGGAGTCGGCTCAGCCGAGAACGACGCGCGCCTCGTTCGGGCCGAGCGGCGCGGCCGGGTCGGGCTTGCCCTTCAGGCTGCTCAGCAGCGTGCGGGTGGCCGTCAGGTCGGTCAGGGGGCGGTCCTCGGCGCTGAAGTTCAGTAGGACCGTGACGGTCTCGCCCTCATGCTCGCGGACGTACGCGAACACGTCGGGCTGCCCGGTGTCCAGGCTGCGGTACGACCCGGCCACCAGCGCCGGGTGCGCGCGGCGCAAGGCGGTCAGCGCCCGGAAGTAGTTCAGGTCGCTGTCCGGGTCCGCTTCCTGGGCGGCCACGTTGATCTGGTCGGCGTCGTCCGCGACCGGCAGCCAGGGCTCCACGCCCTCGGGGCTGAACCCGGCGTTGGGGCCCGCCTCCCACTGCATGGGGGTGCGTTCCGGGTCGCGGCCCGCCTCGGGGCTGCCCGGCTGCTGCAGCCCGGCGGGGTCCACCAGGCGGTGCGGGGGGATGACCACGTCGTGCATGCCGATCTCGTCGCCGTAGTACACGGTGGGCGTGCCGCGCAGGGTGAGCACCAGGGTCTGCGCGACGCGGTACTGCGCCTCGCCCACGCGGGACTTGAAGCGGCGCTGGTCGTGGTTGCCGAGCACGAAGTTCGGCCACGCGCCGGCCTGCACGCTGCGGGCGTCGTAGTCGTCCACGAAGGCGCGGACGTGCGCGGCGTCCCAGGTCATGCTGATCAGGTGGAAATTGAAGGGCAGGTGCACCATGGGTTCGTCCGGCGTGCCGGAGTACGCCAGCAGCTGCTCCAGCGGCAGGTAGATCTCCCCGACCATCATGCGGTCGTCGAACTCGTCGATCACCTGCCGCATCTCGCGCACGTAGGTGCGGGTGTCCGGCTGGTCCTGCGTGTAGATGTGTTCCAGCGAGGCGTGTTCCGGGAACACGGCCAGCAGGCTGCCGGGGTCCAGGGCGCGCACGGGCTCGTCGCGGAACTCCTCGTCCTCGGCGAGCAGCCAGATGACGTCCACGCGGAAGCCGTCCACGCCGCGGCGCATCCAGAATCTCAGCGCGTCGAACATGGCCGCGCGGACCTCGGGGTTGCGCCAGTTCAGGTCCGGCTGGCTGCTCAGGAACTGGTGCAGGAAGTACTGTCCGCTCGCCTCGTCCAGCGTCCAGGCGGGTCCGCCGAAAAAGGAGCGCCAGTTGTTCGGCAGGTACCGCGTGCCGTCCGGGCCGATGCGGCCGTCGTGCCACACGAACCAGTCGCGTTTGGGGCTGTCCTTGCCGGTCAGCGCCTCCTCGAACCAGGGGTGCGCCGAGGAGCAGTGGTTGGGCACGTAGTCCAGCATCACCTTCAGGCCCAGGCGGTGCGCCTCGGCGACCAGCGCGTCGAATTCCTCCAGGGTGCCGAAAATGGGGTCCACGTCGCAGTAGTCGGCGACGTCGTACCCGAAGTCACGCATGGGCGAGACGAAGATGGGGGAGAGCCACACGGCGTCCACGCCCAGCGAGGCGATGTACGGCAGCCGCGCCGTGATGCCCTTCAGGTCCCCGATGCCGTCGCCGTTGCTGTCCTGAAAGGACCGCGGGTAGATCTGGTAGATGATGCCGCTCTGCCACCATTTCAGGTCGGCGGGGTTCGCCACGCGTCCGCTGCTGTCGTTCATGCCTGACCTCCCGGTCCCCGGGGGGACCTGCGCTCCGTCACGAGCCGTGCCCTGGATGGTATCGCTTCCATCATGAAAAGCGGCGGAGTGCCCAAAGGTGAAGGCCCCGGCGCCTCAGTTCGCGGGGGTGTCCGCGCCCAGCCGCACCGTCACGTCCGCGCCCGGCCCGGCCTCCCCGGTCACCTGCCCGAAGCCCAGGTCCGCCCGGACCCGCGCCGCGCCCGGCCCGGAAATCGTGGTGGCCCCCTGCACGCCCGCGCTGTTCCCGGTGGTCACATTCACGTACCCCAGCGCGTCCAGCCGGGCCTTCATGCGCCGCGCGCTGCCGCCCGGGGCCTGCACGTTCAGCACCTGCACGCTCAGGTTCCGCGGGTCGTTCGGGTCCCGGAACTCCTGCTGCACCAGCGCCCGCAGCGCCGCCTGATCCACCCGCCACACGCTCAGGTTCCCCGCCCAGCCGAAATCGCCCGGTACCTTGAACATCTGCACCTTCGGCCCGGACAGCGCCGCGCCCAGCACCTTCCCGCTCAGGTCCCGCGTGAGGTTCGATTTCGTGTTGCGGTCCAGGGCACTGACGACCATGGGCAGCCGCCACCAGTTCAGGGGACTCTTCACCTGGTTCACCAGCGCGCCCAGGAACAGCTGCTGACGCGCCACCCGCCCGATGTCCCCCAGGTTGTCCTTGCGGAAGCGCAGGAAACCCTCGGCCTGCTCCCCGCTCAGTCGCTGACGGCCCGGCTGCAGGTCCACGTGCAGCTTCCCGGCGTTGTCGTCGTACTTCATGCGCTGCGGCACGTCCACCGTCACGCCGCCCGCCGCGTCCGTCAGGTCCCGCACCGCCCGCAGGGACAGCAGGGCGTAGCCGTCGGCCCGCAGGCCGGTCAGGGCCTGCACGGCGTTCACCAGCATGTCCGGCCCGCCGTGCGGGTTTGCGCCGTTGATCTTGCCCCAGCCGTAGCCGGGCACGTTCATCCACGAGTCCCGCGGGATGCTCAGCAGATTCGTGCGGCCGTCCGGCCACAGCTGCGCCAGGATGATCGTGTCCGTGTTCCCGGTGTACGCCTCGGGCTTCGCCGGGTACGGCCACACGGCGGCACTCTCGTCGTACTGCGGGGTCACGCCAGCCAGCAGCAGGTTCACCGGCCCGTCCGCCTTCTGCGGGAACGCGCCGTACTTCGCCACGGCCGGCGCCATCGGCGCGGCCAGGGCCACCAGACCCGCCAGAACCACCAGACCAATCACGCGACGCCGCACCCGCCGAAGATACTGCCCCCGGCGCGCCGCTCACATCCGACTTCCGGTGGACCCCCGCCGCCCGCCCGTTACCCGCAGCGGAAGGGAATCGGCACCGGCCCGCAGCAGCACACGCCCTGCACGCGGCCCGCCTGCACCTGCGAGCCGAACGCGCCCGGGTGGGGCAGCAGGCCCCCGTGCAGCGCGGCGTGTGCCGCCCGGCACGCCCGGAACTGCGCCGCGACCCTTCCCCGCCCGGCGATCAGCCCATCCTCCCGCACGATCCGCGCGACCGCAGCCGAGCAGGACTCCCCACCGGTCAGGGCCGCGTGCGCGCAGCGGAACCCCTTGCGCGGCGACAGGAAACGCTGGTACAGCCGGATGCCACGCAGCGCGGCGGCGTCCACGGTCCGGGCAGAGGGCCTCATGCCGGCCAGCGTACGGGCGCGCCCGCCTGGAGCGCCCCGAGGGGTAAGGGACGCTCAAGGAAGGGCCGGCTTACTCCAGGTCGCGGGTGAGGTGCATGAAGCGCCCGCCGGCCACCACCCGCTCCCCGGCCGGCGTGAAACCGTGCCGGGCGTACAGGCCCACCGCCGGGTTCCCGTCCTCGACGAGCAGGCCCAGCCGGCGCACGCCCGCCCGCCGCGCCAGGTCCGGGGCCGCCTCCAGCAGGGCCGACCCCACCCCCTGCCCGCGCGCCCCGGCCGTGACGGCCAGGGTGTCCAGATACAGCTCGCCGGGCAGGCCCTCGGAATCCACGGTGGGGGGCAGGCCCAGGCTGCGGCGGTGCTCGCGGAACGGCTGGTCCAGCATCACCGCCAGCTCGCCCGGGTACGCCACTAGCAGGCCCACCGGCCGGCCGCCGCGTTCGGCGATCAGGGTGTTCGTGAAGCTCAGGCGGTGCCCCCGCAGCGGGAAGAACTCCGCGATCACGTGCGCCGCGTCCCCGTCCGACGTGGTGCCCGTCAGCGCCCGCCCGATGGCGCCGATCGTCTCCTGAATCAGCGGTGCGGCAAATGGCGCGTCAAAAATCTGGGCGGCGCGGATCACGGTGGGGGAGAGCTCGGGCATCACAGCCCGGCATTCTCGCACCCGGCGGACGCGCCCGGCCAGTCACGGCGCAGCGCGGCCAGTTTCACGCTGTCGTGCCGCCGCCTCGGGAGTCCGGGCGCACTCGCAGTACCCGCAGCGCCGCGCCGCGCGGAACATGCGGGCGTTCCCGGACCAGGTCGTCGGGGTGAGAACGTGCGCGTCAGTGCCCGCGAAGGTCGCCGCGGTCCACAGGCGCAGGGCGCGCGTGCCGTGCCCGCCACTCCAGAGCTGTGGGTCGTAGATGACGATGCCCAGCTTCCACCACCCGCTGCCGGTCCAGGAACGCCTCGTATGGAAGCGGCCGGGTCGCGCCGTGAACGTACGGGGTGTCCCACTGCTGCCACTCGGGGCTCCGCTCGGCGTGGCACCAGTGCCAGGGGATGGGGAGGTCGGCCTCGGAGCGGTCACGCAGGGTCAGGTCAGGCAGGGGGCGGGCATTCGCAACCAGCATCGCGCGCCCTGGGCAGGTCAGACATCGGCCACCTGACGGACGCCTGGGGCCCCCGGCCCTCGGATACCATGAGAGCGAACCGCGGCGGTTCTCATCTATGCAGCACACCACCAGCCTGGACGCCTTCGACCTTCTGGAACTCCTGCTCATGCTGTCCGGGCAGGGGAAGACCGGCCTGATGCAGGTCGAGCCCGCCGGGGCCGGGTCGGCTCCCTTCCTGCTGTGGCTGGCGGCCGGCCGGGTGCAGGCCGTCACCTACGGCCCGCTGCGGGGCGCCGCGGCGCTCGCCCGGATGCTCGGCGCGCCGCAGGGGCAGTTCGTGTTCGAGCCTGGGCTGCGCGTGACCGCCCCGGACCTGGACGTCAGCCTGGACGACCTGACCTGGCAGGCGCTGGACGCCGTGGCCCTGCCCGCCCCGGATTTCAGCGGGCCCGGGCGCCTCACCGCGCCGGAGCGGGTGGCGGCGCTGGCCTGCTCCCCGGAGGAACGCACGGTGCTCCGCCGCCTGGAGGCTCAGGAGCCGGTCGGCGAGGTCGCGGGCGACCCGCTGGGCGCGCGGGTGGTGGCGAAACTCGTGCGCCTGGGCCTGCTCGCCCCCCGCAGGACCCGGGTGGCGCGCCTGACGCTGGGCGTGACCCGGCAGGTGCGCGGCGCGGCCGTGCTGGACGAGACCATACTGGAGCGCTGGCGGGTGTCGGGCGGCGGCCCGGTAAGTCAGGTCGCGGTGCGCCTGGACGACGGGCAGGTGCTGGTCTTCCCGGTGCGCGGCGGGCCGGACGTGGGCAACGCGCTGCTGCTCCCGCCCGAAGTGCTGGTGCGCCACGCCCTGCGCGCCGGCCTGAGCGTGCTGGCCCGGCCCGCCTGACCCCGGGACGCGCCGTCTGCACGGCGTTCCGGCGCGCGCGGGCGGCCCCCGGTAGACTGGCGCGGTATGCCCGTGTTCCCTGAGCTGCCCTCCGCCACCGACCTGGCCCGCGCCGTGACGACCGGCGACGCCACGCCCCGGGCCCTGCTGCAGGACGCCCTGGCCCGCATCGAGGCGGCCCGCGACCTGAACGCCGTGGTCAGCCTGAATGATGGCGCGGCCGCGCAGGCGGACGCCGTGGCCGCCCGGGTCGCGGCCGGCGAGCGGCTGCCGCTGGCGGGCGTGCCGGTGCTCGTCAAGGACAACATCAACGTGACCGGCACGCCCACCACCTGCGGCAGCCGCATCCTGCAGGGGTACGTGAGCCCGTACGACGCGACCGCCGCCGCGCGGCTGACCGCGGCGGGCGCGGTGATCGTCGGCAAGGCGAACATGGACGAGTTCGCGATGGGTTCCAGCACCGAGAGCAGCGCGTACGGCCCCACCCTGAACCCCTGGGACCCGGCGCGCGTGCCGGGCGGCAGTTCCGGCGGGAGTGCGGTCGCGGTCGCGGCGGACCTCACGCCGGTCAGCCTGGGCAGCGACACGGGCGGCAGCGTCCGGCAGCCGGCGGCCCTGACCGGCGTGTACGGCCTGAAGCCCACCTACGGCCGCGTGAGCCGCTACGGCCTGGTGGCGTACGCCAGCAGCCTGGACCAGATCGGGCCGTTTGCCCGCACCGCCGCTGACCTGGCGGTGGTGATGAACGTGATCGCCGGGCACGACCCGCGCGACGCGACCAGCCTGAACGCCCCGCCGCAGTTCGCGCCGGGCACCGCCGACGACCTGCGGGGCCTGCGGGTGGGCGTGATCCGCGAGAGTCTGGACGGGAACACCGCCGGCGTCACTGCGGCCCTGAACGCCACCCTGGACGCCCTGCGCGGCGCGGGCGCCCAGGTCAGCGAGGTGAGCCTGCCCACCCTGCGCCACGCCATCGCCACGTACTACCTGATCGCCATGCCGGAGGCGAGCAGCAACCTCGCCCGCTTCGACGGCATGGTGTACGGCCCGCGCGCCGCGGCAGGCGACGTGACGCAGAGCATGACCCTGACGCGCGAGCAGGGCTTCGGGCGGGAGGTGCAGCGGCGCATCATGCTGGGCACCTACGCCCTGAGCAGCGGGTACTACGACGCGTACTACAGCAAGGCCATGCGCGTGCGCCGCCTGATCGCCGACGACTTCACGCGCGCGTTTCTGGACGTGGACGTGCTGGTTACGCCCACCAGCCCCTTCCCGGCCTTCCGGCGCGGCGAGAAGACCGGGGACCCGCTGGCGATGTACGCCGCGGACGTGGACACCGTCGCCGTGAACCTGGCGGGCCTGCCGGGGCTCAGCGTGCCCGCCGGGATGGAGACCGTGGACGGCGTGGCCCTGCCGGTGGGCGTGCAGTTCATCGCCCCGGCCCTGCAGGACGAGCGGCTGGTGCGCCTGGCCGGGGGACTGGAGGCGGTGGGCGCGGTGCAGGTGGCCCGGCCGGCGCGCTGAGTCCCAAATCAATCAAAGGAAGCACCCCCGCGGATGATGCGGGGGTGCTTCGCTGTCGATGAAGGTCTCGGCCCTCAGGCCCGGAGGCTCAGTTCAGGACGCGGCGGGCGCCGTTGTAGCGGGCGGCCCAGTAGGGGTTGCCGAACAGGGGCTCGATCATGCTGCGGCCGTGGTAGCTGTTGGCGTTGGCCATCATGCCGTCGCCGAGGTAGATGCCGACGTGGCTGGCGGTGCGGCCGGTGGTGTTGAAGAACACCAGGTCCCCGGCGCGCAGGTCGCGGCGGCTGACGGAGCGCCCGGCGCCCCACTGGGCGGCGGCGGTGCGGGGCAGGCTGATGCCCATGCTGCGGAACACGTTCTGGGTGTAGCTGCTGCAGTCGATGCCGCCGCGGCCGGTGCCGCCGAGAACGTAGCGGATGCCGAGGAAGCGGCTGGCGGCGGTGCGGATGTAGGCGCCGCCGGTGCCGGTGGTGGTCACGGCGGGCTTGGCGGCGGTGCTGGCGGCCTTGGCGGGCGCGGCCTTCGCGGCGGCGGTGGTCTTGAGAACCTGGCCGACCTGGATGGTGGAGCTCTGCAGGCCGTTGAGGCTCATCAGCTGCGCGGCGCTCATGCCGGTGCTGCGGGAGATGGAGTAAAGGGTGTCGCCGGTCTTGACGGTGTAGCTGGCGGCGGAGGCCGGAACCGTGAAGCTGAGTGCAGCGGCGAGGGTCAGGAGGATTCGGGAAGCGTTCATCGACGCCTGGAAGTTTAACGCATCTTTATTTATGCGGTCTTAATTGTCGGGGGAAGTGGCGCCCTGTATGCGCCTATACGGCAGCTATGCGGTGCCCGCCTGCCTGTGTGAGAGCCGATCTTGCGCTCCTGCTCAAGATTCTCAGAGAAACCCTCATGACTGGGAAAACACCACATTTCCCCTGAACCACGTCTAAAAAGCGGCCTTTGAACTATTATACTTTCTCATTTTACTCATCTATGAAATGTGGGCCAGCCCTGTCCACCCCGCCCGGCCCCACCCGGACGCCCCCACCTATACTGGCCGGAACTCTGGCCCCCGCCCGCACCCACGACCCCCGGAGGTCCACCCACACATGAAAGAACTGATCACCACCGAACAGCTCCAGCAGGGCCTGAAACACTACCGCCGCATCGCCCGGCAGGACATGCTCCGCGCCGCCGAGACCCCCCACCCGGACGCCTTCCTGAAACACGCCGAAAGCCGCCGCGAGGTCTACGCCCTGCTCGGCGAACACGCCGAGGCCAACGACACCCAGGCCGTCATCACCCGCGCGCTGGAGCTCTACCGCAACCTGCCCTTCGTGACCGGCACCCCCGAACACGAACACCCGGACATCAAGGGACAGGAAAACGCCCTGGAGAACTTCTTCCTGCTGGTCGGCCTGGACCCCAAGACCCGCCGCGAGGCCCGCAGCAAACGCGTGAAGCTGGGCGACACCCCCTGAACGGCGCGCCCGGCGCCCCGCCCTCCACCCTGGCCGCCCTGCACGCCCGCAACCTAGAGTGCACCGCCTGCCCCCTCCGGCCCGGCAGCACCCGCGTGGTCGTCGCCGAAGGCCCCGCCGACGCGCCCCTGGTCATCATCGGGGAAGGCCCCGGCCGCACCGAGGACCAGGCCGGGCGGCCCTTCGTCGGCCCGGCCGGGCAGCTGCTGGACCGCATCCTGCACGCCGCCGGCCTCCGCCGCGCCGAGACGTACCTGACGAACACCGTCAAATGCCGCCCCCCCGGCCGGGACCCCACCCCGCAGGAAATCCTCACCTGCACCGATCACTGGCTGCACCCGCAACTCAGCCTGCTGCGGCCCCGCGTCATCGTCACGCTGGGGAACACCCCCACCCAGACGCTGCTGCGCACCACCCGCGGCATCACGGACCTGCGCGGCCACTGGTACGCCTTCACCCACCCGGACGCCCAGGGCGGCCAGTCCCAGGCCCTGCTGCGGCCCCTGTACCACCCCGCCTACCTGCTGCGCCGCGACGAACGCACCCCCGGCAGCCCCAAGAGCCTCACCTGGCACGACATCCAGGAGGTCGCCGCCGTCCTGCGCGGCGAGCGGGAGCCCGCAGCGCCCCTGCCCGTCCCGCTGGACGAGCCCGGGCAACCCGGCCTGTTCTGACGCGCCCGGCGACGAGTATCCTGCCGGGCATGCCCCACCCGGAATTCGTCGGCCTCGTCAACTCCCTGCAGGCCACCGCCGAGGCCGCCCTGGGCGACCTGAACGCCGCCACCGCCAGCGCCGCCCGCGACGGCCTCCTGACCGAACAGCGCGCCCGGCAGACCGCCGAACGCAGCCTCAAACTCCTCACCATGCTGGCCGACAAGACCCGCGGCAACCTGGACTTCACCGAAAGCGACCTCCTCACCGACGCCATCGCCAGCGTCCGTGCCCGCCTGCAGGAAAGCCAGGACGCCCCGCCTGCCCCGCCTCAACGTGGCAACTGACCGTGCGCGCCGTTCTCCAGCGCGTCACGCACGCCCGCTGCACCGTGGAAGGCCAGGTCACCGGGGAGACCGGCCCCGGCTACCTGATCCTGCTGGGCGTCGCACCCGCCGACACCAGCGACACCGCCCGGACGCTCGCCGCCAAGATCGCCCGGCTGCGCGTGTTCAGTGACGAGCAGGGCAAGATGAACCGAAGCATTCAGGACATCGGCGGCGGCGTCCTCAGCGTCAGCCAGTTCACGCTGCACGCCGACACCAGCCGCGGCAACCGCCCCAGCTTCATCCGCGCCGCCCCGCCCGCCCAGGCCGAGACTCTCTACCACGAGTTCAACGCCGCCCTGCGCGCCCAGGGCCTCCCGGTGGCCGAGGGCGTCTTCGGCGCGCACATGAGCCTGGACCTGTGCAACGACGGACCCGTCACCATCCTCCTGGACACCGAGATCGCCTGACCGGCGTTTACCCCCAGTTAACGCCCGGTCCCTACCCTGCATGCAACCCAATCACAGACCCGCCCGGGTGAAGGCGGTAGGCGGGGGCTTTCTTCAGCTTCATAAGCATGCCCTGATCGTGTGCTAGATAGGGGTTACTCAGGTGCGCGGAGGGTTCCCTTCCACTCTGGTAGACAAGCGCTTCACACGGGCACGTAACCGCCAGTGTTACCCCGAGTACATTCCGTTCGAACAGGCGCTTCGTTCCATCTTAAAATCTTCGGAGATGAAGTGTGTCCTTTTCTTGCTGCCTCTCGCCCTTGCCGCCTGCGCGCCCACAACTTCCTATCAGGTTGAGACGCTGCCACTTCGGACGGGTCAGGTGTGGCGATACACTCTCCTTGAGACAGACAGAGCCCCTGAATCAGTTGACATCACGGTGGAGGATATCGGTGACCCCAGTTCTCGGGGGCGTGTGAGCCGTTTCCAGCCTCTGAGTGGCGTTCAATCGTCGCCGCGTGAGGAAGCAGTCCTGTATTACACTCCCCCCTTCGCCTCGTCGACTCAACCTCTCAATTCGGGGCTGACAGCGCAACTGAGACGGGGGACCATCTTTAAGAGCTGCCGAGTTCGTGATGTAGTCAACACACGGTCACATTTCGAGGGCGATCTGACTCTTTACGATGGACTCTCGAGCAGAGTTAAAGCAAGCCTGATTGGGAAATGCACGCTAGAGCTGGCGAAAGTCGCTTACTGAACAGTCTGCGTCGTAGCAAATAGTCGGATCAACCGCAGGTAAAAGCAAGAACCCCCGCGCGGGGCGGGGGTTTCCTGGTGGGTCGCCCGGGACTCGAACCCGGAACCCGCTGATTAAAAGTCAGCTGCTCTACCAATTGAGCTAACAACCCTGAACTGCCGCGCCCGCGGGGGGCGTTTTTGCAGCGGGTGTGAGTATACGGAGGGCTGCCGGGCGTGTCAATCGGGCGGGGTGAATGGGGCCTTATCGTTTGAGATTCTGGGGGCCCATGGGCGCGCGGGGCGGTTTCATGCCGCGCATGCCCTTGCCGCCGGGGCCGCTGAACCGCTGGAGCATTTTCATCATTTCCTTCATCTGCTCGTGCATTTTCAGGAGTTTGTTGATGTCCTGCACGGTGTGGCCGCTGCCGGCCGCGATGCGTTTGCGGCGGCGCCCGTCGATGATCTTGGGGTTGCGGCGTTCCTTGGCGGTCATGCTGCTGATCATCGCGTCGATGCGTTGCAGCTGCTTCTCGTCGATGTTGAAGCCTTCGGGCAGGGCGCGGCTCATGCCGGGAATGAGTTTCATCAGGTCGCCCAGGGGGCCCATCTTGCGGATCTGGCGCAGCTGCGTGAGCAGGTCTTCCAGGTCGAATTCGCCGGGTTTCTTGACGTCCATGGCCTTGAGGTCGGCCTGCTGGGCGCGTTCGATGAGGCCCAGCACGTCGCCCATGCCGAGGATGCGGCCGGCGACGCGGTCGGGGTGGAACTGGTCGAGGCCCTGGAGCTTCTCGCTGGTGCCGGCGAAGTAGATGGGTTTGCCGGTCACGCTGCGGGCGCTGAGGGCCGCGCCGCCGCGGGCGTCGCCGTCCATCTTGGTGATGATCAGGCCCGACAGGTGCACGCGCTGGTCGAAGGTCTGCGCGACGTTCAGGGCTTCCTGGCCGGTCATGGCGTCCACGACGAGCAGCGTCTCGGTGGGCTTGAGTTCGTCCTGCAGCGCGGCGAGCTGATCCATGAGCGCCTCGTCGATCTGGAGGCGGCCGGCGGTGTCCACGATCACGAGGTCGCGGTAGTCGGTCTTGAGGTGCTCGTCGAGGCGGCGCCGGGTTTCCTGCGGCGTCTCGCCGTCCTGCACTTTCAGGACGGGTACGCCGACCTGGTTGGCGAGGACCTCGAGCTGGTCGCGTGCGGCGGGGCGCTGGGTGTCGGCGGCGACGAGCAGCACGCGCCGGCCCTTGGCCTTGTAGTGCGCGGCGAGCTTGCCGGTGCTGGTGGTTTTCCCGGCGCCCTGCAGGCCGACCATGAACCAGACGTTGCCGTCGGTCTTGAGTTCCGGCTGGTGGGTTTTGCCGCCGAGCGTTTCGATCAGTTCGTCGTGGACGAGTTTCACGACGGTCTGGCCGGCGTTCAGGGAGCCCATGACCTCCTGCCCGACGGCTTTCTCGCTGACGCGGGCGACGAAGTCCTTCGCCACGCCGAAGTTCACGTCGGCTTCCAGCAGGGCCATGCGGATCTCGCGCATGGCGGCCTTGACCTGCGGTTCGGTCAGCTGGCGTTCCCGGCCGACCCGGTCCAGAATGTCCTGCAACTTGCTGCCCAGCGCCTCAAACATTCTGCGAGGCTACCACGCAGGCCCGCGGCCAACTGTCGCGCACACCGGCCGGCGCGGGCCTTTCCGGTCAGGGTGCGCTCAGCTGGGTTGCTGGTCGGGGGCGCTGCGGGCCTGCTCGTGGTACTCGGCGTTCGGGGTGAAGCCCAGGGCGCTGCTCACGCGGTTGGTCATGTTGAACATGCCGATCACCTGCACCGCTTCCAGGATCTCGGCGTCGGTCAGGCCCTGCGCTCGCAGGGGCGCGAGGTCGCCTTCCTGCATCTGGGCGGGGGTGAGGGTGAGTTTCTCCGCGAAGGCGCATAGGGCGGCCTGCCGCTCGCTCAGGCGGGCGTGGCGCCAGTTCACGGCGACCGTGTCGGCGGTCACGGGGTCCAGCGTGTGGTGGCGCAGGGCCGCGCCGTGCGAGACGGCGCAGTACACGCAGCGGTTCAGGCCGCTGACGACCACCGCAAGCAATTCCCGCTCGGCGTTGCTGAGGTGGCCTTCCTTGTTCACCAGCAGGTTGAAGTAGGTCCACCAGGCCAGGAACTGCTCGCCGTTCAGGGCCTGGGCGCGGAACACGTTGGGCACGAAGCCCATGTTCGCCTCGGCCTTCGCCCACAGCTTGCGCACGCCCTCGTGGGCACCGTCTTCGTCGGGAACGCTCAGCCAGGAGATGCGGTTGGTGGTCGTCATGTCACGCGGTATAGAGCGCGCAGGGCCCGGATTTCTGAACCGGGTTCAAGAAGTGGGGTACAGTCCCGGGCATGAGCGGCCTCACCCTGCACGTCCGGACGCTGTACGCCAACGTGTACCTGCTGAACAGCCCCGCTGGGCGGCTGCTCGTGGACGCCGGCGGCCCCCTGCACGCCCCCCTGTTTGCGCGGCTGCTGCACGCCTTCCGGCCGGACGCGCTGCTGGTCACGCACGCGCACCTCGATCACCTGGGCGGGGCCTTCCTCGCCGCCCGGCTGGGCCTGCCGGTCCTGGCGCACCCGCTGGAGATCCCGCGCCTCACCGGCCGGGAAACGGACCTGTCCTACCCGGCCGGGCGGCCCGGGGTAGCCCGGGCGCTGTTCGGCGCGGCGCCCAAGGTGCCGGCCGGAGCGGTGAGCGCCGTGCAGGAGGGCGACCACGTGCTCGGCTGGGAGGTGCTGCACCTGCCCGGCCACACCGCCGGGCAGATCGGCCTGTGGAGGGACGGCCACCTGATCGCTGGGGACGCTGTGCTGGCCGGCCCGGACGGCGCGCACCTGCCCAAGCCGAAGTACAACGCCGACCATGCTCAGGCGCTCGCCACCCTGAAGCGCATCGCCGGCCTGGACACGCGGGTGGTGTGGCCGGGGCACGGCGGGCCGCTCACCCCCGCGCAGGTGCGGGCCCGGGCGGTCCGCGACGACCCCCAGACGCCTTCATGAAGGGACGCGGCCCCCGTGCTCCTGACGGACGGATCACAACCCACTAAGATACTCCTGCCATGCCGGACGCCCGCAGCAGCAGCGCCCATATCACGGGGAGGTTCCTCCGGATGCTCAGCATCACTCTGGAGGAACTGGACGCCGTGCGCGACGCCAATGCCCGCGCCGAGTTCGCCGGCCTGGGCGACCGAGCCCGGACCCTGGAAGCCGAGACGAACGCCCTCGAACTGGAAATCGAGGACGCCTGCCTGCAGGCCTTCGCCAGCGGCCTGGAACCCGGTGAGCTGGAATTCCACCTGCTGGTGTTCCGCAGCCTCACGAACCTGGAACGCGTCGGGGATTACGCCTTCAAGGTCGCGCAGGACCTCGAATCCCTCGCGCCGCGCGCCCGCAGCGCCACCCTGCAGGACGTGCTGCCGCTGGTCACGCTGCTCAAGGAGATGGTGGAAACCCTGGCCTTCGCCTTCGCCGAGCGGGACGTGAAGGCCGCCCGCGAGGTCATGAAACTGGACTTCGAGCAGGTGGACGCCCTGTACGAACAGATGCAGCGCGCCAGCCTGACCCGCCTGATGGAACGCCCCGAGGACAACGAGGTGGCCCTCACCGCCGGCCGCATGGCCCGCAACCTCGAACGCCTGGGCGACCACCTCGTGAACATCGCCGAGCGCCTGGAGCGGCTCGTGATGGGCCACAGCCACACGCACCGCCTGCTGAACTCCCACTGAGGCGCCGGTCCGGGTAGGCCAATTGACCTACCCGGAGGCGCGGGTGGCGCTCAGCCGCGGGATTGCACCGGGACTTACACTCGGGGGCATGACCACACTGGAGATGCCGCGCTGGCGGACGGACGACCTGTACGCCGGCCTGGACGACACGAACTTCACGGCTGACCTGAGCGCCATCCAGACCTGCGTGACCGAACTGGAAACGCTGTTTGACAACCTGGACATCCGCCAGGGCGCCCCCGTGACGCCCGCAACGCTGGACCGCGTGCTGGACGCCATGAACGCCCTGACCGCCCGGCGCCTGCCGCTGGGCTCGTACATCAACGCCTTCACCAGCGTGGACAGCCGCAACGCCCTGGCGCAGCAGAAGATGGGCGAACTGGTCACCGCGACTCTGCCCATCGGCCCGCTGCGCTCCCGCCTGACCGCCTGGCTGGGGGGCCTGAACGACGACGCCCTGAGCGCCCTGCTGGCCGACTCCCCGACCGCGCGGGACCACGAGCACTTCATCCGCAAGAGCGTGAAGTACGCCCGGCACCAGATGACCCCGCCCGAGGAGGACCTCGCCGCGCGCCTGCACCCCAGCTCCGGCGGCGGCTGGACGAAACTGCACGGCAACTACACCAGCCAGCTCACCGGCGAGTACCGCGGCCAGCCCCTGCCGGTCACCACCCTGCGCGGCATGCAGAGCGACCCGGACGAAACGGTGCGCAAGGACGCCTTCGACGCCGAGATCGCCGCCTGGAAGACAGCCGAGATGGTCTGCGCGGCCTGCATGAACGGCGTGAAGGGCGAACAGGGCACCCTGGCGGCCCGCCGCGGCTTCGCGGACGCCGTGGAGCCCAGCCTGCTGATGAACGGCATCGACCGCCAGACACTGGACGCCATGCAGGCCGCCGTCGTGCGCAGCCTCCCGGACTTCCACCGCTACTACCGCGCCAAGGCCAAAGCGCTGGGTAAAGCGAAACTGGACTGGTGGGACATCACCGCCCCGGCCGGGCAGAGTGCCACCGAATGGACCTACGGCGCCGGCATGACGTTCGTGGAAGAGCAGTTCCGCACCTACAGCGCCAAACTCGGGGATTTCGCCGCCCGCGCCTTCCGCGAGGACTGGGTGGACGCCGGCCCCCGCGACGGTAAGCGGGGCGGGGCCTTCTGCATGGGCTGGGAAGGCGACGCCAGCCGCATCATGATGAACCATGCCCCCAGCCTGGACAGCGTGTCCACGCTGGCGCACGAACTCGGGCACGGGTACCACAACCTCGTGAAGGCCGCGCGCACGCCCCTGCAGAAGGAAACGCCCATGACCCTGGCGGAAACCGCCAGCATCTTCTGCGAGACGATCATCCAGAACGCAGCGCAGGCCGGCGCGCAGGGCGCCGAGAAGCTGTACGTGCTCGAAACCCAGCTGCTCGGGTCCTCGCAGGTCGTCGTGGACATCCACAGCCGCTTCCTGTTCGAGCAGGCTGTGTTCGAGAAACGCGCCCAGCGCGACCTCACCCCTCAGGAACTGTGCGACCTGATGACCTGGGCGCAGCGTGAGGCGTACGGCGACACCATTGCCACCCTGCACCCCTACATGTGGGCGGTGAAACCCCACTACTACGGCATGCAGTTCTACAACTACCCGTACACCTTCGGGCTGCTGTTCGGCCTGGGCGTGTACGCGCAGTACGTGCAGGCCCGCAGCGAGGGCCGTGAGGCCGAATTCCAGGCGAAGTACGACGACCTGCTCGCCAGCACCGGCCTGGGCGACGCCCGCAGCCTCGCGCAGCGCTTCGGGATCGACCTGCACGCCCCGGACTTCTGGGAAGGCAGCCTGAACGTGATCCGCGCGCAGATCGACGAGTACGTCCGCACCGTCGGCGCGTAAGGGCCAACGGGAGCAGGCGCCGGGGAGTTGCCCTGGCGCCTGCGGTCCGTTGTGCTCAGGGTACGCGGCCCTGCACCGCCCAGGCGCGCGCCGTGAGGGGAATGCGGCCGTCCCCGGTGCGTGCCAGCCGCGCCTCCAGCCGCTCCCGGATCTGCGTCTGCACGCCAGCGTCCAGCGTGGCGAGGTATGCGGGCGCCGCGCCCTGCTTCCTCAGAAACGGCTGCCAGTAGTCGTCGAAATCCCGGAACACCGTGGGAATCTCGATGGCTGTCACTGTCGTGCCCGTCAGCCCGCCGGCCTCCCACAGGGCGGCGAGGGCGTCCGGGGCGCAGATCGGAAAGCGGTCCGCCTCGTCCACCTGGGCGTCGTCCGGGCTGAGCTCCAGGGCCACGTCCCAGAAGTGCCGCATCATCTGCATGCCCCCCGCGTAATCCCACACGTACGCCGCCACCGTGCCTCCGGGCCGGGTGACGCGCACCATCTCACGCAGCATGGCGGCGTGGTCCGGCACGAAATTCAGCACCAGGCCGCTGACCGTCACGTCATGCCGGGCGTCGGTGGGCAGCTGCGTGGCGTCCCCCACCAGAAACTGCGCCCGCGGGTCCGTCACCTGCGCCCGCGCCGCCTGGACGAAGCCCCCGGCCCGGTCGATGCCCAGTACCGACGCCGGCCGCGTGCGGTCCAGGATGGTGCTCACCAGGGCGCCGGTGCCGCACCCCACGTCCAGCCACGCCGCGCCTGCCGGGGCGGCCAGCCACGCCAGGAACGGCCCGGCCACCTGACGGCTCCAGCGGCCCACGTACTGCTCGTAGGCGTGGCCTGTTCCCCACAGTTCCTTCGGTGCGCTGTCGGTCATGCCAGGCCCTCCTCTGGGCGGGACGCGTCCTGCTGGGTTTCGAAGACCGGAGAGACTTCAGCGTACCAGCTGCCCGGGCAAACAGAACTCCCCTCCCGGGCGGGGGAGGGGAGAGGCCGGCTGGGGGCGGTCAGCGGACCTTGAGGTCCCGGTCCAGCCACGTCAGCACGCGCTCCTGCCCGAACGGCCACACGCTGACCTGCGCGGCGTCCCGGACTTCCTGCACGAACTCCGGCAGCGGCCCGTGGCTTTTCGGGGCGGCGGTCCAGGTGGGGGCGTCCAGGGGCAGGCCGGCCAGTTCGGCAGCGCGCTGCACGCCAGTGTGCAGGTCCCCGAGCTCGTCCACCAGCCCGAGGTCCAGGGCGTCCGCGCCGGACCAGATGCGGCCGCGGCCGATCTCGTTCACGCGCTCCTTGCTCAGGCCGCGGCCCTCGGCGACGCGGGTGGTGAAGCGGTCGTACACCTCGGCGATGCCGCGCTGCATGTGCTCGCGTTCCTCGTCGGTAAAGGCGCGGCTGGTGGTGAACTTCAGGGCGCTGGCGCGGCCCACCCCCTCGGGCCGCAGGCCGTGCCGCTCGTTGAACTTCTCCATGACCGGCTTGCCGCTGACCACGCCGATGCTGCCGGTCAGGGTGTACGGCGAGGCGACGATGTGGTCCGCGCCGGCCGCGAGGTAGTACCCGCCACTGGCGGCGTACTCGCCCATGACCACCACCACGGGCTTGTCGCTCGTTTCGATCTCGCGCCACATCAGGTCGCTGGCCAGGGCGCTGCCGCCGCCACTGTTCACGTACACCACGATGGCCTTGGTGTGCTTGTCGTCCTTGGCGCGTTTCAGGGCGCCCACCACGGTGTCCGACCCGGCCATCGGGCCGCCCAGCAGCGGCAGCGGCAGGGGGTTGTGCTTGCTCCTGCCGGGCACGATGGTGCCGATCACGGGCACCACCGCGATCCGGTCCTTCTTCCCGCCGGCCTTGCCGAACTGCGCGGCGAGCAGGTCCACGACCGCCTGGAGGGGCCGGGTGCCGGGGCCGACCAGTTCGTCCTCGTACGCGACCTTGTCGAGCAGCCCGGCGTCCTTCATGGCGCGGGCGCTGGTGAAGTCCGCGTCCAGCCAGCCGCGCGCCACGTCCTCGCCCACGCCGCGGGCCTCGGCCAGGTCACGCACCCAGGCGGTTTCGGCGCTGTCCAGGTACGCCTGAAGCTGCTCACGGTTGTGGTCGTCCATGCGGTCCTCGCTGAAGCGCGTGAGGGCCGCCTTGTACTCCTTGATGCGCAGGTTCTCGAACTCGATGCCGTGCTTCTTCAGGAATTCACCCATGAAGGTGGGTTCCACCGCGAAGCCGGTGAGCATCACGTCCGCGGACTCGGGCGCCACGAGTTCCTTCGCGCCGCTCGCGGCAATCAGGGCGGTCATGGTCAGCTGCGGCAGGAACGCCACCGTGCGCTTCTTCTCCGACAGGCGCCGCAGCAGCCTGCGGATGGCGTGCGCGGTCGCCGGGGACGCCGTGAACTCGCTGACGCGCACCAGCACGCCGTGCAGCCACTCGGCATTGCCCAGGGCGTCCACCCGGGCGCGCAGCGCCTCCAGGGACTCGGTGCGGCTGAGCAGCGCCTGGATGGGCTGCGTGGGCGACCGCTCCGGGTACGGCCCGGTCAGGTCCAGGACCACCCACGTCGGATGCGACACGCCGTCCGGGAGGTTCAGCTTGTTCAGGAACGGGAGGTTCAGGCTCATACCCGTAAAGTACGCGCCCCACCCCCCCAGGGTTCCGGTCCCGCTCACGGTTCCCCGGCGCAAGCAAAGCGGGCCGCCCCGTCAGGAGCGGCCCACCGGAGTTTCAGCTGGGTTTAGAGGCCCTGGACGTACTTGTGCAGGTTCAGCAGGTCCGTGTCGGTCAGCTGCGAGGCCGTGAAGTGCGGCATCATCGCGCCCAGGTCGCGGCCGGGGGCCTTGCCCTCGCGCACCGCGGACGTGAACTGCTCCAGCGTCCAGGTGTTCGCTTCCTTGGTCATGGCCGGGCCCACGCCGCCCTGGCCCTCGGCGCCGTGGCAGCCGGCGCAGCTGCTGGCGAACGTCTTCCCGCCGGCGGTCTCGTCGCCCTCAAGCTCGGCGGCGCGGGCGGTCTGGTTGGGTTCCTCGCCGGTGGCGCCGGTCGCGCCGGCCACGGCGCCAGCGTCGGTGCTGCTCACGGGCTCGGGGTTCCCGGCGGGCGTCTCGCCGGCCTCGCTTCCGTCCACGGTGCTGCCCGCGACCGGCGCGTCGCCTTCCTGCGCGGGTTCGGCCGTGGTGGTGCCGGACTCGTGGGATTCGGTGTTGGCGGTGGTTTCATGGCTTCCGGCCGTGTTCGCCGCGCCGTGCGTTTCCGTCTCGGCGCCGTGGTGGCTTGCCGTGCCACGGTTGTAGGCCAGCATGGAGCCCCCGATAACGAAGGCCGCCAGCAGGGTGGCCGTGACAGCGAAAGTGTTCTTCATAACTCCCCTCAGCCTACCACACGGTCAGGGCCCGCCCGGCCCCCGCCCAGCCGCTCCAGGCCGTCACCGCCGCATGACCCCGCGCTACCCTGACAGGCATGCGCGTCGCCTCCCTCGTCTCCAGCAACACCGACATCGTCGCCGCGCTGGGCGCCACGCCGCTGCTCGTCGCCACCGACGACTACAGCGACGCCCCCGGCCTGGAGCACGTCACCCGCCTCGGCAAGGATCTGGACATCGACGTGCCCCGACTCGCCGCTGCCCGCCCGGACCTCGTGCTGGGCAGCCTCAGCGTGCCCGGCATGGACCGCGTGATCGCTGAGGTGCAGGCCGCCGGGCTGCCCCTGCTGATCCTGGACCCGGTCAGCGTGCCGGACGTGCTGCGCGACCTGCGCGCCGTGGGAGAGGCGCTGAACCTGCCCGCCCAGGCCGAGGCGGCCGCCCGCACGCTGGAAGCCGACCTCGCGGCGCTGCGCGGCACGTACGCCCGCCCGCCGCGCGTGGTGGTGGAATGGTGGCCCAGACCCATCATCGCGGCCACCCGCGACTCCTGGGTGACCGACCTGCTGGCCGGCCTGGGCGCCGTGAACGCCTTCGCGGAGCGGCCCGGGCGCAGCACCCCCCTGCACCTGCATGAGGTCCGGGACGCCCGCCCGGACCTGATCGTGTGCTCCTGGTGCGGCGCGAGGAAACTCCGTCCCGAGGTGATCGAGGCCCGCGGCCTGGGTGTGCCCGTCACCTGCATCCCGGAAAGCGGCCTGGGCCGCCCCGGCCCGCGCCTGATCGAGGGCGCCCGCGCCCTGCGCGCCGCGATGGACGCCCTGACCCTCTGAGCTTCCCGGCTCAGCGGCCCAGGATGGCCCGCAGGCCCTCCAGGCAGTCGGCGCGGTAGGCCTCCAGGTCCGGGGCCGGGTCGGCCAGGAACTGCACGCTCAGGCCCTCGATCAGCGCCCGAAGCCGCCGCGCCCGCCCCACCGCGCCCGCCCCGTCCCCGGCGCCGCCCAGCGCCGCGAGTTCCAGGTCCAGGCGCAGCGTCTCCCGCAGGAAATCCCGCTGCACCGCCATGAGCTCCGGGTCGCGGGTAGCGGCCGCCAGGAAGTCCAGCGACACCGTGGAAAAGCGCCGGGTGGACTCCACCGTGTAGAACTGGTTGTCCACGAACGCCCGCAGCTTCCCGTCCGGCGTGCCCGCCTGCCGCAGCGCGCGGCGGGTGGCGGCCGTGATGGTACGCGTGAAGCGCCGCATGACCGCCGACAGCAGCCCCGCGCGGCTCCCGAAGTGGTACACCAGCGTGCCCCGGCTCACGCCCGCGTGCGCGGCGATGTCCGCCAGGGTCACGCCGGCGTACCCTCGCTCGTAGATCGCCAGGTACGCCGCCCGCTCCAGCGCCGCGCGCCGCTGCCGGTCCTGAATGGGGTTCACGGTCCGCGCCACGCCCCCAGCATCCCGGCTGCGACGGGCAGAGTCAAACCCGCTTCCGGCCCGCGCCGTTCAGCGCCCCGCGCTCAGGAGCGCCACGACCAGCGTCACCGCCAGCGCCGCCAATCCCATGCCCAGGCTGCTGGCCGCGCCTGCCAGTTCTCCTTCCTCCCGCGCGCGGGCCGTGCCCACCCCGTGCGACACGCTGCCCATCGCCACGCCCCGCGCCAGCGGATGCCGCACGCCCAGCAGCGACAGCCACCCCGGCAGCAGCAGCGCCCCCAGCAGGCCCGACAGGACCGCCAGCGTGGCCGCCAGCGCCGGCGGCGCCTGCGTGAACTGCGCGAGCTGCAACGCCACCGGACTGGTCGCCGGGGCCGTGCCCAGCGCGCGCGCCGCGTCCACGCCCACCCCAAGCACCCGCGGCAGCGCGTGGTCCACCGCCACGGCGCACAGCGTGCCGCCCAGGCCGCCCACCAGCAGCGCCCGCCACTGCCGCGCCAGCAACGCCCGCAGGCGGTACATGGGCACCGCCAGCGCCACCACCGCCGGCCCCAGCAGGAACGTCAGCGGCCGCACGTCCCGCGCGTACGTCTCGTACGGCACGCGGGTCAGCAGCAGCGCCGCCACCACCGCCAGCGTCGCGACCAGCGTGGGGTTCAGCAGCGGCGACCGGACGCGCGCCTGCAGCAGCACCCCCAGCACGAACGCCACCAGCGTCAGCGCCGTCCAGGTCACCCGGGCCCGCCTTCGGGGCGCACCAGCCGGGCGGCCACCACACCGGCCACGCCCGCGCCGGCCAGCAGGCCCGCCACCAGCACCAGCAGCCACGCCCCCCACGCCGCGCCCGCCGACAGGAACTGAATGACGCCCACCGTGGCCGGCACGAACAGCAGCCCCAGCACACCCAGCAGCCCATCGGCGGCCTCCAGCAGCCAGTGCAGGCGCACCACCCGCAGCCCCAGCGCCGCCCACAGCAGCGCCATGCCCACCACCGGCCCCGGCAGCGGCCACCCGGCCCACGCGACCAGCCCCTCCCCGAGCGCCGCGAAGCCCGTCAGAATCCCGGCGCCCAGCACGAACCGCGCCGGGGCCGGCAGGCGCGCCGTGACCGACCCCTCCGGGAAGCCGAGTTCCGGCGCCACGCCCGCCCCTACGCGCCCAGGCGGGAGAGCATGCCGCGCACCACCTGCTTGGCGTGCCGGGCGACCAGCGGCATGAACGTCCGGTAATCCACGTTCGCGTCGTGGTCGGCGGTGTCACTCACGCTGCGGATCACCACGAACGGCACCCCGGACTTGGCGCACACCTGCGCGACCGCCGCGCCCTCCATCTCCGCGCAGGCCGCGCCGAAGTTCTTCCACAGCCGCAGCACGCCCTCCTGCGACGCGATGAACTGATCCCCGCTCGCCACGCGGCCCTCCACCACGCGGATGTTCTCCACCTCCTGCGCCGCCTCCATCGCCACGCGCCGCAGCTCCGGGTCGGCCGCCCAGCTCGGCGACTCGTCCGGCACGGTGCCCGGCTCGTAACCCAGCGGGGTCACGTCCACGTCGTGCTGCACGCAGTCCGTGCTCACCACGATGTCCCCGACCCGCAGCTCGGGGTGCACGCCGCCCGCCACGCCCGTGAAGATCACCCGGGACGCGCCGTTCACCAGCAGGTACGTGGCCGTCATCGCCGCGTTCACCTTCCCGATCCCGCCCTTCGTGACCAGCACCGGCACGCCGTCCAGCCGCCCGCGGTGCAGGGTCACGCCCGGGTAGGTCAGGTCCTCCCGACCCTTCAGTTCCGAAAGGAGCAGCTCGATCTCCTCGTTCATCGCGCCCATGATCGCCAGCATTCCCGCCAGTGTACGCCCCGCCCGCACGCGCCCGGGCACGTCTGAATTGACATGGCGCGTCCTCACGCGCGGCGCGTAAGCTGGGCCGCATGACCACCACGCCCGACGTCGCCGGCGACCCCCACGCCGGACTCGACCCCGCCCGGCTGCGTCACCCCGATTCCGTGAAATGGGCCCTGCACCCCGAGGGCGTGATCCCCATGTGGATCGCCGACATGGACTACCCGGTCGCCCCCGTGATCCTGGACGCCCTGCGCGCCCGCCTGGACCGCAGCGTCGGCTACCCCGGCGACCCCCGCGAACTGCGCGCCGCCCTGAAGGACAAACTGGCCGCGCAGGGCCTCACCGACCTCCCGGACGACGGCCTGGCTTTCACGCCCAGCGTCGTGCCCGGCATCTACAGCGCCATCAACGCGCTCACCACGCCCGGCGAGGCAGTCGTCACCATGACGCCCATCTACCACCCCTTTCACCTCGCCACCACCGAACAGGGCCGGCGCAGCGTGGGCGTGCCCCTCAAGGAAGGCGAGGACGGGTACGAGATCAACTGGTTCGGGCTGGACAACGCCGCCCGCAACGCCCGGCTGCTGCTGCTGTGCCACCCCCACAACCCCACCGGCCGGGACTGGACGCCGGACGAACTCGACCGCCTGCGCGACATCGTCGTGAAACGCGACCTGTTCGTCGTCAGTGACGAACTGCACGCCGACCTGCGCTACGCGGATACGCCCTTCGAGGCCTTCGCCGCCGACCCCAAGGTCCGCGCCCGCACCGTCACCCTGACCGGCCCCGCCAAGGCCTTCAACACCGCCGGCCTGGGCATCGGCGCGATGATCAGCCACGACCCCCGCCTGATCGCCCGCCTGAAAACCGGCCTGATGGGCCACGAAAGCGCCCTGAGCCGCACCGCCTGGCAGGCCGCCCTGGAAGGCGGCACGCCCTGGCTGCAGGACACCGTGGCCTACCTGCGCGGCAACCGCGACTTCATGACCGCGTACCTGCGCGAGCATCTGCCCTGGGTGAAATTCTTCCCCGTGCAGGCCACGTACCTGCAATGGCTGGACCTGCGCGCCCACCCCCGCGCGCACGACATCCAGACGTTCCTGCTCGACGAGGCCAAAGTCGCCGTGCACCCCGGCCCGCTGTTCGCCCCGGACGCCCAGAAGAGCCTGTACGAGGGGTTCGTGCGCGTGAACTTCGCCACCAGCCGCCCCCTGCTGGAAGAGGCCCTGACCCGCATGCGCGACACCCTGAACCGCGACCTGCCCTGAGATTCCCTGAAGAGGGCCGCCCGCCAGGTTCTTCCGGCGGGCGGCGGTGCTGTGTCCTTCAGGCTCAGCCTTCCTGCACGACCTCCCGCAGGCGCTCGATCAGCGGCCGCAGCCGGTCCCGCCGCAATTTCATGGCCGCGCGGTTCACCACCAGGCGCGCGCTGGAGTGCAGGATCACGTCCCGCTCCTCCAGATTGTTCGCCCGCAGCGTCCCCCCGGTCTGCACCAGATCCACCACCGCGTCCGCCAGGCCCGTCAGGGTCGCCAGTTCAATGCTGCCGCTGAGCTTCACGATCTCCGCCGGCAGGCCCTGCGCATTCAGGTACGCCCGCGTGATCCGCGGGTACTTCGTGCCCACCCGGTGAATGGGGCCCTCCGCGCCCACCTCCCGGATCAGGGACAGCCGGCACCCCGCGAAACGCAGGTCCACCGGCTCGTACACCGCCCGGCCCGACTCCAGCAGCACGTCCTTGCCCACGATCCCGGCGTCCGCCACGCCCAGGTCTACGTACACCGGCACGTCCTGGTTGCGCAGTTCCAGGAGCGTCACGCCCGGAAACTCGTGCCGCAGCGCCCGCGACGCCGCCGGCACGTGCAGCGGCAACCCCGCGCGGGACAGCAGCGCGATGGCGTCCTCCATGATCCGGCCCTTCGGCAGGGCCAGCGTCAGGTGCCCCTCCGGGCGGCTCGCGGCCGGCGTCACGCCACGCCCCCCATCTCGAACACCTGCGCGCCCCGCGCCCAGCGCCGGATGCCGCGCGCCTCGCTGAAGGCCCGCAGGGCCGCCTCGTCGTCCGTCCAGGCCAGTTCCGCCGTGAGGCCCGCCGCGCGGGCCGCCTCCGCGCCCGCCAGGTCCAGCGCCAGCACCAGCTCCGGTTCCGGCGGCAGCAGCGGCGCCACCACCTCCGTCAGGCGCTCCAGGCCCACCGCGAACCCCGCGCCGGGCAGCCCGCCCTCCAGCGCGTACCGCCCGCCGCCCAGCACCGGCTGGTTCAGGCCCGCCGCGTACGCCCGGAACGTCAGGCCCGTGTAGTACGTGTACCGCCGGCTCACGCCCAGGTCGAACAGCAACTCGTCGCCCGCCGCGCCCAGCCCGGCCAGCGCCCCCTCGTAGTGCGCAGCCACCTCCCGCAGGTGCGCCACCGCGCCCCGCGCCCGCTCCCCCCGCGCCAGGGCCGCCGCGGCGTCCAGCACCTCCGCGCCGCCGTACAGGTCCGTCAGGCGGTGCAGGGTGCGCGTCACGTCCGCGCTCAGCCCGTCCCGGGCCGCCAGGGCGTCCACGTCCGCGCCACTCTTGCGGTCGATCGCGTCATGCAGCGCCTCCCGCGCCGCCCCCTGCAACCCCGCGTCCTCCAGCACCGCGTCCACGAACCCCGGGAAGCCCAGTTCCAGCACCGCCTCCACCCCCACCTCCCGCAGCGCCGCGCGCGCCAGCAGCAGCAGCTCCGCGTCCCCCGCCGCCGACTGCACCCCGATCAGCTCCACACCCGACTGGTTGAACTCCCGCAACCGGCCCAGCTCACTCGTCTGCGCGCGCAGCCACAACCGCCCACTGTACTGCAGCCGCAGCGGAAACGGCCCGGCCGGGAAGCGCGAGCGCACCAGCCGCCCCACCGCCGTCGTGAACTCGCTGCGCAGCGCCAGCACCTGCCCGCCCGCGTCGATCAGCTTGAACGCCCGGGCGTCCTGCGGATGCGCCGCCGACGCGAACTCCAGGGACGGCACCTCGATCCCCCGGTACCCCCACGCCGCGAACACCCGGGACAGCTGCGCACGCAGATGGTCCCGCTGCGCCCACTCCGGCGGAAGCACGTCCCGCGTTCCCTCCGGGATCGCCGACGAAAAAGCAGCAGCAACAGCACGCGACACAGGCCCACTCACGCGCCGCATTCTAGGGGCGCGCCCCGCCCCCCCGCGCCGCGCCCCTATACTGCCGGGCATGCGTTCCCTGGCGGCCCGCCCGCTGCTTGCCCTGCCGCTGCTGCTCATCCCCCTGCTGGGCAGCTGCAACCGCACCACCGACACCTTCAAGCCCCGCATCACCATCCAGAGCGGCAAAGGCGGCGTCGGCGTGAGCCAGCAGAAGGTGTTCACCGTGACCGGCTACGTCCTCGACGACACCGGCGTCACCAGCATCACCGTGGACGACCGGCCCGTCCCCATCGAACCCGGCAGCCGCAAACTCGCCCGCTTCCGCTTCACCGCCGACGTCAAAGGCGGCAAGGGCACCTACAAGATCGTCGCGCGCGACGCCGCCGGGAACAAGGACGTCATGAACCTCCCCGTCACCATCGACACCGCGCCCCCCATCATCAACGTCACCCGCTTCGAACGCACCGGGAACGTCGTGCGCGTCTCCGGCACCGCCAAGGACAACGACAGCATCCAGGAAATCACCGTGGACGGCAACCGCCTGAACATCACCCCCGGCCCGATCGTCGAGTTTTACGCCGAGACCACCGGTGTCTACGCCGACCTGCAGGTCCGCGACAACGCCGGCAACATCACCAAGAAACGCGCCCAGTAATAACCGGGATTCAGGGTTGGGTATGCCAACATGCCCCATGGACGCGGCCAGCAAAGACCGCCTGTTGCTGCAGGAGTTCGAAGCCCTGCCCCTGAGAGCAGACACGCCCGCCTGGGTGGAGCCGGAGCTGATCGTTCCCGTCCCGCAGGCCCCGGCCTTCCTCTGTCGGCTGGCTGAACTCGACATCGGCCTGCTGACCGGCGTGGAGGTACTCGAACGCCAGCCCGACCAGACGCCGCTGATGATCGGCCAATACACCTTCACTCAGGACCGCACGCTCTGCCTCAGCGCGGCCCTGGACTTCGTGAAGCGGCAGAGCACCGACCACTGCCTGCTGTTCTCCTACCACGTTCTGGATGACGTGCCACGCGGCGTCCGAATCAACCTGCTCCGCAACAAGCCGCCCTACGACGCTCAGGTGGCCGACGATGGACAGGTGGACCTCCGGGACATCACCGACGTGAAACCCGTTCTGGACCTGATCTGGTTCCACACCCGGCTGCTGCACGTCACCACCGATGGCGGCGCGCTGGACCTGACCGACACCCCGGGCCGCTTCGAGCAACTGGAGCAGGCCACCCGCTGGATCACCGACAGGCAGACCCGAACGCCCGGCGTGCGCTTCCAGGTGAGAGGCGTGCTCGAACCGTACACGTCACCACTGCCACGCAAGAGGTGGCTGCTGCCGGTGCTCCGGTAAGGGGCCGGGACCCCCAAGAGCAGTTGGCGCGCACGAATCCTGCTTCACCGGCGACCTGACCCAGGAAGAGCGTCAGGCAGTCCCGTCTGTACTCCGTGCGGGCGCTCTCCTTGCCATCACTCGGCGGGGGTGTACCAGTTGCGGTCCCAGCGGTGGGCGTGCAGGCGCGTGACCTGCTCGTCGCTCAGGCCCTGGCCGTCGGCGATGACGGCGTTGCGTTCTACGTTGCGCACCGAGCGCATGCCCACGATGACGGTGCTGACGGCGCGGTGCGACAGCACGAAGCGCAGGGCGGTCTCGGCGAGCTGGGGCGTCTCGATGCCCAGGTCGCGTTCGATGGCGCGCAGGTGGTCCTGCAGTTCGGCCTTGCGGTTGCCGCCGAAGTAGTTGTTGCGCCAGTCGCCTTCGGGGAAGGTGCTGTCGGCGCGGATGGTGCCGGTCAGGCTGCCCTCGTCCAGGGCGACGCGGACGATCACGCCGACGCCGTGGGCGAGGCAGGCGTCCAGCAGGCGGTCCTGGGGGGACTGATCGAAGATGTTGTAGATGACCTGCACGGTTTCCACGGCGCCCTGTTCGACGGCGCGGATGGCGTTGTGCGGCTGGTGGTCGTTGATGCTGATGCCGAAGTGGCGGATCTTGCCGCTGCGTTTGAGGTCGTTCACGGCGTTCTGCCAGTCGCCCTGGCCCAGCCAGCTGTCGTTCCAGACGTGGAGCTGCTGCACGTCGATGCTCTCGGTGCCCAGGCGCTGGAGGCTGGCCTCGGTCATCCGGATGACGTACTCGCCGGGGTAGGCCTCGTCGGCGGTGGTGTGGGGCGCGGCGGGCCACTGCATGTTCTTGGGGCTGATCTTGGTGGCGACAATCGTGCCGGGGAATTCGCGGGCGACCTGCCCGACCAGCGTTTCGCTGTGGCCGCTGCCGTAGCCCATGGCGGTGTCGATGAAGTTGCCGCCCAGTTCGATGTAGCGGCGCAGCGCGGCAAGGCTTTCGTCGTCCTGCGCGCCTTTCCACATGTCCGCTCCGATTCCCCATGCGCCGTACCCGAGTTCGGTGACCTGCAGTCCCGTGTGTCCCAGCGGCCGATGATGAATGGTCATCCTCCTGATATACCCCCGCGTGGGGCCGGCGGTCTTCACGGTCGGCCCATGATCGGGACAGGGGGCACGCGGAATGTGGGGCGGCCCGCCGGGAAGAGCGGGCCGGGCCTACGGGCTCCTGAATTACTCGTTCGCCTGGGCTTTCTTGCGCCTGATGAAGATCCATACGGCCCACGCCACCAGCAGCCCCAGGATGATCTTGCTGGCCGGGCCGATCAGGTGCTCGACCTGGTCGTAGTTCTCGCCGAGGAAGTACCCGGCGCTGGTGAGCAGCGTGGCCCACAGCGCCGAACCGATGGTGCTGTACGTGAGGAATTTCGGCAGCGGCATCTCGCTCATGCCGGCCGGGAGGCTCAGCAGGCTGCGCACGCCGGGGACCATGCGGCCGAACAGGATGACCTTGGTGCCGTACCGGTCGAACCAGTCGTCGGCCTTGCGGATGTCCTCACCCCGGAGGGTGAGCCACTTGCCGTACCGGTCGGCCCACGCCACGATGCGTTCCTCGCCGAACGCCCGGCCGATGTAGTACAGCGGCAGTGTGCCCAGGACGCTGCCGGCCGTGCCGGCCAGGATCACGCCCAGCAGGGACATCTCGCCGCGGGCCGCGGCGAACCCGGCGGACGGCAGGATGAACTCGCTGGGGATGGGCGGGAAGAGGTTTTCCAGAACCATGAGCAGCAGCACGCCCAGGTACCCCATGCTGTCCATCAGGTGTTGAATCCATTCGGCCATATGCGGGCCAGCGTACAGGCTGCGGGCGGGGGGCGGCGTCAGCCGGAAGGTGCAGTGAAGACCCGCGGGAGGTTACGGTGCGTGCCCAGGGCGCGCGGGTAGGGTGGGGCGGTGCGTGCCGACCTGCTCTCCCTCTGCCCGCCTCCGGAGCACGTGCCGGAGGTCGTGGCGCGCCTGATCGCGGCCGAGCACCCGGACCCGCCGGTGCCGCGCCCGGTGCGGGACCCGCTGGACGGCGTGCTGCGCGTCATCCTGAGCCAGCAAAACACGAACGCGGTGGCGCAGCGGCAGTGGGAGGCGCTGACGTTCACGTACCCGCGCTGGGAAGCGGCGCTGCTGGACGGCCCGGAAGGCATCGAGGCGACCCTGAAGGCCGCCGGGGGTGGGCTGGCGCGCGTGAAGGCTGCTTACCTGCACGGCATCCTGGCGCACCTGGAGGAGACGCGCGGCGAGCTGAGCCTGCGCTTCCTGCGGGACCTGCCGGACGACGAGGCCCGCGCGGCCCTGGAGGCCCTGCCGGGCGTGGGGCTGAAAACGGCGTCGCTGGTGCTGCTGTTCGACCTGATCCGCCCGGCCCTGCCGGTGGACGGGAACATCGAGCGGACCCTCAAGCGCCTGGAGTTCGTGCCGCCGAACTGGAGCGCGGAACGCACGGAACGCTGGTTCGACCGGGTCGTGTCGCGCGAGTGGGCGCTGCGGGCGGCGCTGCACGTGGCGGGTGTCCGGCATGGGCGGCACACCTGCCTGCCCCGGAATCCGCGCTGCCCGGCGTGCCCGCTGCTGGACCTGTGCCCGTCCGCGCCGCTGCTCTCACCGGAGGTGACGGCGGGCACGCCCGGCCGCCCGGTATGCTCGGGGGGATGACGTCTGACGGTCCCGGCCCCGCGGCCCTGAACAGTGAACTGGACGTGGCCGTGCGCCTGGCCCGCGCCGCCGGGGACGTGCTGCGCCGGCACCTGAGCGCGGGCCTGACCGTGGACTACAAGACCTCGGCGGACGACCCGGTCACGGCCGCGGACCGCGAGGCGTCCGCGCTGATCGTCGCGGGCCTGCACGCCGCGTTCCCCGGCGACGGCCTGCTCAGCGAGGAGGAAACCGACAGCCCGGAGCGCCTCACGCGGGAGCGGGTGTGGATCATCGACCCCATCGACGGCACCCGCGAGTTCACGCAGGGCGAACCCGGGTTCGCGGTCAGCATCGGCCTGTGCGTGCGCGGCGCGCCGGTGCTGGGCGTGGTGTACGCGCCCGCCACCGACGAGCTGTTCACGGGTGTGGTGGGCCGGGGCGTGTGGAAGGCCGGCGTGCCCGTGCAGCTCAGGGTGACGCCCCCGTACCAGATCAGCGTGTCCAGCACCGAGCACCGCCGGGAACTGCACCGCAGCGCCCTGCCCGGCATGCACCCCAGCGGCAGCATCGCCCTGAAACTCGCGCGGATCGCGGCGGGCGAACTGCACGCCACCTTCACCATGTCCCCCCGCAGCGAGTGGGACCTCGCCGCCGGGCACGCCCTGCTACGCGCCGGTGGGGGAGACCTGCGCCGCCGCGACGGGCGGCCCGTCACGTACAACCGCCCCCGGCCGCACATCGAGCAGGGCCTGATCGCCGGGCATTCGGACGCCGTGGCGTGGCTGGACGAGGAACTTCGCCGCCACGACCTGCCCAGCGCTCACCTGGGCGTCACGCCCGCCGACCCCGCCTGGGCGCTGCTGCCCGAGGCGGACCGGGCCGCGCTGGCCGGCCACCCCGCCGTGTCCCTGCGCGCCGCGGGGGGGCGCGTGCTGGCCCTGCTGGTCGTGGACCCCCGCACCGGTGACGTGCAGCGCGCCGAGGGGGACGCCTTTCACCTCGAACGCCTCAGTCGGGACGTGACCCGGGCCCTGGGCACCTTCGCCCCCCCGGCGGCGCCCGCATGACCCCGGACGACGTGGTCTCCCGCTGGGAGCGCGTGGCCCTGAAACCCGTCACGGCCTTCACGCCGGCCGAGTGGCGCACCCTGCACGGCTTCTTCCGCGACCGGGAGCTCGCCGACTGGAACGACGCCCGGCCCATCCGCCTGCCGGAGTGGCTGTTCCGGCGCGTCATGCAGGACGAGGAGAAAAGCGGGGAACGCGCCGGGTTCGGCATCCTGAACGAACGCGGGCAGCTGATCGGCAGCGCCGAACTGTACGACCTGCGGCCCGCCCCGCCCGCCCGGCCCACCCGCGCCACACTGGGCGTCATGATCGGCCTGAAGGACCTGTGGGGCCACGGCTACGGCCGCGAGGCGGTGCACGCCCTGCTGCAGTGGGCCTTTCGCGTGCGCGAGGAACCGCTGGAACGCGTGCGGCTCACCACCTTCGGCCACAACCGCCGCGCGCAGCGGGCCTTCCTGGCCTGCGGGTTCCGCGAGGTGGGCCGCTACGAGCAGCTGCACCGCACGGACGTGCACATGGAGATCCTTCGGGCAGAATGGCTGAATGCACGTCCTTCTGCCGGACCTTCCTGACTTCCGCGCCCTGGCCGACGAGGGCGTGCCCGGCGCCACCTTCGGGTTCTACACCCGGGAGCACGTCCCGGACGGCCCCGCCGACGGCGCCGTACTGTGGTTCGCGCCCCCCCAGGTGAGGGCGCAGCTGGCCGCCCGCCCCGGCCTGTCCTGGCTGCTCACGCTGACCGCCGGGATCGACCATGTGCAGGGGCAGCTGCCGCCCGGCGTGGCCCTGTTCAACGCCAGCCGCCTGCACGACCGCGCGGTCGCGGTGCACGCCGTCAGCCTGATGCTGTCCGCCAGCCGCCGCCTGCACGCGTACCGCGACGCGCAGCACGCCCGCACCTGGGCCGCGCCCACCCCCGTTACCCGGCTGCCGGACAGCGGCCTGACCACCCTGGACGGCCGGCAGGTGGTCCTGTGGGGCTACGGGCACATCGGCCGGGAACTGGACGGCCTGCTCCGCCCGTTCGGCGCGGACGTGCACACCATCCGCAGCGCCACCCCCCGCGAGGAACGCGACCGCCTGCTGGCCCTGGCCGACTGGGTGATCCTGCTGCTGCCCAGCACGCCCGACACGCAGCACATCGTGAACGCCGACACCCTGGCCCTGCTGAAGCCCGGCGCCTGGCTGTGCAACGTCGGCCGCGGCACCCTGATCGACCAGGACGCCCTGCTCGCCGCCCTGGACGGCGGGCACCTGGGCGGCGCGGCCCTGGACGTCACCGATCCGGAACCCCTGCCCGGGGACCACCCCCTGTGGACCCGCGAGAACGTGATCCTCACGCCGCACATCGCCAGCAGCACCGGCGACCTGCTGCACCGCGGCGCCCGCCTCACCCGCGACTTCATCCTGGACCTCGACCAGGGCCACGAACCCCCGGGCCGCGTGGACCCGAGCCGGACGTACTGACCCGGCCGCTCAGGGCCGGTCCACCTCCGCCTGGAAGTCCGTGACCTCCGCCAGCGGCTCCGGCGCCGGGCCGTGCAGCACCTCCCCGGACGGCGCGAACCGCGACCCGTGGCACGGGCAGTCCCAGCTGCGCTCCGACGAGTTCCAGTGCACCACGCACCCCAGGTGCGTGCACACCGCGCTTCTCGGGTGCAGCGTTCCCGCCTCGTCCCGGTACACGGCAATCTTCTGCAGGCCGCGGCGCACCACCACGCCCTCGCCCGGCCCGAGATCCGCCAGGTCCTCCCCGGGCGTCAGCCACTCCCGCAGGTGCGACATGGCGTTCAGGCCCTCGCGCAGCCACGCCCCCCGGTTCCCGCGCGGCAGCCGCTCCGGGTCGTACACCTCCGCCCAGGCGCTTTCCCGCCCGGTGATCAGGTCCCGGACCAGCATCGCCCCGATGGTGCCGTAGGTCAGGCCGTTGCCGTTGTCCCCGGTGATCACGTACCCGGCCCCCGCCCGGCCCAGGTAGGCGACGCCGTCCGGGGTGTTCTCCACCTGCCCGGACCACGCCTCGCGCCGCGCCCCCACCGGGAAGCGCTCCCGCGCCCAGGCCTCCAGCCGGTCGTAGCGGTCGTCCGCGTCGTCCGCGCGGCCCACCACGTGATCCTCCCCGCCCACCAGCAGCACGTCCCCGTCCGGCCGCACGTAATGGTAGGGGTCCAGCGTGTCCCACCAGTGCGCCTCCTCGACCGGCCCGGTCAGCTCCAGCGTCAGGGCGTACGTCCGGTACGGCTCCAGCCGCGCCGCGAACCTCACGCGGTCCGCCACCGGCACGTTCGTCGCCAGGACCACCTGCTCGCTGCGCACCCGCGGCCCCCGCTCCGTGGTCACGCCCTCCTCGCCGTACTCCGTCACGAACGACCTCGTGTGAATCCGCACGCCCAGGCCCACCGCCAGCCGCGCCAGCCCGACCAGGTACCGCGCAGGGTGAAAGGCCGCCTGGGCCTCCAGCCGCAGGCACGGCCCCAGGTTCCGGGTGCCGGGCGACGGCGCCGTCATCCGCACGTCCAGCCCGGCCGCCCGCATCGCCTCCAGCTCCCGCTCCAGCTCGGCCTCCCGCCCGGCCGGAGCGAACAGATACCCCGGCACCCGCCGGAACCCGCACTCGATGCCCCCCTCCTGCACCAGCCGCTCGATCTGCCCGATGGCCTCGGTGTGGCTCCGCGCGATCAGCGCCGTCCGCTCCGGCCCGTGCAGATCGGCCAGTTCGTAGTACCGGGTGTCCAGGCTGGCCGTGAGCTGCGCGGACGTGCGGGTCGTCTCCCCGCTGCCCAGCTCGTTCCGTTCCAGCAGCACCACCGACCGTCCCGCCTGCGCCAGCAGGACAGCCGTGGTCAGCCCGGCCACCCCGCCGCCCACCACCACGACGTCCACCTGCACGTCGCGGTCCAGCGGCTCGAAGGTCGGCATCGGCAGTGCCCAGTGGGAGGTCGTCATACGCCACGGTATGAAGGAGTCCAGCGCGCCTGCAAGAGCCCGCCACGCACTCCTGACGAACGATAAAGAAGAGGAAATGTGCCAGAAAGCCCTAACCAGGAAACGGGGACCTGCCCGTCAGCGCCCGACGCATTGGGGAACAGCCGGCTCACCGGCGTGCCCGGTCAGCTGAGGGTGACAGCCGGCCGTTTCTTCGGCGGGGCCTGCGGGGTGGGCAGGGTCCGCACGTGATCCACGATCAGCCCGCCGCCCAGCAGCCGTGGCCCGGCGTACAGCACGGCGCTCTGGCCGGGCGCCACCGCGAACTGCGGTTCCGCGAACTCCAGCTCGAAGCCGTGCTCGTCGGCGTGCACCACGCGGGCCTTCACGGGCGCCGTGCGGTACCGCACCTGCACCTCCAGTTCGCCCGGCAACTCCGCGAGGTCCAGCAGGTAGTTCGCCCCCGCGGCTTTCAGTCCGGTCCACAGGCAGTCGTCGTGATCGCCCACCCAGACGGTGTTCGACCCGGGGTCCAGGTGCACCACGTGCCGGACCCGGTGCGACTGGTACAGGCCCAGGCCCTTCTTCTGGCCCAGCGTGTAGAACTGCGTGCCCAGGTGCTCCCCGACCACCTCGCCCGTGGCGATCTCGCGGATGTACCCCTGCATCTGGGGCAGGTGCTCGGCCACGAAGTCCTGCACCTTGCCGGGCACGAAACAGATGTTCTGACTCTCCGGCTTGCGCGCCGTGAGCAGGCCACGTTCCTCCGCAATCTCCCGCACGCGGGGCTTTTCCAGTTCCCCCACCGGGAACAGGATGAACGGCAGCGCGTCTTTCGGCGTGCCCCACAGGAAGTACGTCTGGTCCTTGCGAGGATCGTCACCCCGGTGGAATTCCACCTCGCCGCGGGCGTTCTCCACGCGCTTCACGTAATGCCCGGTCGCCACGTACCGGCACCCCAGCATCTTCGCCTTCTTCACCAGTTCGTCGAACTTCACCTTCGTGTTGCAGTTCACGCATGGATTCGGCGTGCGGCCCCGGCTGTACTCGTCCAGGAACGGGCCCACGATGTGCCGCTGGAACTGCTCGCGGTAATCCAGCAGGTAAAACGGCACACCCACCTGCTCCGCCACGCGCCGCGCCTCGTACGCCGCGTCCGGCGAGCAGCACGTGTCGAAGGTGTCCACCCGCTTGTCGTCCGGCCAGAAGCGCATCATCGCGCCGATCACCTGATACCCCTGATCCTTGAGCAGCGCGGCCGTCACGCTGGAATCCACCCCGCCCGACATGGCACACAGCACCCGTTCCCCCTGCACCGCTTCAGGCACGGCGGGGAAGGCGGAGGTCACAGGGGCGGGCGGGGCCGTCGTCATACAGCCGCGCAGCTTAACACCCCCTGCCAAAGCGGGCAGTGGTGCGGACGTCAATTGGTCCGGTCCCTGCAAGCAGGCCCGGCGGGCCCCGCCCCGGCCCTTCGCGCTACGCTGAACGGGTGAGCGCCACCGAGATCGTCGTGTTCGACCTGGAAACCACCGGCCTGTCCCCGGAAAAGGACGCCGTGGTGGAAATCGGCGCGGTACGCGTCGTGAACGGCGCCGTGGCCGAGCACCTGAAGTACGAGACCCTGGTCCGCCCCACCACCCCGGACGGCGCCCCCATGCGCATCCCCTGGCATGCTCAGCGCGTGCACGGCATCACCGACGAGATGGTCCGCGACGCCCCCACCATCGGCGAGGTCCTCCCGGACTTCCTGGACTGGGTGGGCGGCCGCGCCGTCGTCGCGCACAACATCGGCTTCGACGGCGGCTTCATGCGCGCCAACGCCCGCCGCCTGGGCCTCGAATGGAACCCCGCGGCGGAACTCTGCACCGTGAAACTCTCCCGCCGCGCCTTCCCGAAAGAACGCGCCCACAACCTCTCCGTGCTCGCCGAACGCCTGGGATTGACCTTCGCGCCCGGCGGCCGGCACCGCAGTTTCGGGGACGTGCAGGTCACCGCGCAGGCTTACTTGCAACTCATGGAGCTTCTCGCCGTGCAGGCTTGAACAGCCTGGACCCCGCCGGGCTGCGGTTTGTCGCCTTCGACTTCGACGGCACCCTCACCGATTACGTGCAGGCCGATACCGCGGCCCTGCGGGATCTCCACGCCCACTGCGCTTTGAGCACGCCGTTCGGGGAGTTCCTGACGCGCGCCGTGGACGAGATCATGGCCTTCCACGCCCGCGTGGAGGCGGGCCTCGGTGACCCGCTGCACATGGATGAGGAGCGGCTGGGACGCACCCTGAACGCCTGCGGGGTGACCTGCACGCCCGGCCACCTGCATCTCTACACGCAGGCTCTGCTCCGCGCGACCGTGCCTATGCCCGGCGCGGCCGACCTCCTGACCGCCCTGCGCGCCCGGGGGGTGCCGCTGGCCCTGCTCAGCAACGCCTACGACGGCCCCGCGCAGCGTGCCCGGATTCACGCCTGCTTTCCCGAGCAGCCCTTCGACGTCATCGTCATCGCGGGGGAAACCGGCCACCTGAAACCCCATCCGCGGCCTTTCCAGGCCATGCTGGACCGGCTCGAGCTTCCGGCCGGCGGGGGTGTGTACGTCGGGGACTCGCCCACGCACGACGTGGAAGGCGCCGTGAAGGTCGGCCTGCCAGCCTTCCTCGTTCACCCGCACCCAAGGGTGCAGGACCGGGCCCGTCGGCTCGGTGCGGCGGCCGTGGCCGCGAATCTCGACGAGGTCGGCGCCCTGCTCGCCCTGTCCACGTCGGCCTGACGCCCTGACCTCTGGCGGTTATTTCCGCGCGACGCTGTCTTTCGCGCTGTCTCTGGGGACGAACACGATGGCGTTGGCGACGGGGCGGCTCCAGACGGTGTTCAGGTACCCGCCGAGGTTCAGGTACCCGCCGGAGAGGTACGCGGTGGCGCTGCTGCCGCTGTCCAGCCGCACCGCGTCGCGGAAACCGGCGCCGGCCAGGGCCGCGGCGAAGGCTTCGGGGGTGCCGTGTTCGAAGTACGCGATGGTCGGCTGGCCGGACAGCAGCCCGAACGCCACCTGCCGGGTGGGCCGCCACACGCCTTCCAGGGTGTTGAAGTCCTCGCGGCGCGGGTCGATCACGACCTTCCCGGCCTGAACCATCATCGGGCCGGCGCTCAGGGCGTCCACGGCCGTTTCCCACGGCTGGTCGTGCGCCTGGTAGTTCAGGCTGACGGTCAGGGGCTGGCCGGCCGCGCGGGGCAGCTGCGGGTACCGGGCGGGGTCGAAGGTGAAGGCCAGCACGCCGGTGGGTGGGGTGACGACGCCCGTGAAGGCCCGCTGGACGCTGGTGGCGCCGGGCTGCACGTACAGCGTGGTGAGGGTGTCGGCGCCCACGCTGGTGCGGCCGTCCCCGACGAACGCGGTGAGCAGGCCCGGGTTGGGGGAGGCGCGCACGGCGTTCACCATCACCTGCCCGAACGCCCCCTGAAGGAAGTAGCGGGGGCGGGGGTACCCGAACAGCGCGTCGCCCTGCGAGGTGAAGGCCAGCGTGCCGCGTTTTTCCAGGCTGCCGGCGGTCATCAGGCCGCCCACGGCCACGAAGTCCACCGGGAGGGCGCTGCCGGGGTCGAAGTACCCGCCGTTCACGCCGGCCACGCCGCCCACGCTTTTCACGAGCTGCGCGACGTCCGTGAGCTTGCCCTGCGGGGCGGTCACGACCCGGGGCTGGAATTTCTGCGGGTCGAAGCTCAGCAGGTGCAGCCGCCCGGTCTGCCGGTAGGTGATGCCGGCGGGGAGGGCGTCGGGGTTCACGGGGGGCGGCACGCGGGTGTCGGTGTAGGTGGTGGTGTCGATCACCACGCGGTGCGGGTCGTCCAGGGTGAAGATCTCGCTGCGGCCGCCGCCGGTGCCGAGCGTGACGCGGGCGCCCTGCGCGCCGGCGGTGACGCTCAGCGTGTCGCCGGACGGCAGGGTCTGGCTGCTGCTGCCCGCGCTGACGCCCGGCAGGGTGATGCTCAGGCCGTTCTGTTCGCGTGTGACGGTGTGCGCGGCCGGGCCGCTGAGTTCCAGCACGACGCGCTGCACCTCCACCGTGCGGTACAGCGTGCGGCTGACGCGCACGACCGTCAGGGCCGGTCCGGTGGGGGCCGTGGGGGTCACCGGGGTCGGCGTGGGCGTGACGGGCGCCGGGGTGGGCGCGGGCGAGGGTGCAGGCGCAGGTACCGTGGCCCTGGGCGGCACGGCCGGCGTGCCCGCCACGGGCGCGAGGTCCGCGGAGGGCGGCAGGGTGTCGCCCTGGGCGGTCGGCGCGGCGAAGTCCAGCAGGGTGGGCGTGTCCGCGATCACCCGCACGCCCAGGACCCGCAGGGCGTCCAGGGCCACGTGCAGGCTGCCGTTCAGGATCTGCGGGGCGGGCAGGGCGTTCAGGGGCGTGCCCAGCGGCGCGAAGCCCAGCGCCTGCCAGCCGGTGCCGGGCCGCCAGCGCAGTTCCCGGCCCGGGAGTTGCAGGCGCAGGTCACTGGCGTCGTTGCGCACGCTGACGCCCAGGCGCGGCAGGGTCCACACCGCCAGCAGCTCGGCGGCGCCATTCATGCGGGAGGCCACCCCGGCGCTCTGCACCACGCCACCGATGGCCACGGTGCGGGCCGACGCGGCCGCCAGCGCCGAGCCGACGAGCAGCGCGCCCAGGACCCAGGCCCGGCGCCAGGCCACCCGGCGGGGGGCGGGGTGGCCTGGGGTGGGAGTGGTGCTCTGAGGGATGCGCGTGTTCCTGCCCTTCACGCGGGCGAGTGTACCGTCCGCCCTGCCGTGCGGGCGTGAGCAGCCGCACACCACGCCCTCAGAAAGGGCGGCCTGCCCGGGCCGGGCCAGGGCGGCGCGGGGCGCGTCATAACCCTGTATGAAAGGCTTCCTATACTGGCAGGCGACATGATCGAACCTTCACTGGCACTTTACGGCGAGGCCTACGACCGCGTGGATCAGCACATTCAGGAACTGCTGGATGTCACGGGCGTTCGTTACGGCCTGCTGGTCGACCGCAAAGGCTTCGTCCTCTCGCACAAGGAAGCCCTCTGGGCGCCGCGCCCCCCGGCCCTGGACAGCGTCGCCACGCTGGTCGCCAGCAACGCCGCCGCGACCGCCGCCCTGGCGAACATGCTGGGCGAGACGACCTTCAGTGAACAGATCCACCAGGGCGAGAACGGCACGCTGTACGTCGAGTCCGTCGGCAGCGAGGCCCTGCTCACCCTGATCTTCGACGCGTCCGTGCCGCTCGGCAAGGTGAAGGTGTACGCCAAGAAGACCGTCGCCCAGGTCGCCAGCATCCTGGACGAACTCAAGGACCTGCCCCCCGTGAACCTGGGTGACGACTTCAGCCAGGGCGCCACGTCCCTGCTCGACGACCTGCTCGGCTGAGGGCCGCGCGCCCCCGGCCCACCCCGCACACCCCGAGGCCCACGACCTGCAGGCTGCCCCCGCGCAGACTGCACCGGACCTGCACCGACGACGCAGGACGCATCAGGAGTCACGCATGAGCACCATCAACTTCGCAGCACGCGAAATCAACTGCAAGATCGTCTACTACGGTCCCGGCATGAGCGGCAAGACCACCAACCTCAAGCACGTCTTTTCCAAGGTTCCCGGTCACCTGCGCGGCGAGATGGTGTCCCTGGCGACCGAGGACGAACGCACCCTGTTCTTCGACTTCCTCCCGCTGGACCTGGGCACCGTGAAGGGCTTCAAGACCCGCTTCCACCTGTACACCGTGCCGGGGCAGGTGTTCTACAACGCCAGCCGCAAACTGATCCTGCGCGGCGTGGACGGCATCGTGTTCGTGGCCGACAGCAGCCCCGACCGCCTGCGCGCCAACGCCGAGAGCATGCGCAACCTGCGTGAGAACCTCGCCGAGCACGGCATCGACGTGAAGGACGTGCCGATCGTGCTGCAGATCAACAAGCGCGACCTGCCCGGCGCGCTGCCCACCGAGATGATCCGCGCCGTGGTGGACCCCAAGAAGGAACTCACCATCTTCGAATCCACCGCGCACAACGGCGTGGGCGTGTTCGAGACGCTCAAGACCGTCAGCCGGCTGGTGCTGGAGAAACTCAGCAAGTCCTGAGCGTGCGACTGCTCCGCCCGCCTTTCCCGGCGGGCGGTGTTTTCTTGCACACGGCATGGAAAAGGCCCCTCTGGAGTGGAGGGGCCTTTCTCTTCGCTTTCGGAGTTACACGTCGCGGCGGTCGAAGGCGTACACGGTCATGGCGGCGAACCCCACGGTGTAGATCAGCAGCAGGATCAGGCTGGCGCCCAGGCCCATGCGGGTGGCGGGGTCCTGGCCGTACCAGGTGTAGAGGTTCAGGTAGTTGGTGAGCAGCACCTTCTGGATGCTTTCCGGGAACACGACCAGCAGGCGCATGATGCTCAGGAACGCGACGGTGGCGAGCGCGGCGGCGGCGGTGTTGAGGTACAGCACCCCGAACAGCAGCGCGAGGGCCGCGACGGGCAGCAGCATGGCCATGGCGAGCAGCGTGGCGCGCAGCACCTGCGCGAACGCGGCGCCGCTGCTGAGGTCCCCGACGCCCTGGAACATGCCGGGGCCCAGGCCGGTGCCGCCGGTGAAGTTCCCGTACCCGAAGGGAATGCCGGCGATCAGGGAGCCGATGAGGGTGGCGAGGATCAGCAGGACGGGGTAGGTGAGGGCCGCGCCGAGTTTCGCGAGGATGATCTTCACGCGGTCCACGGGCCGCAGCAGCAGGGGCGCGAGGGTGCCCTGCGTGACTTCCGAGCCGATCAGTTCCGCGACCGTGACGGCGATGAACAGGGGAATCAGGGTCTGGATGGCGATGCCGTAACTGACGGCGGGGAGGTGCCAGCCGCTGGTCATGGGCACGCCCATCACGGCGCTCAGGCGCGGCGCGACCGCCCACACGATGGGCAGCAGCAGGGACACGAGGAGGCCCAGGCGGGCGCTGCGGAAGCCGAGCAGCTTGCGGAATTCCAGGGGGAGCAGGGTCAGCATGTCAGGCGTTCTCCACGCGGTCGCGGTAGTACTCGTACAGGTCGAAGTGGTCGGGGGCGGCCTCGAAGACCTTCACGCCAGCCGCCTGCAGGGCCGAGAGGGCCTCGGGCACGCGGGCCTCGGCGCCCAGGGACGCGATCACCATGGGCGCGCGCGCCACGGCCTTCTGCACGAACGGCAGCCCCTGCAATGCCGTGACGGCGCGGTTCGGGTCGTCCACCCGGAAGCGGTACGCGGCCTGCCGGGCGCGCAGGTCCACGGTGTCCACCAGCCGCCCGCCGGACAGGATCCCGACGGTGTGGGCGTACGTGGCGATCTCGCGCAGGTGGTGCGTGCTCAGGATCACCGCGCAGCCGCTGGTGGCGAGGCCGGTGACGATCCGGTGGATGAGTTCGATGCCGACCGGGTCGAGGCCGCTGGTGGGTTCGTCGAGGATCAGGACCTTCGGGTCGGCGAGCATGGCGCTGGCCACACCCAGGCGCTGGCGCTGCCCGAGGGAGAATTCCGCGACCTTGCGGTCGGCCATGCGGGTGAGTTCCAGCTGCGCGAGCACGTCGCGGATGCGGTCGCGGGTGACCTTCACGCCGCCGGGGCCCATGCCGGCCAGGTTCGCCTGGATCTGCAGGTTCTGCGTGCCGGTGAACTGCGGGTAGAACTTCGCGGGGGCTTCCACCACGGCGCCGAGGTACGCGCGGGCGCGGTTGCCTTCGGTGTGCACGTTGCGGTTCAGGAGGGTGATGGTGCCGGCGGTGGGGAAGGCCAGGCCGGTCATGGTGCGGATCAGGGTGGTTTTCCCGGAGCCGTTCGGGCCGGTTAGGGCGTACACCTCGCCCGGGCGGACGGTGAGGTTCACGCCCTCCAGGACCGTGTGCGGACCGTACCTTTTGGTCAGCTCGCGGACCTCGATGGATGGCGGGGCGGAGGTGGCGGAGGTCGTCACCCGCCCAGCGTAACGCAGGGCCCCGTCAGAAATGACGGGAGTTTTTCTCTTTTTTCATGCTCCTCATTCAAGCCTGAGGGGGGTGGTCAGGGCGCGCTGACGAACAGGGGGAGGCCGCTCGCCGGCACGGCGCCCACCGCCACGGCCCGCCGGTGCAGTTCCCGCACGGCCCGCTCGCCTTCCTCGTCCACGTCCAGGCTGAAGCGGTTCACGTACAGGTCGATGTGCGCCTGCATCACCTCGTCTGACAGTTCCGCCGCGTGCTGCCGCACGTACTCCTTGGACGCGTCCGGGTGCGCGTACGCGTACTCCAGGCTCTCGCGCACCGCGCCGTTCAGCGCCCACTGCATCTGGGCCGGCAGGTCCCGGCGCACCAGGATCGCCCCCAGCGGCAGCGGCAGGCCCGTCTCGCCCTCCCACCACGCGCCGAGGTCCAGATGTTTGAGCAGCCCGAACGAGGGGTACGTGAACCGCGACTCGTGAATGATCAGGCCCGCCGCCAGGGGCGCCCCGCTGTACTCGCCGCGCTGCACGGCCGGCATGACCTCGTCGTAGCGCATGCGGACCACCTCGACCTGCGGGTACATCATCCGCAGCAGCAGTTCCGCGGTCGTCAGGGCACCCGGGGAGGCCACCCGCACGCCGTTCAGGTCGCCCAGCGCCTCCCGCGTCACGATGAGCGGGCCCACGCCGCGCCCCAGCGCGCCCCCGGCCCGCAGCGCCACATAGCGGTCCATCACGCCGAAGTACGCCCGGTAACTGATCTTCGTCATGGGCAGGCGTCCCGCGACCGCCCAGTCGTTCAGGGTCTGCACGTCCTCCAGCACCTCCCGCACCGGCAGCGGCGACGGCGTCAGGCCGGCGTGCAGCGCGTGAAAGATGAACGTGTCGTTCGGGCACAGGGAGTAGCCCAGGTCCAGCACGGCGGGCAGGGCGGAGGTCGGCTCGGTCATCCCTGCAGGCTACGCCACGAGGCGCCGGCCGCTCCGGTTCGGGCGCACGGTTCCCGGCCCCGCCGTCAGGAGAGCGCCGCCACGATCCGCGCCCAGTCCGCCCGGACGGCCCGCAGCGCCCACCAGCCACCCAGCGTGGCCCGCGCCCGCCCTGCCCGGAACCGCTCCTCCACGGGCGTGAGGTCGAACGCCTGCCACACCCCCGCCACGCTCAGCAGGTTCGGGCCGAGGACCGGCGCCACCTCCCGGCGCAGGACCACCTCCAGCTGCGCCACGCTCAGGCCCGTGGCCGCCAGGGCGCGGGCGATGCCGTCCAGGTCCGGTTCGGTGTCCAGGAACAGCTCGGACAGGGCCGCCCACGCCGCGCGGCGGGCGCTCAGGTCCAGGTCGGCCGGCACCGGACCCGCGTTCAGGCGTCGCGGAGGGCCGTCTGGGCGGCCGCGGCGTCCCGGCTCAGCTGCGCTTTCAGTTCGTCCAGGCCGCTGAACTTCTGCTCGCCGCGCAGGTGCGTAAAGAACTTGACGTGCAGCTCCTGCCCGTACAGGTCCTGCTGCACGCCGAACAGGTGCACCTCGAAGCGGCGTTCGGTGCCGTTCACGGTGGGCCGCATGCCGACGTTCGCCATGCCGTGCCAGCGTTCCCCGCGCGGCCCCAGCACCACCACCGCGAACACCCCGAGCGGCAGCGCCTTGCCTTCCGGCACGCGGATGTTCGCGGTGGGCCACCCGATCGTGCGGCCCAGCTGGTCGCCCTGCACCACCACGCCCTGCGCGTCGTAATGCCGGCCCAGCAGCCGCCGGGCGCCGGCCACGTCCCCTTCGCGCAGGTACTCGCGGATGCGGGTGCTCTTGATGTCCTCGCCGCTCAGGCCGTGAATGGGCACCACCTCCACCGGCGCGACCGCCCGCAGGTCCTCCACGCCCCCGGCGCGGCCCCGCCCGAAGTGGAAGTCCTCCCCGACCACGATCACGTGCGGGCGCAGCAGGCGCAGGTCGTTCAGGAACTCGTCCTTCGGCCGGGACGCGAATTCCGCTGTGAAGGGCACTGCGACCGTCTCGTCCACGCCGTAACGCTGCAGCAGCTCCAGTTTCTCCGGCAGGGTGCACAGGAACTCCACGCCCTGCGTGAGCACCCGCGTGGGCGGGTCGAAGGTGTACACCACGCTCGGCACCCGGTGAATGCGGGACCGGGCCTTCAGCTGCGCGATCAGGGCCTGGTGGCCCAGGTGCACGCCGTCGAAGGACCCGATGGCGACCACGGTGCCCGTGTCGGGCCGCTGGGCAGGGGACACGAAGGTCTTCATGGCGTTCATGACGGCGCGTGCTCCTGCGCGGCCCCCAGGGCCTCCAGCCGCGCGAACTGCGCTGCGACGACCGTGGTGGCGCTCCCCACCAGCGTCCCGTCCCGCAGGCCGGCCAGGACCGCCTCCGGCGTCATCCACAGCGTCTCGATGTCCTCGTCCTCATCCATCGGCAAGCGCGACTCGCGCAGGTTCCGCGCCCGGAAGATGAACAGCTGCTCGTCGCAGAAGCCGGGACTGGCGTAAAACCGCGTCAGGAGCGTCACGTCGCCGTCCAGCCCGGCTTCCTCCTGCAGTTCGCGGCGCGCGGCCTGCTCGGGCGTCTCCCCGGCGTCGATCAGGCCGGCGGGCGCCTCCACCGTCACGGTGCCCAGCGCCCGGCGGGTCTGCCTGACCAGCAGCATCTCGCCGTGCTCGTTCAGGACGAGCACGGATACCGCGTCCCGGTGCCGCACGACCTCCCACTTGCCGTCCAGCAGTTCCAGGCGGACGATGTGCCCGTCGTACACCACCTGCGTTTCTGCGCCGCCATTCCCGCTCGTCATGACGTGACTGTAAAGCACCGCCGGGCAGAGACGCCGGGGCCTGCGTGCCACACTGACCCCATGAGCACGCGCGAAGCGGGAAGCGGGGGACGGGTCACGGCCCTCGTCACGCGCCAGGACCTCGAAGCCCGCGAGGCCGACACCCTCGCCCCGTACGCCACCCTCAGCCGTGACCACGCCGGCCGCGAACACCCGGAACCCGAAAGTGCGGGCCGCACCGCCTTCCAGAAAGACCGCGACCGGGTGCTGCACACCCCCGCCTTCCGCCGCCTGGAAGCCAAGACGCAGGTGTTCCTGAACTTCTCGCAGGCGGCCAGCGCCGACCACTACCGCACCCGCCTCACCCACACCCTTGAAGTGCAGCAGGTCGCCCGCAGCGTCGCCGTGAACCTCGGCCTGAACGAGACGCTGGCCGAGGCCGTCGCCCTGGCCCACGACCTCGGGCACCCCCCCTTCGGGCACGCCGGGGAACGCCTGCTGGACAGCCTCCTCGCCGCGGACGGGGGCTTCAACCACAATACCCAGGCCCGCCGGATCGTCACGGAACTCGAACGGCACTCCCGGCACTTCCCCGGCCTGAACCTGACCCGCGACACGCTGGACGGCCTGAACAAACACCAACGCGACGGCCTGGGCCAGCCCAGCCTGGAAGCGCAACTCGTGGACGCCGCCGACGCCCTGGCCTACACCGCGCACGACCTGGACGACGGCCTGCGCAGCGGCCTGCTCACCCCGGACCAGCTGATGGACCTGCCGCTCTGGCAGGAGCTCCTGGCCCGCACCGGCGTGAACGCCCCGCCCCTCACGTCCCTGGACCGCCGCATGCTGCACCGCGAACTGCTGGGCTGGCTGATCACCGACCTCACCGAAGCCAGCGCCCGCAGCATTCAGGACAGCGGCGTGCAAACCGCCGCGCAGGCCCGCGCGTGGCCGCACCGCCTCATCACGTACAGCGACCCCATGCGCGCCCTGCTGCGCGACACCGGCACGTTCCTGCGCGAGCGACTGTACCGTCACTGGCGCGTGGAAATGCAGGTGGAGCAGGCGCAGCGCACGCTGCACACCCTGTTCCACGCCTACCTGAACCGCCCGGGCATGCTGCCCCCCCAGGCCCGCGTCAACGCCGAGCGTCACGGCCTGCCGCGCGCCATCTGTGACCAGATCGCCGGCATGACCGACCGCTACGCCCTGGAAACCCATGCCGCCCTCACGCCCCCTGCCGCCACCCCCAGCTGGCCCCACTGAACTGCCCGTGCAGGAAAAGGAAGGGTAGGGTGCCTATCTCCCTGCCACAAAATCCGTACGCAGGCCGTCCGGAGCCGGGGCTCAAGTGAAGGCGTTGACACCTTCACGCTTCACTGATACATTGACTGCCGCTTGCCCAACCGGGCAGACGACACACCACCTGCGGGTGTAGCTCAGCTGGTTAGAGCGCACGCCTGATAAGCGTGAGGTCCCCAGTTCAAGTCTGGGCATCCGCACCAAGAATGGAAACCCTGTCTACGACGGGGTTTCTTTCGTTTAGGCGCTTATCAGGCTTGGGGGTTTGACACCAACGATTCTCGTTGTTGTGCGCTCTCCACCAGCCTCACAAACACTGTCGAAAGGAGCACCCCATGCTGATTTCGACGCTGTACGACCACTTCGCCTACCACCTGCGGATCAAGCGCAGAAGCCCCCATACCATCGGCTTCTACGACGTGTCCAAACGCACGCTGTTGAGGTACCTGGCCGAGACTGCCCATGCTGCCGATACGGACTCTGTAACGGTCATGGAGCTGCGGGGGTTCCTGATGTGGCTGGAAGGTCAGGGGCTAGGAGTGGGAGGCATTCATGCCCATGCCAGAGCCGTTAAGGCGGTGTTCAATTGGGCTTACCGGGAAGAGATGCTGGAGAAGAATCCGGCAAAGCGTCTAGAGCTTCCTACCCTCCCTAGAGAGCGTCAGCCGACTGTCACCGTTGAGACTGTGCAGAAGCTGCTCAAGGCCTGCAAAGACGTCGAGCAACCGCTCCGGGATAAGGCCATGGTGCTCATGCTGTTCGACACTGGCTTGAGGGTTCACGAGCTTCTGGGGCTGACATTGGATCAGCTCCACTTTGAGCGCGGGCTTGTGCAGGTGATGGGGAAGGGACAGAAGGAACGGTTTGTTCCCATTGGCTCCAAGACCATGAGCGCAGTCCACGCCTATATCCGGCGTGAGCGACGGCAGAAGCATGCCGGGATCAGAGCCTTGTTCCTCAATCGGTGTGGTGAGGGGCTTACCCGAGCAGGGGTTGGTATCCGGCTTTTCAAGCTGGCTCAAGCAAGCGGCATCAAGCGGGAAGCGTGTGCGCCTCACGCCTTCCGCAGAGGGTTCGCTGTGGAGTTCCTTCGCAATGGAGGGGACGTGTTCACGTTGCAGCAGATCATGGGACACAGCTCGTTGGATATGACCCGTCGGTACGTGACCTTTCTTGACGATGACCTCAAGGCAGCCCACCTGCGCTTCTCGCCTGTGGACAGGCTCTAGAGGTTCCTAAATATGCTGCATAGATTATGTTTTTAGCGAAATTCGCGCCGATAGTTTGAGTACCTACTAGATCGTATTTTTTCCGTTACCTAAAAAAAAATACCCCCGGGGTTCCACTGGTTACACAGATAGCCCAGGCGCGGGGTGGGGACGCGGGCGGGGACGGGGCCGCTACGCGGCGGGTAAGGAATTTTGTTGTTGTTTAGCTCCGTAGGTTCAAATATCCGATGAAGTGACTGAGCTTGTCAAGAGGAGGGATCACATTTAAAAGACGGGGAGGAGTTCTACTTGTATGGATATGAGGAAGTAGTAGGTGATATTTGCTAAATTCCCTTACCTGACCTGTTTATTAGAGAATAAACGTGATTTATATATAAGATGATGAACTCGATTGATGCCGTCTGGAGCGGCATTTTTCGTGTTTTTTGGCAATTAATTCTAGCATGGAGTGTGAAATGATCAAGTTTATAGATGCTGTTATGGGTAGTGGGAAATCGACATATGCGATTCAGTATGTCAAGAGTAGAGAAAATACGAAGTTTATAATCGCTGCAATCACATTGTCGGAGGTTGAGAGGTATTCGCAAGCCTGCGACTTGCCTCAGCCTCATTCGGAGTTCAGCAAGATGAATGACTTAGAAAATCGAATTAAAAACGGTGAAAGTGTGGTTATCACGCATGCCCTCTTTTTATCTATGAGTGAAAATAAGGCTTTATTACAGAGTATAAAACAGCAAGAATACATTCTCATATTAGACGAAGTTCTATCTAGTCCTATATATCCTTTGGCAATAGAGAAGGATACTTTGAAGACTTTGCGGGCGGCTGATCTGATTGATATAAATGGTACTACGGGGAAGATTCAGTGGCTAGGCAGCTTAGAGTATGAAGATCGTGTATCCCTAAGAGATGCATGCCTCAAGGGTGAGGCTTATGCGGGAGATGATTCCTTTGCTGTTGGTCTAATATGTAAGGATCTCTTTGTGGCGTTTGATTCGATCATAGTGTTAACGTATATGGCAGAATACTCTCTTCTATATAAATACTTTGAGTTTTACTCTCTTCATACCGTCATCAGAACTTTACGTAATGGAAAAGAAATGGATGAGTTGCCTGTATTTACTGGTAAGCAGTTTGCGAACTTGATCTCAATAGATCAGGCTAAAAGAAGAATATTGAAGGGGATAAAACTTTCATCATCTTCTGTATCGAGGATGAATACGAAAAAGGCAGCGCGTGTTAATAGGGCTATCAGTGGATTTTTTGATGCTAATAGAAGTAAAGCCAATAAACAAGATAGATTGTGGACGACATACAAGACTGCGATGGGTAAATTTTCAGGCTCTCGTAATAGACCGTTGCATGACGCGACGAACTTTTTGCAACATACTAGCCGAGGGACTAATGATTATCAAAACGTGGTAGCAGCCGCTTATGCACTAGATAAGTATCTGAATCCTGGAATTACTAAATTCCTATCCAAGAAGGGTATTAGCTATAAGAGACGCAGTGGCAGACAGCCCAGCGGCGAAGACATGTGGGCTCTGTCTGAAATGCTCCAATGGCTCTGGAGAACAAGGATAAGGACAAATCAACCGATAGAGCTCTATGTTCCAGCTGAACGGATGAATCGCTTACTGAGTAACTGGCTTACCTAAAGCAGCATAAGCAGAAAGAAGAGGGAAAGGCCGTGCGCCTCTCCCTCCTTCCGGTGGTAAGTTGGATTATCAACGATCTGATTTATTCAACTCATTCGTCATCTGTATCGTTGTTAGCATTGTTCCTTCTTAAATCAAGAACCTCAATCAGGCCTGGATGAACACGGAATCTTTTGGCAGCATGGTCAAAGCTAACGTTCGGCTCTTTGTACTTGTAAATAGTTGTGGTTCCCCCAGCGCGACCACCTGACCGCAGGAAGCCGATAATTGAAAATTCGAAAAGATCTTTTAAAGCTTGGACGTGATCTTTGCCTGGACCAAATTCGATGGTCATTGAGTGAGAAAAATCCTCTAAGTCGAAGTACCATACGCCTACTCTCCTGATAACATCTAGATATCTCTTGTAGTCAGGTATGTGCTTATGTACCTCGTCGTCGATTTCGTTTAGAAAATAGGTGCTGTAATCTGCCTTTGCGTCGTTGATATCGGCATTATTGAACTTGTTTGGAACATCCCTAACTCCACCTCTATCCTTATACTTGGATAAGATAGAATTGCAAAACATAATCATATCTCGCGGTCTGTTAAAAGTTCGATCTAAGATATATTTATATTTGGCTTGACGTCCCGGCATTTCGCGGGTTTCATCAAAAACATTATCCCAATCGACCGATTCCCCGCCTTCTCTTAGAAGCTCAAGGAATCTCCTTTCCATTAGATTTTTGAGAGTGTGGTTGGTGCGTGGAGTATCCCATTCAATAAGAGATACAAAATTGACTGTGACTTTGTTTTTATCTTCAAATTGAAGGATTGAATATATATCATCCCGGAGAAAGACAGTAACTAGTAGATTAATTCCCTCTTCTCTGGCTGCATTATTCAACTCCTTTGCTGCAAGAATGAGTCCAATTATACGCTGTTTATATGTTTCGTCTGATGGCTTAAAACCGTAATCAAGCTGATCGAATGCAATTATATATTTGTGATCAGGATTGAGGGAGCGTAATGTGTGAAACATTATCGTACTATTTACTTCTGAGATTATTGAGGGAAGCTCCTTCATAGGAACGTTCTGAGTACTTGCCCCAGCTTTAGCAAATCCTGCATTTGCCTCGACAGAAGCATTCCATTTAATGGAGTATGCTGGAGTAAAAACCCTAGTAATGTCCACATCTCGACTACCGTAAGTATCTAATACAAAATTCTCGAGAATTGCGGAAGAATCTAAAGCCTCTTGGCTAGCAGGAATAGACTGATCATAATTTAATATCAGTTTTGAAAGACTCATTAGAATAAAGTATGTCCAACTGTGCTTATATTTTTCGAATTCTGGAACGCCCATTTTCGTCTGAATGTCATGTAGATGCCATGGGTAGTCTACGAAAGTAAATCCATATGTAAAAGTATCATGCGAATTTAGGGTTATTAGCTTCCTATAAATCGCTGTTTTACCTGTTCCTTTCCTGCCGATCACCAAAAAACGGCTACGATTGAGAACATTCTTATATGCCTCGTGATCCTCAAATGCCTCTCTTAAAAGTCTATCGTTGTCAGCATCTACGGATCCAAAGTCATTAACAGAGCCCAATTGCTTCATGCTTCTCCTAGGAGTTCGAACGGGAAATTTAATAGGCTGCTTCAACACTCTAACCCTCGAATGTCGTGAGTTCCAGCAAGTTTTGCCACGCCTGTATTTTTTGGTATATCCTGTGCTGGACAGTGTTTTCGTTACGCAGTAGATTTCCCACCGCTGATAAGCGTGAGGTCCCCAGTTCAAGTCTGGGCATCCGCACCAAGAGAAGACCCCCGCCCGGCGGGGGCTTTTTCGTCGTGGACGGGTGGTGGGGCATGCCGTGGCGTACACGGACCCTCATCCACGACTCGCAAGATGAAGCTCCCATGAAAGCTTTCTCGTAAGCCGGCTCACATGAGGTACAGGAATGCTGGGAGGGCCATTGCGGGCGCGCCCTCTGGCAAAGGAGCCAAACATGACCATCCTTTCCTCCCTGCCTGCCGGCTGGGCGATTGACCCGGCCGCCCCGGAGCCTGCCCTTGCCGCCCTGCTGACCACCCTGCCGGCCCGGCCTAAGCTGCTGGGCCTGGGCGAACCGACGCATGGCACCCCGGACTTCCCGCGCTGGCGCAACCGGCTGTTTCAGGGGCTGGTGCGGGAGCATGGTTACCGGTCCATCGCCCTGGAAAGTGACTTTTACGCGGGCCAGCGTGTGAACGACTTCGTGCTGGGCGGCCCCGACAACCTGGATGACGTGATGGCCCGGGGGTTCAGCCACGGCTTCGGCCGCTTCGAGGAGAACCGGGAACTGGTGGCGTGGCTGCGGGCCTTCAACGCCGCCCGGTCGGGAACCGACCGCGTGCACTTCTACGGCTTCGACGCGCCGATGGAGAACATGTGGGCCGCCAGTCCCCGCCTGCACCTGCTTGCCGCGCACGCCTTCCTGACGGAGCACGGCCTGGTCCCGGTTACCCCCACGGGCACCATCGAGGACCTCTGCGGGGAGGACGCCCGCTGGACGAATGAGGCCGCCGCCCTGGACCCCGCGCAGTCTGTCGGCCGGGAGGCCACGGCGGAGGCCCTGCGCGTGATCGCGGACGATCTGCTGACCCTGCTGACCCGCGAGGCTCCGGAACTGCAGGACCGGCCGGACTTCTGGCTGGCGGAGGTGCACGCCCGGACGGCGCTGGGTCTGCTGCGGTACCACGCGAACATGGCCACGCCCGGCCCGGCGCGGGTGGCGCACATGCTGGCGCTGCGGGACCTGATGATGGCCGACACCCTGGAAACGATTATGCGGCGCGAGCAGGGCCGCGGGCCCACGCTGGTGTTCGCGCACAACTCGCATCTGCAGCGGACGCCCGGCCGGCTGCGCCTGACGCCGCCGCACGGGGAGGTGCAGTGGTGGGGGGCGGGCGCGCACCTATCGCGTCGCCTGGGACCGGCGTACGCGTTCATCGCGTCCACCCTGGGGAACGGGGGGGGCCTGCCGGACCCGGCGCCGGACACCCTGGAAGGTCACCTGAAGGCGCAGGGAGAAGGACCAGTCCTGTACGCGGCGCCGAGGCTGGCGGCCCAGTTGCCGGCCTCGCTGGTGCGACGATCGGACACGTCCTTCGCCTACGTGCCCCTGAAGCCGGAGGGCCTGGACCGGATGGACGGTCTGCTGTTCCTGCCGGCTGCGGAGGGCTGACGTCCGGCGCGCTTTCTTACTTTCCACCGGCGGTCATGCCGCGTGCCTGAGCACCCGGGGTGCGGCTGGTCCGGCGGGGGGAGTCCGGATCTTGAGGACTGCTCAAGACACCCCTGCCGCTTTATTTTGTAAACTATGCCCATGATCAAGATGTACACGACCAGCTGGTGCCCCGACTGCCACGCCGCCAAACGCGCCCTGCAGCAGAAGGGCCTGGACTACCAGGAAATCAACATCGAGGAAGACGAGCAGGCCGCCGAGTACGTCATGAGCGTGAACGGCGGGCGCCGCAGCGTCCCCACCCTCGTCAGCGGCGACACCGCCCACAGCCTCAGCGGCTTCCGCCCCCAGAAACTCGACGCGTTCCTGGCCGCCGCCGGCCTGTAAGCGCGCCTTCTCATCCGCCGGGCCGCCCTCTCAGGGCGTGCCCGGCTTTGTGATGCGCTCCTCGTGCGCCAACCGCGCCGCGCCCGTCGCGTCCAGCACGTAGAGGCGCACCGTCAGCGCGTCGGGCGTCACGTCCAGCCACGCGAACCCCGGCCCCGCGTCTGACTGGAAGGCCGCCGCGCGCCGCCCCGGCATTCCGGGGCGCACCTCCCCGGCCGCACCGCTCACCAGCGACCATGTGCCCGCGCACTCCGGCTGCGGCGCGAACAGCGCCAGCAGGTGATCGTGGCCGCCCAGCAGCACGTCCGCGCGGCCGCACGCCACGCCGTACAGCTCCCGCACCGCGTCCCCTCGCTGCAACGGGAAGGGCAGGCCGTCGTAGGCCCCGGCGCTTCCGTGCCGCCCGTTGCTGAACAGAGGGTGATGCCCGAGCACCAGGTTCCAGCGGGCCTGACTGGCCGCCAGGGCGCCCGCCAGCCACGCCCGCTGGGCCGCGTCCCAGGGGCCGCCCGGCCGCTCGGCCGGCCGCACGGACGGCAGGGAGGAGGCCAGGGGCACCGTGTCCACCGCGAAGAACGCCACGAGGTCCCCCACCGCCGCGCGGTACGTGCGGGCCGGCATCACCCACTGCGGATGTGTCCGCGCGTACGCCACCTGCACGTCCGCCCCGGCCGGGTCCGCGCCGTCCCCGCCCCACACCCACGACTGGTCGTGGTTCCCGGACAGCATCAGGAATGGCATCCGCAGCGGGCCGTACAGCGCCTCGAAGCGTTCGCGGAACAGGGGAGAGGCCACGTCCCGCGGCCCGGCCGGGTAGAAGTTGTCCCCCAGGCCCACGCCCAGGTCGCAGCCGTCCCGGGCGCACACGGCCTGCATGGCCTGCGCCACGCGGACCGGCACCTCGCCGCCTTTGCCCTGGTCCCCCATGACCAGCACCCGCACGTGCGCCGGGTCGGCCGGCCCGGGCAGCGCGGCGACCGTGTCGGGCAGGGTGGCCGGGCCCTGCGTGGCGGGCGTGCAGGCGGTCAGCAGCAGGAGGGCTGCCAGCCGCCAGGGGCGTGATCCGGGCAGACGCATGGGTCACGCTACCCCTAATCCCCCCGTCAGATCTTCCCCACGCGGCGCTTCATCCGTATTACTCTTTCCTCACCCCATTCACATCGCTAAGGAGATGAGATGCAAGACTACCTGAACGTCATCAAGAACCATTACGCCGACTTCAAGGGCCGCGCCCGCCGCCGCGAGTACTGGATGTTCACGCTCATCAACGCGATCATCACGTTCGTCCTGCAGATCCCCGCGCAGGGCGCCCTGATGGGCATGGCGATGCAGAGCGACGCGAGCGGCGCGCCCAGCGCCGGCCTGACCGGCATTGCCCTGATCTCCAGCATCCTGCTGCTGGTGTACACCCTGGCGGTCCTGCTGCCCTCCATCGGTGTGGCCGTGCGCCGTATGCACGACACCGGCCGCTCCGGCTGGCTGCTGCTGCTCGGCCTGATTCCCTTCATCGGCTGGCTGATCCTGCTGTACTTCTACGTTCAGGACAGCCAGCCCGGCGCGAACAAGTGGGGCCCCAACCCCAAGGGCCAGGGAACGAACGTGCCCCAGAACGCCGCCACGAACTGGTAAGCCCCGCACGGAAAGGCGCCCCGACCCGTCCTGGGTGGGGCGCTTCCTTCATGCCGGCGCGTCAGCTGCGGCGGCCGAACCAGTCCACCAGCGCCTGCGGGTCCTCGGGCGTCAGGTAGTACCTGCGGCCCTCGTGCGTGACGATGACCGCCTGACCGGGCCGGGCGACGGATGCGGCGGCCTGCACGTTCCCGCTGTTTGTGCCGAAGGTCCCGGTGTAGTACCCGGGCAGGGAGGACCCGAACAGCCGCACGCCGAGGGCGTCCCGGGTCAGGACGGCACTCGACTGATACCGCGGCAGCCGGGTGACGGACCCGGCCGTGCGGACGACCAGGGCGTCGCCCTCGCGCGTGTAGCGCACCCGGGGCGAGCTGTACAGGAACCACACCAGCGGCAGCACCGGCAGCAGGAGCAGCACCAGGGCCGGGTCGAAGCCAGGGGCGCGGGCCGGCCGGTACTCCCCGGACTGTCCGGCGCGCCACGCGGCGAGCAGCGCCTGCGGGTCCGCGGGCGTGAGGACGGTCGGGTCGGGCTGCGTGGCGAACACCAGCGCGCGGGTGCCGTGCGACCCGTCGGAGTACACCCGCACCACCGTCCGGTTCGGGGTGTCGAAGCGGCCCACCACGTACCCGGTCATGTCGCTGCCCATGACCTTGCCGTCCAGGCGAACGGGGACGTCCTGCACGGGCGTGCCGGCGGGAATCACCGTGCGGGACGCCACGCTGCGGGCGGTGATCTGCCCGCCGGCGACCGAGTACGCCGGTACCTTCAGCAGCGGGGGCAGCAGGATCAGCAGCGGCAGGGCCAGCAGGGGCACAGTCAGGGCGGCGCGGGCCCAAGGCCACCAGCGGGGCGTCGGCTCGGTGTTCAGGGGAACGGGGACGGGCGTGGGCATACTCCTGTATACGGGTAGGTCACCTGGCCGGTTGCCTCGGATGCGTCCGGGCCGCTATGCTGCCGGGCATGAAGCCCTTCGCCCGTCACTCCGGTCTGGTGATGCGCGCTGCGGGGCTGCGACGAATGTCCATGCCTGACCACGGACTGATCACGCGAACTCTGAGCGCCTGAGAACCCCCTCCGCGGTTTTCAGGCGCTTTGCTGGCATGGTGGTCAGACCGGGTCACTCCGGCGGTACGCAGCGCGAGGCTGCGCCGCCCTTCACAACGAGGTTCTCATGCACGTCATCCTTCCCGACGGAAAACAACTCGACCTTCAGCCCGGCGCCACGGCACTGGACGCCGCGCAGGCCATCGGCCCGCGCCTCGCGCAGGACGCCCTGGCCGCCACCGCCAACGGTGACCTGGTGGACCTGCTCAGCCCGCTGCCCGACGGCGCCAGCATCACGCTGATCACGAAGAAGAACCCCGCAGACGCCGCGCCCCTGTTCCGGCACAGCCTGGGCCACGTGATGAGCATGGCCGTCGGCGAGTACTACAAGGCCAAGGGCTACAGCGCCGACGCCATCAAGCGCGGCGTGGGTCCGTACATCGAGAGCGGCTGGTACCAGGACTTCGACCTGCCCGAACCCCTCAAGGAAGAGGACCTGCCCGAGATCGAGAAGATCATGCGGGACATCATCGGCCGGAACCTGCCCTTCAGCCGCCGCGAGGTCAGCAAGGCCGAGGCGCTCGCGCAGTTTCCGCACGACCCGTACAAGGCCGAACTGATCCAGGGCCTGCCCGACGACGAGGCGATCACCTTCTACCAGCAGGGCGACTACGTGGACCTCTGCGCCGGGCCGCACTTCCCCAGCACCGGGCGGCTCCCGCAGAGCTTCAAGCTGATGAGCACGTCGGGCGCGTACTGGCGCGGCAACGAGAAGAACCCCATCCTGCAGCGCGTGTACGGCGTGGCCTTCGCCACCCAGAAGGAACTGGACGAGTACCTGTTCCAGCTGGAGGAAGCCAAGCGCCGCGACCACCGCAAACTCGGGCGGGAACTGGAACTGTTCACGATCGATCCGCTGGTCGGCAAGGGCCTGCCGCTGTGGCTGCCGAACGGCACAGTCCTGCGCGAGGAACTGACCAACTTCATGAAAGAGCAGCAGTTCCAGCGCGGCTACCAGGGCGTGGTCACGCCGAACATCGGCAACCTGGACCTGTACCGCACCAGCGGCCACTACGAGAAGTACTCCGACGGCCAGTTCCGCCCCATCGAGGTGGACGACGAGGAGTACATGCTCAAGCCCATGAACTGCCCGCACCACGTGCGCATCTACGCCAGCAAGCCGCGCAGCTACCGCGACCTGCCGGTGCGCCTGGCGGAGTTCGGCACGGTGTACCGCTACGAGCAGAGCGGCGAACTGAACGGCCTGACCCGCGTGCGCGGCTTCACGCAGGACGACGCGCACCTGTTCGTCCGCCCCGACCAGCTGAAAAAGGAATTCCTGGACGTGCTGGACCTGACGGTCCTGGTCCTCAAGACCTTCGGCATGAACGAGGTCCGCTTCCGCGTCGGCACGCGCGACCCGGGCTCGGACAAGTACGTGGGCGACGAGGTCAACTGGACGCTGGCCGAGCGGCAGATCATCGAGGCGGTCGAGGAAGTCGGCCTGCCCTACACCATCGAACCCGGCGACGCCGCCTTCTACGGCCCGAAACTGGACTTCGTGGTGAAGGACGTCCTGGGCCGCGAGTGGCAGCTCGGCACCATCCAGGTGGACTACAACCTGCCCGAACGCTTCGACATTACCTACGTCGGCGAGGACGGCGCCGACCACCGCCCGATCATGATTCACCGCGCGCCCTTCGGCAGCATCGAGCGTTTCACCGGCATCCTGATCGAGCACTACGCCGGCGACTTCCCGCTGTGGCTGGCGCCGCGGCAGGTGATGATCATTCCCATCGCCGACCGCCACAACGAGTACGCCGAGCAGCTGCGCGCCGAACTGCACACCCAGGGCCTGCGCGCCGAGGTGGACGATTCGTCCAACCGCATGCAGGCCAAGGTCCGCACCGCCGAACTCAGCAAGATCCCGGTCATGCTGATCGTGGGCGACAAGGAACAGGAAGCCCGCGAGGTCAGCGTCCGCGAACGCACGCCCGAAGGCCACAGGGAACGCAAGGGCGTGAAGTTCGATGACCTGAAGGCCGAACTGCTCGAACGCCGCCGCACCCGCGCGTAAGACCGCTCACGCCCGTGACCCCCTCCAGACCAGGGAGGGGGTCACGGCTGTTCTGAGGTTCGGGCCGCCGCCCGGTCCCCGGGAAGCTGCGCGAGCAGCAGGGCGGCCTCCAGCTGCCGGGCCTGCTTCACCTGCGCCTGCAGGGCCGCCAGGCGCTCCTCCAGCCGTGCGCGGGCCGCCTGTACCTCGCTGAGCAGGCGGCCCGTGTCGGGCAGGCCGGTGTCCTCGGCGGCGTCCCGGCGCGCCGCGAACAGCCGCTGCGGTTCCGGCCGGACCCGCTGTTCCTCCAGCGGCAGCCACACCGTTTCCCGCAGCAGGTTCAGCGCGGAATTCAGGGGCCGGAGCGGCCCGGCCTGCCCGCCGCCCGGCAGGCCGAAACTCACGGCCTTTTCCGTCACCAGGGCGCTCAGGCTGCCGGGCAGGCCCCCGGGCGCGGCGCGGCGCGGGTCCGGGTTGAACGTCACGGACTGCCCGCCCAGGCGGTCCCGGCCCCGCTGGGCCTGAATGTCCTCCAGGCTCAGGCCCAGGTCCCGCCACTGCTTCACAGACTGCACCTGAATCAGGTTGTGAATCCAGAAGCGGAACTTGCCGTTCACCTCGTACGGCGTGATCAGCCCCAGGCGCTGGTAGTGCCGCACCGTGGAGGACGGGAGTTCCACCAGCGCCGCGAACTCCGCCATGCCCAGCCCCGGCAGGCCCCGGGGCTGGGCGGTGAAGGGCTCCAGGCGGCGCGGGTGGCCGCACACGGCCTCCATCAGCTGCCGGAAGGCAGGGTCGGCCTGCACGCGCCGCTGGAAGGACGCCACGATGCGCCGCAGTTCCTCCGGGGTCTGAACGATCACGTGCGCGCCGCCGGTCATGCCCGGAAGTGTAGAGCAGCGCCCCAGAGTGCGGAAACGAAAAACGGCCGGGGATGAACCCGGCCGCTCAGGGGCGCGTGGCTTACGCCTGGGGCTGCTGGACCTGCATGCCCTGCTGGGGCACGAAGCCTTCGAGCGCGGCGTAGTCGTCCTGGAAGTGCATCAGCACGCCGCCGAACAGCGTGTCGAAGGTTTCCTGGGGCATTTCGGCCAGGGTGGGGTAGAAGCCCACGTACTCCAGCCACACGTTGCCGTCCGCGTCGATGCTGCGGGAGAAGGCGCGCTCGCGGTTGCGGTCGTTGAGCATGTTCACGACCTCCACGCGGCGGTCGGCGTACTGCTTCTGGGTCACGCAGGTGACTTCCAGGCGACTGGTGTTGTTCGGGCCGTCGTTGACGGACACGAGCACCGCGGCGTCGCCCATCTCGAAGCGCCAGCCCATGCGGATGAACCGCTGGCCGTTGTTTTCTTCCATGTCCAGCTGGACTTCCTTGTCCTTGAGGTACTTGGCGAGGGTGTCCAGGGTCAGCAGTGCAGTTTCGCTCATGGCCCGAGTGTGCCATGTGAAGTGAACTTCACGTCAAGAGGCGCCGGGTGTGCCCATGTCCTCCGCCCTCCCCGAACGGGGGGTGCGGCGCCCCGCCACGACCTGCTACGTTGGCCTTCCTCCAAAATTCGACCCGGTTCAAGGCGACACGCTCCCCGGCCGTCCCCCTGCGCGCTCCTCACCCCGTGGCCCCGCCACCCCAGGAGACCCATGAAGCGACCCGCCCCCCTGCTGCCCGCCCTGGCCCTGCTGCTCGCCGCCTGCGGCGCCCCGCCCCACGCCCCGCTCGCCAGCCTCGGCAAGCCCCAGCCCGTCACCCGTCACCCCATCCTGTTCGTGCACGGCTTCAACTCCAGCGGCAGCACCTGGACCACCATGATCGGCAACTTCAAGAAAGACGGCTGGACCGACACCCAACTCTTCAGCTGGTCGTACGACACCGGGCAATCCAACGCCACCACCGCCGGTCTCATCCAGCAGAAGGTGGACGCCATCCTCGACCAGACCGGCGCCACGCAGGTGGACATCATCAGCCACAGCATGGGCGGCCTCTCCAGCCGCTACTACCTCAAACACCTCGGCGGGGACGCCAAAGTGGACGCCTGGGTGTCGCTGGGCGGCCCGAACCACGGCACGAACTTCGCCGACGCCTGCTGGACCACCTCCTGCGTCGAAATGCGCCAGGGCTCCAGCTTCCTGACCGATCTGAACAGCGTGGACGAGACGCCCGGCACGCCCCGCTACGGCACCTGGTGGTCGCCGTGCGACGAGATCATCAACCCCGACAGCAGCGTGCCCCTGAGCGGCGCCACGAACACCCAGACCGCCTGCCTGAGCCACAGCAGCCTGTACCAGAACAGCACCGTGTACGCGCAGGTGCGCGACTTCGTGCAGCGCTGAAGCCCCCTCGTCCGGGGCGCGCCGGCACCCACCTGGCGCGCCCCCGTTTACACACCCGGAGACCTGTGCTACTCTTCCTTCCGCTGGAGAGGAAGACCCCCAGCCGCCCGCAAGGGACAGCAAAAGCCGATGGCACGGCGCTGTAGCCAAGTGGTAAGGCAGAGGTCTGCAAAACCTCCACCACCGGTTCGAGTCCGGTCAGCGCCTCCAACATACCCCGCAGAACACACTGCACAGAACCGTAGCTCAGGGGTAGAGCACTACCTTGACACGGTAGGGGTCAGGGGTTCAAATCCCCTCGGTTCTACCAAAGAAGCTCCCGCCCAGGCGGGGGTTTTTCCTTTTGCGGCCAGAAGTGCAGGGGAGGGGAACGGGACCGACACTCTGAGGCCATGCAGATGCGCCTTATTGGGTTGAGCGGGGCCCAAGACCCTGCAACTCGCCTTGAATCCAACGGGGCCGAGCTCCGCGAGGGCCCTGGCATCCTGGCGAAGATCAGGTGTGGGCCCCGCGCAGCAGGTCTGCTTCTCCCACATTGACGGCAGTGGACGGCCCTCTCCCATGCCTGAAATGCTCCGTCAGGTACCGCAGAAGGTCTGGTAACAGGCCGTGACCTCCGCGCGGGCCGGCTCTGTGTATTCGGCGTGGTCGGGCGTCTCGTCGTAGGGGCGCCGGATCGCACTCAACAGCCGCTGGAAGGGGACGAGATCTGCCTGATCGGAGGCTGCGGCCAGGGCTTCCTCGACGCGGTGGTTGCGGGGGATGACGACCGGATTGACGCGGCGCATGCGCTCGGGCCGCTCCATCCCGTCCAGGGCCTGTTCTTTCTCACCCTCCAGGCGGGAGCGCCAGCGGGCCAGCCAGGCGTCGGGCGCTTCCGGGTGCGGGAAGAGAGAACGGAGGGGCGCGTCGTCACCGCCTGCGGCGTCGGCAAGGCGGCGCCACCCGAGCGTGAAATCCACCCGGTGTTCGTGCAGCAGCGCCAACCAGTTCTCCGCGAGCGCGCGGTCCAGGGCATCGTCGCCTCCTTGCAGGCCCAGCTTCGCCCTCTGGCCGTCCAGCAGCGCCGTGGCATACCACCCGGGGAAGGCATCGATGACCTCGGTGGCCCGGGCAACGGCGTTCGCGGCCGCTTCCTTGTCCTCACCTTCCGCGATGAGCGGCAGCAGGGTCTCGGCCAGACGGGCCAGGTTCCACCGCGCGATCAGCGGCTGGTTGCCGTAGGCGTAGCGGCCCCCCTGGTCAATGGAGCTGAACACCGCCCTGGGGTCATACGCCTCCATGAAGGCACAGGGCCCGTAATCGATCGTCTCGCCGGAAATGGTCATGTTGTCGGTGTTCATCACGCCGTGAATGAAGCCGACATTCATCCACTGCGCGATCAGGGCCGCCTGCCGCTGTGCCACGCGCCGGAGCAGGGCCAGGTACCGGTCAGGGGTTCCGGCGAGGTCCGGGTCATGCCGGGCAATCGCGTAGTCGGCAAGCTGCCGGACGCGATTTATTTCCCCTCGTGCGGCGAAGAACTCGAAGGTGCCCACCCGCAGGTGGCTGGCCGCCACACGCGTCAGCACGGCGCCGGGCAGCCGCCGCTCACGGTAGACCGCCTCGCCCGTGCCCGCTACAGCGAGTGCGCGGGTGGTCGGAATGCCGAGTGCGTGCATGGACTCGCCGATCAGCACCTCCCGCAGCATGGGCCCGACCGCCGCCTTGCCGTCGCCGCCCCGCGAGAACGGCGTGCGGCCCGAGCCTTTGAGCATGAGGTCGCGGTGCCGTCCGGACGGATCGGTGATCTCGCCCAGCAGCAGGGCGCGCCCGTCACCCAGCTGAGGTGAGAACCCGCCGAACTGGTGGCCGGCGTAGGCCTGCGCGAGCGGCTCGGCGCCTTCCGGAACCTGATTTCCGGCGAAGATGGCCGTCCCTTCGGGCCCGTTCAGCACCTGGGGGTCCAGCCCCAGTTCCAGGGCCAGGTCCTGGTTGAAGAACAGCAGGTTCGGTGCGGGAACGGAGGCGGGCTGTGCGGGCGCGTAGAACCCCTGCAACTCACGCGCATAGGTGTTGTTGAACCGGAACGGGGAGGCCGTCATGGCAGACAGTCTGACGGCTGGCGGGCCGCCTGCCGGACCCAGCTCACAGTCCCGGACCATGCCGAAAGGGAATCAGAAGGACCAGCCCGGGGTGTATGAAGCGGATGGGTGTTCCCCTCACCCCGGTGGGCCGGAGCCGACGGAATTGAGGCGGCTGGAGGCCACAGCAAGCCCGGCGGTCCAGCAAGTGACGCGTCAGTGGTCGTTCGATCCCGAGGCCGATGTCCTCCCGTGTCAGCGGTACAGCCCGATCACCACGTAACCGTCCCCCACCACGGTGGGCTCCATGTTCATGGGCGAGACGTAATACCAGACCTCGTCGATCTCCACGCCCAGGGTTTTCCCGGCGGCGGCCGTGGTGTCCATCACGCCGACCAGCCAGTCCATGTCCACGGCGACCACGCCCTGAATGGTCCATTCCTCGCCGCGTTCTGCGGTCGCCAAATCGTGGTCCCGTTCGGTCAGGGTGGCAAAGTCGAACGGCACCCACTTTTCCTCGTACGCGAGCCGCGCCGTTCTCCCGTTGAAGGCGTCCTCCCGGTAGCAGGGCACGTCGATCACGCCGGCCTGGGGCACCGTCGTGCTGGAGAGGGCATAGATCACGGGAGTCATACCGCCGAGGGTACCTTCCGGCCGCCTGCGGCCGCCCGAGCATGAACCAACGCTCACCGCCCAGTGAGGGACCCCGCTGCTTACATGGTGCTCACCACGGCACAGGCGTCCGTGCGTAGACTCGGCCTCGTTATCCTCCTGACGCACCTCGCGGGGAGGCACCCGGACGAGAGCACCGCCGTACCCGGTTACGACAAGACGGCGCGACACTGGGAGGTGTCGTGTATGGCATGGATTTTGCTGGTTCTCGCAGGCCTGCTCGAAGTGGGCTGGGCCATCGGCCTCAAGTACACCGAGGGCTTCACCCGGCCGCTACCTTCGGTCCTCACCGTGGCCAGCATGGTGCTCAGCATGGGCCTGCTGGGCCTCGCCACGAAAACCCTGCCGATCGGCACCGCGTACGGCGTGTGGGTGGGGATCGGCGCACTGGGCGCCGCGGTGCTGGGCATGCTGCTGTTCAAGGAGCCAGCCACGCCCGCCCGGCTGGCGTTCCTGGGCATGATGCTGGTCGCCATCATCGGACTGAAGGCGACCAGCGGGCACTGAAGTTCAGGTGTGGGCGGCTGTGTTTCAGCTCTGCGCGTCGGCCCAGGCGGTCACGGCCGCACTCTGGTACGCGGCGAGGCCGCTGCGGGCCCGGTCGATGTTGCGGGTGAAGCGTTCGTCCTGCACCCACATGGCGGCCAGGCCGCGCATCATCTCCACGCTGGGGTCGTAGAACCAGCGCTGGAAGTACGCGCGGTGCTCGGCCGCCACCGCCTGCGCCTCCGTGCTGGTGGGCGAGACGCCGCGGTCCATCAGGGCGGTGTACTGCGCGTTCAAGGCCTCTCCCTCGGCCTTGATGCGCGTCCAGTCGGCCTTGGTGTAGCGGCGGGTGCGTTCGGCGCTCTGCCGGTAGGCGTCGGTGTCACCCCAGCGTTCCTGCACCTCGGGCTCATACTGCTGGTGGTCGAAGCCGTCGAAGATCTCCTTGATGTCGTCGTTGTTCATGGGGAATGCTCCTTCGCCGGGCCGCTCGCCCAGCAGGGACGTGACCTGCTCCAGTTGCCGCTGCACCCGGCCCAGTTCGGTGCGCAGCAGCGCCGCGCGCAGGTTCAGGGCGGCCAGCTGCTCGCTTTCCTGGGCGTCGAGCAGCCGCGCGATTTCCGCCAGGGGGAACCCCAGGTCCCGGAAGGTCAGGACGCGGTGCAGCCGGCCCAGGTCGGCGGGCGTGTACAGGCGGTAGTTGCCCTCGCTGCGTCCGCTGGGGCGCAGCAGGCCGATGGCGTCGTAGTGGTGCAGGGTGCGGATACTCAGGCGGGTCAGGTCCGCGACCTCGCCGACCGTCCAGGGTGCGCGCTGGCTCATGGGTCACCTCCTGGAAGGAAGTGTGCGGCCTGACGCGGCGTGAGGGTCAAGAGCAGGAAGAGCAGGCCAAATGGCCGATAGGGGCGGGTCAGCCCGGCAGGGGCGCGGCGTGCGGCACGCCCACCGGTTCCAGTTCCGCCTGGAAGTGCCGCAGCACCGGGGGTTCCCAGGTGATGCGGTACCCAGGCACCTGCGCCGCGCGGGCCTGAATGGCGATCAGGGCGCCGGCCATCACGTCCAAGTGCGCCTGCGTGTACACCCGGCGGGGAACGGCGAGCCGCGTGAACTCGAAATCCGCGCGGAGCTGCTCACCGGTGTCCGGGTCGTTGCCGAGCATGAACGACCCGATGTCGCAGGTGCGGATGCCGGCCTCCACGTACAGTTCCACCGCCAGCGCCTGCCCCGGGAACTGCGTGTACGGGATGTGCGGCAGCATGGCCTGAGCGTCAATGAACAGCCCGTGCCCGCCGGGCGGGGACTGGTAGGGGATGCCGTGCTCGTCCAGGATGCTCGCCAGGTACGCGACCTGCCCGGTGCGGTAGCGCAGGTACGTCTCGTCCAGACCCTCTTCCAGGCCGGTGGCGAGCGCTTCCAGGTCGCGGCCCGACAGGCCGCCGTAACTGGTGAATCCCTCGAAGGCGATCGTGTTGCCCTTCACGCGCTGCACCAGGGCCGGGTCGCTTTTCACGCCGATCAGGCCGCCCATGTTCACCAGGGCGTCCTTCTTCGCGCTCATGGTGAAGGCGTCGCCGTACCGGAAGAACTCGCGGACGATGTCCCGCACGCTCCAGTCGCGGTATTCGGCCTCGCGCTGCTGGATGAAGTACGCGTTCTCCGCGAAGCGCGCCGCGTCGATCACCAGCGGCAGGCCGTGCCGGCGGCAGATCTCGGCGGTGTCGCGCATGTTCCGCAGGCTGACCGGCTGTCCGCCCGCCGAGTTGTTCGTGATCGTCATGACGACCGCCGCGACCTGCCCGGGGTGCTCCGCGATCAGGCGTTCCAGCCGCGTGGTGTCCATGTTGCCCTTGAACGGCACCTGCGCCCGGGTGTCCCGCGCCTCGGGCACCACGCAGTCCAGCGCGCGGGCCCCGGCGAGTTCCACGTGCGCGCGGGTGGTGTCGAAGAACATGTTGGAAATCGCCACCTGCCCCGGCCCCATCAGCAGCGGGAACAGCACCTTCTCCGCCGCGCGGCCCTGGTGAACCGGCTGGACGTACTCGTACCCGAACAGCGCCCGCCCGGTGTCCAGCAGCCGGAAGTAGCTCCGCGCCCCGGCGTAGGCCTCGTCGCCGCGCATCACGCCGCTCCACTGCTCGGCACTCATGGCGCTCGTGCCCGAATCGGTCAGCAGGTCGATGTACACGTCCTCCGCGCGCAGATTGAAGACGTTGTGGTGCGCCTCCCGGATCTTCCGGGCGCGTTCCTCGCGGGTGAGGAGCCGGATCGTCTCGACCATCTTGATGCGGAAGGGTTCCGGAACGTACGTGATGGGCACAGCGGTGTCCTCCTGAGGGGCCCGCAGGAGCCTGGAAGGAGACCGGGCGGAGGCGGGCGGGGGGTGATGTTGGGGCGAGTGTCCGCCCGCCGGGCCGGCCCGTCAATCACGGGTGTCCCGGGGGCGCTCACCCTGCGGGACGTGGGCAAATGTCCCGCGAAGACTGCGGCTGGGTGAGCGTTTTTCCGTCTCTGCCCGGTGGACGACGAAAGTCCCGGCGGGCCTACGATGACCTCACCGCCCCGCCGCAGTCCAGAGACGACCCGGACCGCCCGCGCCCCGCGCGCCCCCGACCCTCCCGACGTCCCCGGACCGCCCTCACGAACAGGAGCGCCAGGAGCCGTCATGGATAAGATGTACGTCGCCGAGCCCTACAAGATCAAAGTCGTCGAACCGATCCGCATGACCACCCGCGCCCAGCGCCAGGCGGCCCTGGAACGCGCCGGGCACAACACCTTCCTGCTCGACAGCAGGGACGTGTACATTGACCTGCTCACCGATTCCGGCACCACCGCCATGAGCGACCGCCAGTGGGCGGGTCTGATGCTGGGCGACGAGGCCTACGCCGGCAGCCGCAACTTCTTTCACCTGCTGGAGACCGTGCAGGAGTACTACGGTTTCCGGTACATGGTCCCCACCCACCAGGGCCGCGGCGCCGAACACCTGCTCTCCCGCATCGCCATCAAGCCCGGCGATTACGTGCCCGGCAACATGTACTTCACCACCACCCGCGCCCACCAGGAACTGGCCGGCGCGACCTTCCGCGACGTGATCATCGACGAGGCCCACGATCCGCAGGCGGACCTGCCCTTCAAGGGGAACGTGGACCTGCGCAAGTTCCAGGCCCTGATCGAGGAGGTCGGCGCCGAGAAAATCCCATACATCTGCCTGGCGGTCACCGTGAATCTCGCGGGCGGGCAACCGGTCAGCCTGCAGAACATCCGTGACGTCAGCGAGCTCGCGCACCGGCACGGCATCAGGGTCATGTTCGACGCGACCCGCTGCGTGGAAAACGCGTACCTCATCAAGGAGCGCGAACCGGGGCATGCCGGCCGCAGCGTGCGCGAGATCCTGAAGGAAATGATGTCCTACGGCGACGGCTGCACCATGTCCGGCAAGAAGGACTGCATGGTGAACATCGGCGGATTCCTCGCCATGAACGACCCCGAGCTGTACCAGGCAGCCACGCAGCTCGTCGTGCTGTACGAGGGCATGCCCAGCTACGGCGGGCTGGCCGGCCGCGACATGGAAGCCATGGCGCTCGGCATTCAGGAAAGCGTGGACGACGACTACATCCACCACCGCATCATGCAGGTCCGGTACCTCGGGGACCGGCTGGCCGCGGCGGACGTGCCCATCGTGAGGCCCGTCGGCGGGCACGCCGTGTTCCTGGACGCCCGGCAGTTCCTGGATCACCTCCCGCAGGACGCCTTCCCCGCCCAGATGCTCGCCGCGCAGATCTACCTGCAAAGCGGCGTGCGCAGCATGGAACGCGGCATCGTGTCCGCCGGCCGCGACCGTGAAGGGCAGAATCACCACCCGAACCTCGAACTCGTGCGCCTGACCGTCCCGCGGCGCGTGTACACGTACGCCCACATGGACGTCGTGGCCGACAGCATCACCGACCTGTACGAGGACCGGCGCCGCATTCCGGGCCTGACGATGGTGTACGAGCCGAAAGTTCTGCGCTTCTTCACCGCCCGCTTCGAGCCGCTGCCCGTGACGCAGGACGGCGCCCGGCAGAACGCCCTGCCCGCCTGAAGGGGAGCACAGGAAAAGAGGCCGGGCGGTTGCCCGGCCCCTCTTGTTTCAGCCGCTTATCTCGTCAGTTCGGCGAGGCGCTGCTCCATCACGTCGAAGAAGGCGCTGTACCCGGCGCGGGTGGCGGCCAGCTGCTCGTCGCTGAACCCGCCGCGGGCCTGCACCAGCGTCATCTCGGTGCCGCCCGGCACCTCGAGGAAGGTCACGACCACCGGCAGGCCCGCGGGCCGGGTGGGGTCGTCGTTCATGGTGAAGGCCAGCCGGGCGGGCGGGTCCACTTCCGTGTACTCGCCGGACCAGTCGATGCGGTGCCCGTCCGGGAGGTGCATCTGCGCGGTCCAGCGCCCGCCGACCCGGGCGTCCAGCTGCACGCTGTCCAGCGGGATGTGCACGGCGTCCGTACCGAACCAGTGCGCGAAGTGCTCCGGGGTGGTCCACATGGCGTACACCAGGGCGGGGGGCGCGGCGAAGGTGCGGGTGAGGGTCAGGTCGTCACTCATGGTCGGTCTCCTCGGGGGTGAGCGGCGTGGCGGGGGCGGTCTGAAGGGTGCGCAGGTAGGTGTCCAGGGTGTCCAGGCTGCCCTGCCAGAAGCGGGCGTACGCCAGGGTCCAGTCGGCGGCGGCGGCCAGCGGGCGGGCGTTGAGCCGGGCGGGGCGGTACTGGGCTTCCCGGCCGCGTTCGACCAGCCCGGCCTGTTCCAGCACGCGCAGGTGCTTGGACACGGCGGCCAGGGTCATGTCGAACGGTTCGGCCAGGTCCTTGACCGTGGCGTCGCCCTGCGCCAGCCGGGCCAGCAGGGCGCGGCGGGTGGGGTCGGCCAGGGCGGCGAAGGTGCGGCTGAGGGGATCGCTGCTCACGGAAGCTCCTGTATTCAACCCGAAGGTAGTCAACCATTTAGTTGAATACAAGGAGCGTAAGCCCTTTCCGTTGCCAGGTCAAGCAGGCCGCGCTCCGGTCGGTCACAGGGCACGCCCCTCGCCCGGCGCACTAGACGGGCGCCGGCCCGGCCCGCACCCCATGCGGCTACCCTGGCCCGATGAGCCCCACCACCCCCTTCTTCCCGCCCTTCTGGCGGGGGTTCCGGATCATGATTCCGCTGTGGCTGGGCGTGATGCCCTTCGCGGTGGCCTACGCCGTCACGGCCCGCGCCGCCGGCCTGAGCGTGTGGGAGACCACCCTGATGAGCCTCACCACCTTCGCCGGCGCCAGCCAGTTCGCCGCCGCCGGCATGTTCGGCGCGCACGCCTCCGCCGTCAGCATCGTCGTGACCACCTTCCTGCTCAACGCCCGGCACGTCCTGTACGGCCTGAGCCTCGCCCGGCAGCTGCCCATGAGCGCCGCGCAGCGCCTCACCGCCGCGCAGTTCCTGACCGACGAGGCCTACGGCATGGTCATCGTGAACGGCCCCAAGGACCCCGCCGGCCTCACCTACCCCTTCCTGCTGGGCACCGCACTCAGCCTGTACGCCGCCTGGAACGCCACCACCCTCCTCGGCGCGCTGGCCGGGTCCGTCCTGCCCGACCCGGAGGCGCTGGGCGTGGGCGTCATCTTCCCCCTGGCGTTCCTGGGCCTGCTCGTGCCGCTGCTCGTCAGCCGCCTGACCCTGCTCGTCGCCGCCGTGTCCGGCCTGGGCGCCTGGGCGCTCTCGCAGGTGCTTCCGGGCGGCCTGGTGATCCTGGTGGCCGGGGTGGGCGGCGCCCTCCTCGGCGCGGCCCTCCTCACGCGCCTCCAGCCGGCCGGGGAGCGCGCATGAGCGTCCTGGCCGTGCTGCTGCTGATGTGGGCGGTCACCTACCCCGCCCGCCTGCTGGGCCTGAGCCTGGGCGGCGTGAACCTGCCGCCCTTCTGGCTGAACTTCCTGACCTTCGTGCCGGTCAGCGTGTTCGCCGCCCTGATCGTGCCCGACGTCGCCGCCAGCCCCGAATGGCCCCGGCGCCTCGTGGCCGCGCTGGTCGGCGCCCTGCTGATCTGGCGCACCCGCAACCTGGGCCTGGGCATCGTGCTGGGCTTCGGCGCGTACTGGCTGGCCCGGCTGGCCGGACTGTAGGCCCGGGTCAGACCGGGGACTCGGCGCCCGCCTTCCCGGCCGCCGCGTGCCCCAGGCGCCGGCACAGGCCCGCCAGCTGCGACAGTTCCGCCTCGCTCAGCTCGCCCATCACCTCCTGCACGCCCTGCACGTGCGGCCCGATCATGCCCGCGATCAGCTCACGGCCCTGATCGGTCAGGAACACGTTCATCACGCGGCGGTCCCGGTCACTCTTCTCCCGGCGGACCAGCCCGTCGCGTTCCAGGTTGTCGATCACCATGGTCAGATTCCCGCTGGACCGCAGGATCTTCTGCGCCAGCTGCCGCTGACTCATCGGCCCCACGTGCAGCAGCGCCTCCAGCACCCCGAACTGCGAGACGGTCAGGCCGCGGTCCTGCAGGTGCCGGTGAATCCGGGTGTCCACGGCGTGCAGCGCCCGGGACAACTTGATGTAGGCGTCCAGGGCGAGGCGTTCCTCAGGCAGACCGGCATAACGGGTGGGCATAACGCACGCCCAGTGTATGCGGCCCGCCCGCCCGCCGCATCCGCACCTGTCCCGGCACGCGGAGAGAAAACGCAGCAGGGCGGCCTCATCCTGGACCGCCCCGTCAACAACCAGGCCTGCTCAGCCCTGCGCGGCGCGGTACTCCTCGGTCGCCAGCCGCACGCAGACGGCCAGCACGCGCATGGCCTCCTCGACCTCCGCCAGCGGCGGGCGGGTCGGCGCGATGCGGATGTTCCGGTTCCCCGGGTCCTTCCCGCCCGGGTACGTCGCCCCCGCCGGCGTGAGGCTCACACCCGCCTGCGCCGCCAGGGCCACCACGCGGTCCGCGACCGGCGCGGCCGTGTCCAGACTGATGAAGTACCCGCCGCGCGGCGTGGTCCAGGTGGCGTACTCGCCGTCTGTGCCGAGCGTTTCCGCCAGGACGTCCTGCGTCACCTGGAACTTCGGCTGGATCAGCCGGGCGTGCTCGCGCATCAGGCCCTCCAGCCCGCCCGGGTAGCCGCGCAGGAACTTCACGTGCCGCGCCTGCTCCAGCTTGTTCGGGCCGATGCTCTGCGCGTTCAGGTACTTCGACAGCCACTTCACGTTGTCCTCGCTGCTCGCCACGAACCCCAGGCCCGCGCCCGCGAACGTGACCTTGCTGGTGCTCGCGAACACGAACGCCCGGTCCGGGAAGCCCGCGTCCCGGCACAGCGCCACGAAATTCACCGGCTCATGCCGCCCCTCTTCGGTCAGGTGGTGCGCGCGGTAGGCGTCATCCGCGAAGATCGTGAAGTCCGGCGCGGCCGCCTTGATCCCCGCGAGCCGCTGCGCCTTCTCCAGGCTGATCGTCTCCCCGCCCGGGTTGCTGTACGTGGGCACGAACAGCACGCCCTTCACGCTCGCGTCCCGCCCCGCGTACCGGGCGATGGCGTCTACGTCCGGGCCGTCCGGCTGCATGTCCACCGTGATCAGCTCGAACCCCAGCGTCTCCAGCAGCAGGAAGTGCCGGTCGTAGCCGGGCAGCGTCACGATCATCTTCGGTTTCTGCCCGTCCAGCAGCCGCACCCAGCCGCCCGTGCTGCTGCGCATGCCGTGCAGCAGCGCGAAACTCAGCACCAGGCCCTGCAACTCCAGGCTGCTGTTGTTCCACACGACCACGTTCTCCGCCTTCACGTCCAGGTACTCCGCAAACAGCGCCCGCGCACTCGGCAGGCCCTGCACGCCCCCCGGATAGTTCCGCAGATCGATGTTGTCGAACGTCGTGTCCTCACGGCCCAGCGCCGCGATCAGGTCGTTGCTCAGGTCGAAGTCCGCGTCGGCCGGCTGGCCCCGCTGAATGTTCAGGTTCAGGCTCCGCGCCCTGAACTGCTCGTACTGCGCCTGCGCCTGGGACAGCGCGTCACTCTGAAGGGAATCACTCTGGGCACTCATGCGCTCCAGCGTACCCTCCCGGCCCCGCCCGCCCACCCAGGTTGTTTGCCGCGCCCCACCCCCAAGCCAGGAAACCCGGACGGCCCGCCCCCGGGGACAATGGTGGTAGCGTGAACGCGGCGCGCCCCGACCCTTTTTGCGTGCCGGCCCGGCCCCCCCTTTCCGATCCGACCTTTCCGCACCGCTCAACAGGAGACCCCCAATGCAGTACATCGTGCAGCGCCCCCGCGTGGGCGTGTTCATCGACACGCAGAACCTCTACCACAGTGCCCGCGACCTGCTGGAACGCACCGTGAACTTCGAGACCATCCTCCAGGTCGCCACCCGCGACCGGGAACTCGTGCACGCCATCAGCTACACCGTCGAACGCGACGGCGAAGCCACCAGCCGCCCCTTCATCTACAAACTCAGCGCCCTGGGGTACAAGGTCCGCCGCATGACCCTCACCCTGCACCACGTCACCGACACCGGCAAACCCATCTACGAAGGCAACTGGGACATGGGCATCGTCGCCGACATGGTCCGCCTGATGGACCACCTCGACATCGTCGTCCTCGGCAGCGGCGACGGCGACTACACCGACATCGTCGAGGTGCTCCAGGAACGCGGCAAACGCGTCGAAGTCATCGCCTTCCGCGAACACACCGCGCAGAAACTCATCGACGCCGCCGACCGCTTCACCCACCTCCCCGACATCCAGGACGCCCTGATGCCCGCCCGCACCCGCAACGGCAGCAAAACCCCCGCCGAAACGCCCAGCGAGCCCCTCCCCGACGACGCGGAGTAACCCCGTGAACCCCGACCCCCGCACCGCCGACGAGATCCTCGCCGCGCTGCACTTCCACCTGCCCGAGCACCGCATCGCCCAGACCGGCGCCGAACCCCGCGACACCTCCCGCCTCATGCACGTCGGCAAGCAGATCACGCACCACACCTTCCGCGACCTGCCCGCCCTCCTGCGCCCCGGCGACCTCCTCGTCTTCAACGAAAGCCGCGTCATCCCCGCCCGCGTCATGGCCCGCAAACCCGTCATCAACGGCTACGGCGGCGGACAGGTCGAGGTGCTCCTCCTGCGCGAAGAAGAACACAACACCTGGAGCGCCTACCTCAAACCCGCCCGCCGCGCCGGCCACGAACTCTGGCTCGGCGAGCACCGCGCCGAAATCATCGGCCAGCTCGACGACGGCGCCCGCCTCCTGCGCTTCGACCACGACATCAAACCCCACCTCGACGACATCGGCCGCCTCCCCCTGCCCCCCTACATCAACGCCGGAGACGACGACCACCACTGGCGCCAGCGGTACCAGACCGTCTACGCCCGCACCCCCGGCAGCGTCGCCGCCCCCACCGCCGGCCTCCACTTCACCCCCGAACTCCTGGAGCAACTCGACGCGATAGGCGTCGAACGCACCCACGTCACCCTCCACGTCGGCGCCGGCACCTTCAAACCCATCACCGGCAGCGTCAACGACCACGTCATGCACGCCGAACGCTACGCCGTCAGCGAACAAGCCGCCCACGCCATCAACACCGCCCGCGCCCAGCACCGCCGCATCATCGCCGTCGGCACCACCACCGTCCGCACCCTCGAAAGCGCCTGGAACGGCTCGCAGGTCCAACCCGGCGAAGGCGACACCCGCATCTTCATCACCCCCGGCACCCCCGTCCACGTCCCCGACCTCCTCATCACCAACCTCCACCTCCCCGGCAGCACCCTCCTCCTGCTCGTCGCCGCCTTCGCCGGCGTGGACCGCATCCAGGCCGCATACCAGGCTGCGCTGGACGAGGACTACCGGTTCTACTCGCTGGGCGACGCCATGCTGCTGGAAAACACTCGCGAGTAAGGCGAAATCTCCCACCCCCCCAGCCCCCCATCCCAAAGGGACGGGGGGAGCTTTCGTTGGCACTGGGCAGATGGACGTTGTTGGTGTTTGGCTGGCCCGGCGCGGTGGTGTGCGGTGAGAGGAGCTATGGGTGCGCAACGTCCGGGTTCGGTTTCTCAGCCTTGACGCTGCGCGTCAAATGGCCGGCATCTCATCTGCGGTCAGGGGCAGGGTGGGGAGAGCAATAAGGAATGCCTTGACCTGCTAAAGCCATCAGCTGACAAAAGTCGATCAGCGGCTCATTCCAGGTTGTCCAGCCCCTTGGCAGGCATGGCGACGCGGCCGTCGTGCGCGCAGCGCGCGGGCCATCCACCGAATCCGGAGCATGGCGTCGAGGCCGGACCCGTGCCTGCTCAGCCACATTCCCGTCGCATTGCTGACTCCTCTTGCCCAGTGCAACGCCTGCTCCCCCTGCCCCTCTGGGGGAGGGGGCTGGGGAGTGGGGCAGCGCTACCTAAACTTCTTTCTTCAACGTGATCGTTGCCGTTTCACGCACGAAGCCCATCGCCTCGTTGATGGCGAGCATGGGCCGGTTGATGCTGTGGTTGCTGGTGCGGGAGTGGGTGTACCCGCGCTGTAGGGCACTGCGGGCGGCGGCGAGTTTGAGGGCGAGGCCGAGGTGATGGCCGCGCCATTCCTTCCGGACGCCGGTGAGGCCGTTGTGGAGGGTGCCGGGGCGGGCGTGGTGTTCGAGGTGGAGTTCGCTGATGCCGATCCAGTGGCCGTCGGGGGTGAGGGCGAGGTGGATGCCTTCGGGGTGGTGGACGGTGGGGAGGTAGCGTTCCTGCCAGAGTTCGTAGGGCCAGACCTGGATGGGGGTGGTGGTGGGGACGTCCCGCAGGAGGGTGGCGATGAGGTCGTACATGTTCCGCTGGTTGGCTTCGCTGTTCAGTCCGCCGAGGTCCCTGAGGGTGGTGAACTGCATGCCGGTGGCGCGGGCCTGTTGTTCCTGAGCGGCAAACTGTTGGAAGTTCAGGGTGCGGAGGTCGAGGGTGCTGTTCCAGAGGCGGTCGTGTTCGGTGTAGCCGCGTTCCTGCCAGAGTAGCCGTTCGGGCCAGTGCTCCTTGACGCGGGTGAGGAAGGTGGTGCCGCCGTGGGCGAGGGCGTGCGCTTCGGCCAGGGCGATGAGGAGGCTGGGGAGCAGCCCGTCAAGTTCCGCGGGGAGGACGGCGAGGTCCAGGGCAAGCCAGCCGGGAAGGGTTTCGCTGTGGGGCACGCCGACTTCGGTCAGGCCGACAATGTCGCCTTGGGGGCCGCCGCGGCGGGCGAGGACGCGCAGGAAGGGGTCGCCCGGGCGGTGGAAGCGGTCGGTGCGTTCGAGCTGCTCGGGGGTGGTGGGGCTGTCCGGGTGGGCGCGGGTGAGGAACGCGGCGATCTCGGGCCGGTCGGCGGGCGTGGCGTCCGTGAAGGTCACGCCGGGCAGGTGGGGGAGGGCGGGTGGGGGGGCGGGTTCCATGACCGAGTAGAACATGGGCCTGGGGCGGGTGGGTACGCCAGTTCGCTTACCGGGCGGCGAATCGGGGCGGCCTATACTCGCGGGGATGTCAAACAATCCTGTTCCCAGCGAGAATCCGCTGCTTAATCTTGGTTTCAAGATTCCCTTTGACCGCATCCGTCCGGAGCATGCCGAGCCGGCCGTGGACACCCTGCTGGCGCTGACGCAGGAGAAACTGGACGCCCTGGCGGGCGCGCCGGCGCGGAACTTCGAGAATTTCATGGCAGACCTGGACACGCTGACCGAGCAGCTGTCCACGGTGGGCACCATCGTGCACCACCTGGACAGCGTCATGAGCAGCGACGAGTGGAAGGCCGCCGTGGAGGCGATCATCCCGAAGACCAGCGAGTTCTACACGAAGCTGAGCCTGCATCCGGGCCTGTGGCAGGCGCTGAAGGCGTACTCGGAGACGGACGAGGCCCGCGCCCTGGACCCGGTGCAGGCGCGCCTGCTGAAACTCACCATCGACGAGTTCCGCCGCGGCGGCGCGGACCTGCCGGAGGACAGGAAGGCGCGGCTGCTGGAACTGAACACGCGTCTGGCGCAGGTGACGAACACCTTCGCGAAGAACGTGCTGGACGCCACCGCCGCGTACGAGCTGCTGGTGCCGGAGGAGCGTCTGGCGGGCGTGCCGCAGCGCGTGAAGGACGCCACGCGCCGTGACGCGGAGGGCCGCGGGCAGGAGGGGCACCGCCTGACGCTGCACCAGCCGGTGCTGCAGCCCATCCTGACGTACGCCGACGACCGGGAGCTGCGCCGGGAGCTGTGGGAGGCGCAGCAGCAGGTGGGCCGCCAGGAGGGCCGCGACAACCGCCCCCTGGTCCGCGAGATCCTGCAGCTCCGCCGGGAGAAAGCGCAGCTGCTGGGCTTCCGCAACTTCGCGGACCTGGTGCTGGAGGAGCGCATGGCCGGCAGCGGGGACCGCGCCCTGGCGTTCGAGCGGGACCTGGACGCCAAGACCCGCCCCGCGTTCGAGCGGGAGAACGCGGAGCTGGACGCGTACTACCGCGGGAAGGCCGGCGCGGACGCGCCTGCGCTGGAAGCCTGGGACGGCGCGTACTGGGCAGAAAAGCAGCGGCAGGAGAAGTACGACTTCGACGAGGAGGCCCTGCGCCCGTACTTCCCCATGCCGAAGGTCCTATCGGGCCTGTTCGAGCTGGTCGGCCGCGTGTTCGGGATCACGGTCACGGAAGCGCAGGCGCCCGGCTGGCATCCGGAAGTGCAGTACTACGACATTCACGACGAGGCCGGCACGCACATCGCCAGCTTCTACACCGACTGGTACCCGCGGGACACCAAGCGCGGCGGGGCGTGGATGAACGCCTTCATCACCGGCGGCCCGAAGGAGGACGGCGTGGACCCGCACCTGGGCCTGATGTGCGGCAACATGACGCCGCCCAGCGGGGACACCCCCAGCCTGCTCAGCGTGCGTGAGGTGGAGACGGTGTTCCACGAGTTCGGGCACCTGCTGCACCACGCCATGAGCCGCGTGCCGGTCAAGAGCCTGGCGGGCACGAACGTGCCGTGGGACTTCGTGGAGCTGCCCAGCCAGATCATGGAGAACTGGGTGACGGAACGCGAGGCGCTGGACCTGTTCGCCGCGCACCACGAGACCGGCGAGAAGCTGCCGCAGGACCTGTACGAGCGCCTGATCGCCGCGCAGAACTACCGCGCCGCGAACATGGCGATGCGCCAGTACAGCTTCGGCACGGCCGACCTGAGCCTGCACGTGGAGTACGACCCGGCCGGCGACGAGGACCCCGTGGTGCTCGCGCGAGACATCATGCGGCAGTTCAACCCCTTCCCCCTGCCGGACGATTACGCGATGGTCGCGCAGTTCGGTCACCTGTTCAGCAGCCCGGTCGGGTACGGCGCCGGGTACTACAGCTACAAGTGGGCGGAGGTGCTGGACGCGGACGCCTTCAGCCGCTTCAAGCAGGAGGGCATCTTCAACCGGGAGACGGGCCGCGACTACGTGGACAAGATCCTGTCCCGCGGCAACAGTGACGACCCCGCGCAGCTGTACCGGGACTTCATGGGCCGCGACCCCGACGCGGACGCCCTGCTGCGCCGCAGCGGCCTGAAGTAACGCCCTGTTCATAGAAAGCCGCCCAGAGGACTGTTCCTCCGGGCGGTTTGCATTGTTCCTGCGTGGCCGGGTCAGGCCAGCGGGGGCCGGGTCAGGGCCTGACGGCCGTTCATGCGTTCGGGCCGCACCGTGAACACCTGCCGGGTCTTGCGCACGTCGTCGAACAGGAACACGCGGTCCCGTTCGATGGAGCCGTGGAAGGGCGTTTGGGCGGGGCCCATCACGCCGCGCAGGGTATTGCCGGTCAGGGTGAATTCGGCGCGCTGCCCGGTGCGCTCGTCCAGGAGCTGCACGTGGCCGGCCTCGAAGGTGCCGCTCACGTTCGAGTGACGGTGGACGTCGAGCAGCTGGATGTCGTGGTTCACGTCGCCGGCGTACACCACGGAGGCCTCGCCGGGCAGCTCGACGGTCTGGTACACCTTGCGGGTCATCAGGGACGCCGCGACGTACACGACGGCCTGCGCCAGGGACAGCGAGTCCGTGGAGGGATGGGCGGTGGGGGCGGGGCGGGCAGGGGCAGTGGTCATGAGGTCCTCCAGGGAAGGGCGGCGACCCGGGCCGGGTGGGGGCGCTTATCCGCGGCAAGGGCGGCGGAGCGCGGCCCCCTGTCAGGGCCGGGTCGGGGGTGCAGGCGTTCGGGTCGGGGGCAGGGGCAGGGCGCAGGTCCCGGGTGGGGCGGCCTGCGGGCGGGGCGTGATGGTCGGGAAACTCCCTCCGGGTGACCGGGGCTGCTCCGTGGACAATGGAGCCTGCACCCGTCGCCAGTGCCTCCAGTTTACCGTGTGTGGGGCCTGATGGGGCGCATCAGGTTGCGTTTGGCGACTTTCCGGCAGCGCCGGGCCGCGCATGTGCGTATCATGAAGACACATGAACATGCGTGGTGTGGTGGCGTCGGTGCTGGCCCTGCTGTCCCTGTCGGCTTCGGCCGGAGCGAACCGGACGGGTGCGGAAGCGCAGCTCGTCTCGCGGCTCAATCAGGTGCGCGCGCAGGGCGTGAGCTGCCCCGGCAGTGGCCGCCGGCCGGTGGCGGGCACCCTGTCGCCCAGCAGCCTGCACGCCCGCGCGGCCGGACTGCAGGCGAACTTCATGGCCTCCTCCGGCCGGATCACGCATTCCGGGCCGGGCGGCACCACCCCCCGCATCCGCGCGGCCAGCACCGGCATCCGCGCCGTGAGCGTCACCGAGATCGTGTTCATGGGCCGCGGCCTGAACCCCGAAGCAGCCATTCAGTGGTGGCTCAAAAGCCCCGTGCACTGCTACTGGATGACCGAGAAACGCTACACGCACGTGGGCGCCAGCATCGTGCAGGGGCGGGGCGGCACGGCGTACGTGATGGTCCTGAGCAGCCGCCCTCAGTGAGCCTGTTCCCGGGCCCGGAACAGACCGCGTGCAGCGGGATTGTGACGCGCCCGTACGCCCCCCCCTTACACTGACGGGGACATGAACAAGGTCTACGAGAGCGCCCGCGAGGCGCTGAAGGACGTCGTGCAGGACGGACAGACGGTGGCCGTGGGCGGCTTCGGGCTGTGCGGCATTCCGGAACAGCTGATCCTCGCGCTGCGCGACAGCGGCGTGAAGGACCTGACCGCCGTGAGCAACAACGCCGGCGTGGACGGCTGGGGTCTGGGCCTGCTGCTCGAAACCCGACAGATCCGCAAGATGATCTCCTCGTACGTCGGGGAGAACAAGGAGTTCGAACGCCAGTACCTCGCCGGGGAACTCGAACTGGAGTTCGCGCCGCAGGGCACCCTCGCCGAACGCATGCGCGCCGGCGGGGCCGGCATCCCCGGCTTCTACACCAAGACCGGCGTGGGCACCGTCGTCGCCGAGGGCAAGGAACACAAGGACTTCGACGGCCAGACCTACATCCTGGAGCGCGGCATCGTCGCGGACGTCGCCCTGGTCAAGGCCTGGAAGGCCGATAAGGCCGGGAACCTCGTGTACCGCAAGACCGCCCGGAACTTCAACCCCATGGCCGCCACCTGCGGCCGGGTCACCATCGCCGAGGTCGAGGAGATCGTGGAGATCGGCGACATCGACCCGGACGACGTGGACACCCCCAGCGTGTTCGTGCAGCGCGTGGTGCTGAACGCCACCCCGGAAAAACGCATCGAGCAGAGGACGGTGAGGAACTAAATGCCCTGGGACCGCAACGAGATGGCGCAGCGCGCCGCGCAGGAACTCAAGGACGGCTACTACGTGAACCTGGGGATCGGGCTGCCCACCCTGGTCGCCAACTACATCCCCGACGGCGTGAGCGTGATGCTGCAGAGCGAGAACGGCCTGCTGGGCATCGGGCCTTTCCCCACCGAGGCCGAGGTGGACCCGGACCTGATCAATGCCGGCAAGCAGACCGTGACCGCCATGCCGGGCGCGAGCTTCTTTTCCAGCGCGGACAGTTTCGGCATGATCCGCGGCGGGCACATCAATCTGGCGATCCTGGGCGCCATGCAGGTCAGTGAGAAGGGCGACCTGGCGAACTGGATGATTCCCGGCAAGATGGTCAAGGGCATGGGCGGCGCGATGGACCTGGTGGCGGGCGTGCAGCGCGTGGTCGTGCTGATGGAACACGTCGCGAAGGGCGACGCGCACAAGATCCTGCACGAGTGCACCCTGCCCCTGACCGGCCAGGGCGTCGTGAACCGCATCATCACGGACCTGGGCGTGCTGGACGTCACGGAAGGCGGCCTGAAACTGGTGGAACTCGCCCCCGGCGTGACGCTGGAGGAAATGCAGGCGAAGACCGGCGCGACCATCCAGCCCTGACCCCATACCCGGAGGGCGGCCACCAGTGGTCTGGTGGCCGCCCTCTTCACGTCAGGTCGAACCGCATCCGCGGCAGCCGGCGCGCCGGGTCCACCTCGGACACGGCCTCCCCGATCTGGCGGGCGCCCATCCGCGTGTAGAAGGGCAGGGCGTGCGGGCCGGCGTCCAGGGTCACGGCCCGGAGGTCCCGGGCCCTCAGTGCGGCCACCATGTGCGCCCAGAGCGCCCGGCCCACCCCGCGCCCCATCGCCGCAGGCAGCACCTACAGTTTGTCCAGCACGGCCCGGTCCCCGTCCAGCTGCACGCTGTAAAAACCCACCACCTCGCCGTCCTGTTCGGCGACCACGTGCGGCTCGGTCTCCATCCGGCTACGGTCCACGCGCAGGACCTCCAGGCAGCCGGCCAGGAATGCCGGGTCGTACCCCCAGTGGGCCTTGGCGGCCATCGCCACCCCGGTCAGGGTGTCGGCCTCGTCGGGGCGGGCGGGGCGCAGCCGCATGCCCTCAGCCTACCGGCCGGCTGTGCAGGTGGGCTCGCCGTGACCCCGGGTTCTGGACAGTTTCATCCCTGACCTAACGGGCGTTTGTTAGAGTGCAGGTACACATGACCCAAGGCGACGCCAGCGCGAAAGCGCCTCCCACCCCTGCCAGCGGTTCCGCGCCCACCTGGGCCGCCGAACTCGCCCGCCTGCGCGCCGACCAGCAGACCGTCCGCGCCGGCGGCGGCCCCAAGGCCCAGCAGCGCCAGCATGAGAAAAACCGCCTGACCGCCCGCGAACGCATCCGGCAGCTGATCGACGATGGGACCCCCTTCGACGAACTCATGACCTTCGCCGGGTACGGCATGTACGAGGACGTCGGCGGGTGCCCCTCCGGCGGCACCGTCACCGGCATCGGCACCATCCAGGGCCGCCCGTGGATGATCATCGCCAACGACGCCACCGTGAAGGCCGGCGCATTCTTCCCCATCACCGCCAAAAAGGTCATCCGCGCCCAGACCATCGCGCTGGAAAACCACCTTCCGGTCGTGTACCTCGTGGACTCCGCCGGCGTGTACCTGCCTATGCAGGACGAGATCTTCCCCGACCAGGACGACTTCGGCCGGGTCTTTTACCTCAACGCCCGCATGAGCGCGCGTGGCATCCCGCAGATCGCCGCGATCATGGGCAACTGCGTGGCCGGCGGCGCGTACCTGCCCGTCATGTGCGACACCCTGATCATGACCGAAGGCAGCGGCCTGTACCTCGCCGGGCCCGCCCTGGTGAAGGCCGCCATCGGGCAGGTCGTGGACAGCGAGGACCTCGGCGGGGCCGACATGCACAGCAGCATCGCCGGCACCGTGGACTACAAGGAACCCACCGACGAGGCCGCCCTGGCCCGCGTGCGCGCCCTGGCCGACCTGTACGCCCAGGGGGACCTCGCGCCCTTCGCCCGGCGCCGCCGCGAGGCCCTGCCCGCCCCCGAACGTGACCTGACCGACCTGGTCGGCTTTGACGGCAGCAGGACCTACGACGTACGCGACCTCATCAAGGCCCTGGTGGACGGCGGCGAGTTCCACGAGTTCAAACCCGAGTACGGCGAGACGCTCGTGTGCGGCTTCGCCCGCGCGGGCGGATACCCGGTCGCGTTCGTGGCGAACCAGCGCACCGTCATCAAGAAGAAGATGAAGGCCGGCGGCGTGCCCGGCCTCACCACCCGCATCGAGGTGGGCGGCGTCATCTACGGCGACAGCGCCGACAAGGCCGCCCGCTTCATCCTGGACGCCAACCAGGCCGGCGTGCCCCTGGTGTTCCTGTCGGACGTGACCGGCTTCATGGTGGGCCGCGACAGCGAGCAGGAAGGCATCATCCGCCGCGGCGCGAAACTCGTGAACGCCGTGAGCAACACCGTGGTCCCCAAGATCACCATCATCACCGGCGGCAGTTTTGGCGCCGGCAACTACGCCATGAACGGCAAGGCCTACGCACCCCGCTTCCTGTTCGCTTGGCCCAGCGCCAAGTACGCCGTCATGAGCGGCAACGCCGCCGCCAAGACCCTGATGGACATCCAACTGGCCGCCCTCAAGCGCGCCGGACACCAGCCCGACGACGAGGAGATCCAGCGCCTGTACGACGAGGTCAAGGCCAAGTACGACACCGAACTCGACCCCCGCTACGCCGCCGCGCGCCTGTGGGTAGACGAGATCATCGAGCCCAACACCACCCGCGAACGCCTGATCCGCGCGCTGGACGCCTGCGCCCAGAACCCCCACCAGGAGGAGTTCCGGGTCGGCGTGTTCCAGGTCTGACCCCGCACGCCCCACCCCCCGCACCCCCAAGCCCCGGAGGACTTCCCATGACCAGCACTCTGAACCGCCCCGACCTGACCAACCCCAACACCCAGCCCATGAACGACGACCAGCGCACCATCGTCTCCGCGCTCAGGAGCTTCCTGAAGAACAAGGTGGAACCCGGCGCCGCCGAACGCGACCAGACCGGCGAGTTCCCCTTCGAGATCGTCCGTGAACTGGGCGAGATGGGCATCATGGGCGCCCAGACGCCCGAGGAGTACGGCGGCGCCGGCCTGGACACCGCCACCTTCGCCATGATCATCGAGGAAGTCGCCGCCGTGGACGGCAGCCTGTGCCTGACGGTCGCGTCCCACAACAGCCTGTGCCAGGGCCACATCCTGATCGGCGGCACAGAGGCGCAAAAACGCAAGTTCCTGCCCGCCCTCGCCAGCGCCGAGAAACTGGGCGCCTGGGGCCTCACCGAACCCGGCAGCGGCTCGGACAGCGGCGGCATGCACAGCAACGCCAAGGAGCAGCCCGACGGCAGCTGGATCCTGAACGGCAGCAAGAACTTCATCACGCAGGGCAGCGTCGCCGGCACCTACGTGGTCCTCGCCCGCACCGACGCCCCCCGCGAGGGCAAGGGCAAGAACGACGGCATCAGCGCCTTCGTGTTCAACCGCGACGAGGTGCAGGGCTTTTCCATCGGCCGCAAGGAGGACAAGCTCGGTCTGCGCAGCAGCGACACCGCCCAGCTGATCTTCGAGGACATCCACCTCCCCGCCGACGCCCTGCTCGGTGAACGCGGCAACGCCTTCAAGGACGTCATGCGCGTCCTCGACGGCGGCCGCGTCGGCATCGCCGCCATGGGCCTCGGCCTGGGCCGCGGCGCGTACGAGTACGCCGTGAAGTACACCCTGGACCGCCAGCAGTTCGGCAAGCCCATCGCCCACAACCAGAACATCGCCTTCCGCCTCGCCGACATCGACACCAAACTGGAAGCGGCCCGCCTGCTGATCCGCAAGGCCGCCGACCTGAAAGACGCCGGCATGAACTTCACCGTGCCGGTCGCCCGCGCCAAACTGTTCGCCACCACCGCCGGTGTGGAAGCCTGCGACGAGGCCATCCAGATGCTCGGCGGGTACGGCTACATCAAGGAGTACCCCGTGGAGCGTATGTGGCGCGACAACCGCCTCACCCGCATCGGTGAGGGCACCGACGAGGTGCAGCGCATGGTGATCAGCCGCGACATCCTGAAACGCTACGCGAACTGAAGATTCATGGAGAAAGGGGACGGTGCGTGATGCCCGTCCCCTTTCTCCGTTTTATCCGTGCTTCGTGTTGAGGGTTACTGCACGGCGGTGATCACGCCGCAGCGTTCGCGCGCGCCGCTGTTGCCACTGGGGTCCGTGGCGTAATCGTCCGGATTGGCGTGAATGATGAGGCTGCGTCCGATGGCGCTGTTCGCCCCGGTCAGGCTGATCTTGGACGTGGTGAAGTCCGCGCTGCCCGTCCCGTCCGCACCGACCGTGATCATGGGGAGGTCCCCGCCGTGCCCGCGGGCGTTGTCGGTGGTGGGCGCGTCATGGTTGTTGCTGCCGCCCGGATCGAAATGCCCGCCCGCCCCGCCGAACACCGTGACCACCCCGGCGGCGTCCGTGGTGTTCGTGCAGCTGGGGTTCACGTGCACGTGCATGGCGTGCTGCCCGGGCGTCAGGCCGCTGACCCGCACGCTCACCTGCGTGCCGGCCAGGGTGGGCGTGAGGGTCACGCTGCCGGCGTTCGCGCCGGCCGGGTCGAGCAGGTCGGCGCGGGCGTTCGGGCCGAGCAGGGCCGCGCAGCCGGTCAGGAGCGCGCCGATACTCAGGGCAAGGACGGACAGGGCAGGTCTGGGCATGGCAACCTCCACGGGACACAGAAAGAGGGCGAGGGGTGGGGCAGAACGCCCTTTACGCTACCCACCGCACATGAGGGTCATGCCCTAGCCGGCTGAAGCTGGCCTCCCGGAAGGGCGCCTCAGGCCCGGGCGTCCAGCACCTCGTCCGGGACGCCACTCAGGGCGTCCTGCACGACCTCCAGGCCCGCGCCGGGTTTGTGGCCCTGTTCGCTGATCGTGCGTTTCCAGTGGCGGGCGCCCGGCTGGCCTGCGAACAGGCCCAGGGTGTGTTTCATCATCCGGTTCAGCGGCTGCCCGGCTTCCAGTTGTGCAGCCACGTACGGCAGGAACGCGGTGATCGCCTCGCGGCGCGTCACGGGGAGCGTGTCCTCGCCGAACACGTCCCGGTCGGCGGCCGCCAGGATGAACGGGTCGCTGTACGCTGCCCGGCCGATCATCACGCCGTCCGCCCAGGTGAGGTGCGCCTGCGCCTGCGCCAGCGTCAGCACGCCACCGTTGAGCACCACCGTCAGGTGCGGGAAGTCGGCCTTCACCTGTTGAACCACCTCGTAGCGCAGGGGCGGAATCTCTCGGTTCTCCTTTGGCGACAGACCGCTCAACCACGCCTTGCGGGCATGCACGATGAACGTGTCACACCCGGCGGCCTCCACCGTGCGGATGAAGCCCGTGAGGTGCTCGTAACTGTCCAGGTCGTCGATGCCGATGCGGTGCTTGACCGTGACCGGCAGCCGCGTGGCACCCCGCATCGCCTCCACCGCCCGGGCCACGGTGTCCGGCGTGCCCATCAGGCACGCGCCGAAATGCCCGCTGCTGACCCGGTCGCTGGGGCAGCCGCAGTTGAGGTTCACCTCGTCGTAGCCCCAGTCCTCCGCGATCCGGGCGCACTCGGCCAGGGCCGCCGCGTCACTGCCGCCCAGCTGCAGGGCCAGCGGGTGCTCGGCCGCGTCGAAGTCCAGGTGCCGGTGCCGGTCACCGTGCAGGATCGCGCCGGTCGTGACCATCTCCGTGTACAGCAGGGTCCGCTTGGTGAGGCCGCGGTGAAAGACGCGGCAGTGCCGGTCCGTCCAGTCCATCATCGGCGCGACGCTGAGCCGATGGGCGGGCAGCGTGTGCGGGGGCAGGGGAGGGGTGGCGGGCACGGTCACAGCCGGCCAGTGTAGAGGAAAGCGGCCCCCGCTGACCGTGACGGGAGCCGGGGCCGGCAGGCGCTACTGGTCCTTGTCGCCGCCCGGGGCCGTGTCGAAACTCGTGCCGGTCTCGCTCAGGCCCGGGCGCCCGCCGGACTGGCCGGGCACGGCGTCCGGCTGCGTGGTGTCCTGGGTGGGCTGGCCGACCGGGGTGTCGGTGCGGCCGCTGTCCGACTCGTCGTAATGCCCGGAACGCTCGCTCATGCCGTTGCCCGCATCCGCCGGCAGGCCCGTCTTCGTGTCGCCCATGACGCCAGGGTAGGCAGGCGAACTGAGCGGCAGCCTCGGCCTGCGTGAAGGCCACCCGGGGTCAGGCGATCAGGGGGTGCAGTTCCCCGGCGCTGACCAGCGCCAGCCAGTGCAGGGCGCGGCTGGCCGACACGTACAGCAGCCGGCGTTCGTACTCGGTGCTCTCGTCGTACGTCTCGGCGTTCGCGCTGGCGACGATGGCCGCGCTGAATTCCAGGCCCTTGGCGAGGTTCACCGGGAGGATCACCACGCCGCCCCGGTAGCGGTGCTCCTGGGTGGTGATGGGCTGCGCGTCCGTGTCATGGTCGCGCAGGGCCTCGCTGAGGCGGTCGGCGTCGATGCCGCGGCGGGTGACGATGGCGATGTTCTCGTGCCCGGCCGCCTGCGCGTCCTTCACGGCGCGGGCCAGCAGTTCCAGTTCCGGGGCGCCGCTGTAGCGCTGCACCTCGGCGCCGTCGCGGTCCACCCCGTGCACGTCCGCGGCGCGGTTGTAGGTGCTCGCGATCCGCGCGCCAAGCTGCGTGATCTGCCGCGTGCTGCGGTACGTGCGCGAGAGCGTCAGCACCTGCGCGCCCGGCAGGATCGCCTGCACCGCCTCCCAGTTGTTGGGGCCCTTGTACCCGTGCATGCCCTGGTTCAGGTCGCCCAGCGCCGTGATGTGCCCGTCGCGGGTGGCACGGCCCAGCAGCGCGTACAGCAGCGGGCTGTAGTCCTGCGCCTCGTCCAGCACCACGTGATCGAACGGCTCCAGCGTGCGGCCCACCGCCCGCCCGATCCCGCCGGTGAAGGCCTGCACGGCCAGCATCACGGGCAGTTCGGTCGCGTCCGCGTGAGCCCGGCGCGGGGTGGGAATGCCGGACAGCGGGTCGGTCATCAGCAGCTGCACCTCCCGGTCGGTGAGCAGGCCGCTTGCCTTGAGGGCGTCCGGGTCGCCCAGCAGGCGCCGCGCTTCCGTGACCGGCGTGGTCCCCGCGAAGATGCGGCCCAGCAGGGTCGTCAGCGGCGTGGACAGCTGCCGCCGCACCCCCGGCGCGTGCTCCTCGGGGACGTTCAGGCGGTCCATGGCCTCGGCCTCGATGGCGCGGCGCAGCCCGGCGCGGTACCCGTCCAGCGGGTCCTGCGCGAACACGTCCCGCAGCAGCCCCGCGAGGTCCACCTCGGTCAGCGTGAAGGTCAGCGGGGCGCGCCCCGGCACCTCCAGCCCCTCGTTCAGGCCGTGGCCCTTCAGGCCCGCGTTCCAGCGGTGCCACAGGTGCGTGCGGACCACGTCCAGCATCCGCGCGTCGCCCAGCAGCTTCGCGCGGCGCCACGCCAGCGCCCGGCGGGTGTTGTCCCGGTCGGTGAGCAGCAGGCTCAGGGTGCGGTCCGTGACCTCCAGCTTCTCCAGTCCCAGCAGGCCGGTCGCCCACGTTTCCGGGGTGGTCACGTTCACGGCGTGCAGGTCCAGTTCCGGCAGGATCCGGCCCGCGTACGCCGCCAGCACCCGGTTCGGCATCAGGACCATGCACGCCTCCGCACGCGCCTGGTGCACGCCCCGCTCCCGGTTCGTCATCCACGCCAGGCGGTGAAAGCCGATGGTGGTCTTCCCGGACCCGGCCGCCCCCTGAATGATCACCGGGGTGCCCGCCGGGTAGCGCATCGCCTCGTTCTGCTCGGGCTGCAGGGTTTCCACCACGTCGCGCATGCCGGCGGTGCTGCCCTCGTTCAGGCGCCGCAGCAGCACCTCCTCCCGGCCGCCGGTGTCGCCGCCGCGCTCGTCGTCGTACAGGTCGGTGACGCGCATCAGCTGTTTTTTCGCCACGTCCAGCTGCCGCCGGCGCCGGATCACGCCCTTCCCGCCCCGGCGCGGCGTCCACTCCAGCGCCTGCGTGTAGAAGAGACTGCCGACCTCGCTGTCCCACGACACCACGTGATGCGGGCCCTTCACGTCCTGGAACCCGTGCTTGCCGATGTACAGCGTCTGCTCGCGGCCCCCGGCGCGCACCTTCAGGCTCCCGAAGTACGGCTGGTGCACGTGCGGCGAGAGCATCGCGGCGTGCTCGCCGGCCTCGTCGGCCATGATGATGCTCGTCTCCAGGTCCGCGCCGGCGTTGCGGTCGCGGTCCTCCCAGAACTCGATCTGCCGCAGCATCGCCGCGACCGTGCCCGCCAGGTGCTCTTTTTCCAGGTCGAAGTCAGGGTGGGTGGACACAGGTACAGCGGGTGAAGCAGCAGGCATCCGCACAGGATAAGGGCAGCCGGGTCACGCGGCCGTGAGCGCCGGCAGCTTCCCGTCAGCCCTGCTCGTCCTCACCCGGTGGACGCGCCACGCGGTCTTCCTGCCCGGCCTTCACGGTGCGGCGGCGCGGGACGTGCAGGCCAGGCCCGATCACCGCGCCCGGTTGCACGGTCGCGCCCGCGCCGATCACCGTGAGCTTTCCGCGCGCCCGGCCCACGCTTGCCTTCGCGCCGACGGTCGCCCCGTGGTCCACAATGGCCCGCGTGACCACCGCCCCCGCCCGCACCACCGCGCCCGGCTGAAGAATGCTGTCCCGCACCACCGCGCCGCGCTCCACCACGGCGTTCGGCGCGACGACGCTGCGCGTGACCTCCCCGGCGATCACCGCGCCGCCGCACAGCAGCGCCCCACTCACGGCCGCGCCCGGCCGGACCTCGGTGGGCGGGCGGGTGGTGCTGGCCGTCACGAACGGCCAGCGGTCGTCGTGCAGCGGAAAGCCCCGGCCATCCAGAAAGTCGCGGTGCGCCGCGAAGTACGCCTCCACCGTGCCCACGTCCCGCCAGTACCCGCGCAGCGGAAAGGCCCAGGCATTCCCGCCTTTCACCAGCGCGGGCAGCAGTTCCTCGCCGTAATCCCCGAGTTCCCGGCCCTGTTCGCGCGCGGCGCGCTGCACCTCCGTCAGGGTGCGCAGCAGCGCCCGGGTGTCGTACGCGAACACCTCAGCGGTCACGGTGCGCCCCAGCGGCGTGTCCGGTTTGTACGCGAAGGCCGTCACGCGGCCCGCCGCGTCCGCCTGCACGTTCCCGAACCGGCCCGCCTCGGCCCGGTCCACCTCGGTCGTCACCATCGTCACGGCCGCGCCGCGCTCCACGTGCGCGCGGATCACCTGCGCGTAATCCAGGCGGTACACGTGATCGGCGCTCAGGACCAGCACCACGTCCGGCGCGAACTCCCGGATCAGGTGCGCGTGCTGCGCCAGCGCGTGCGCGTTCCCCTGCGCGAACTCCCCGTCCTCCTTCTCCGGGCTGGCGAAAGGCGGCAGCACCACCAGCCCACCCCGCGTGCGGTCCAGGTCCCAGGGCCGCCCGCCCGAGAGGTGATCGTTCAGGCCGTGCGGCAGGTACTGCTCGATCACCCACACGTCCTGCACGCCGCTGTTCACCAGGTTGCTCAGCGTGAAATCAATCAGGCGGTACGTGCCCAGGAACGGCACGGCCGGCTTGGCCCGCTCGTCCGTGAGCGGCGACAGGCGGCTGCCGCGCCCCCCGGCCAGCACGATGGCAAGGACTCTCTGACCGTCGATCCGCGTGGGCATACGGGTATCACAGCGCACGACCACCCCGGGCGGGATGAGCGCGCCCGCGGCGACCTTCACCCAGGGCATTCCCGACACCCCCTGACGGGAATCGCCCGTAGCGTGGGGGCATGCACGCCCGCGACTTCTACGACTACCTGTCCCGCGCCCGCCGCACCCTGTGGGCCGCGCTGCGCACCCTGACCGACGAGGAACTCTCCCGGCCCCTCCTGCCGTCCCCCGGAGCGCGCTGCATCAAGGACCTCGTGGCGCACATCGCCGTGGTCGAGGACGGCTGGTTCCGCGGCGACCTGCTCGGCGCGCCCCTGGTCGCCGAATCGCTCGGCCGGCCCGAGCCCCGCAGCGCCGACGAGTACTGGCATCACCACACCGAACCCCTGGACGCGCTCCTGACTTACTGGGAGGCCGTCGAGGCCGACACCCTGCGCCGCTGGCCGGACCTGGACGCCCTGGCCCTCGCCGGGCACCGCGTCTGGGCCCTGGACGACGCCCCGGAAACTGTCTCCGCCGACGAGGTGCTGTGGCACGTCATGCAGCACGAGGTGCGGCACACCGCCCACCTCGTGCAGCTGATCCGCCTGCTGGGTCACACCCCGCCCCCGCTGGACCTCGTGTTCTTCAACGCCCGGTAGGGCTGTGCAGCCGGGTTTCTTGACCGCCCCCCGCCGCCCGGCGCAGACTGTACACTGGCGTTGATCCGCAGGAGTACCGCGCGCATCACCCAGGAGCGAGCCCGAGACGGTGAGAGTCGGGCGGGGTTCGGAAGCGCGGGAAGGGCAGCGGGGAGCTGACAAGACAAAAGTGCCGGTCTGACCGCGGAACGCGGTGACCGGAACTGGGGTGGAACCGCGTAGCACTGTCTGCGTCCCCAGACGAGCCGGAAAAGGCCGCGTCTGGGGACGTTCCTTGAGGGCTCAAAGGAGAGACGGTATGCCCGCAACATCGATGGAAGAACTCGTCAGCCTGTGCAAACGCCGCGGCTTCATCTTCCAGGGATCCGAGATCTACGGCGGCCTGCAAGGCTTCTACGATTACGGCCCCCTCGGCGTGGAACTGAAGAACAACATCAAGGCCGCGTGGTGGCGCAGCAACGTCTACGAACGCGACGACATGGAAGGCCTGGACGCCAGCATCATCATGCACCGCATGGTCCTGCGCCACAGCGGCCACGAAGCCACCTTCAGCGACCCTATGGTCGACAACAAGAAGAACAACAAACGCTACCGCCTCGACCACCTCGTCAAGGACCAGAAAGCCGACGTGCAGGCCAGGGTCGCGGAACTGATGGGCGCGGACCCCGCGAACTTCCCCGCCGTGGTCGCCGCCCTGAACGCCAGCCCCGCCCAGGCCTCGCAGGCGCTGCGCGACGCGGGCGTGCGCGACCCCTTCAGCGGCGAGATCGGCGAGTGGACCGAACCCAAGCCCTTCAACATGATGTTCAAGACCACCATCGGCCCCGTCGCCGATGACGACAGCTACGGCTACCTGCGCCCCGAAACCGCGCAGGGCATCTTCACGAACTTCAAGAACGTCGTGGACAGCACCAGCCGCCGCCTGCCGTTCGGCATCGCCCAGATCGGCAAGGCCTTCCGCAACGAGATCACTCCCCGCAACTTCATCTTCCGCGTGCGGGAACTCGAACAGATGGAAATCGAATTCTTCTGCGTGCCCGGCACCGACGAACAGTGGCACGAACACTGGCTCGAAAAACGCCTGAAGTGGTGGGAGGACCAGGGCGTGCCCCGCAGCAAGATCGAGATCCTCGACGTGCCCGGGGAGGACCTCGCGCACTACAGCAAACGCACCTACGACCTCATGTACGACTACCCCACCCTCGGCCATGAGGAAATCGAGGGCATCGCCAACCGCAGCGACTACGACCTCGGCAGCCACACCAAGGCGCAGGGCGAACTGGGTCTCGTGGCGAAAGTCGAGGAGAACAGCGACAGCGTCGCCAAGCTGACCATTCCTCACCCCGACACGAACAAACCCGTGGTGCCGTTCGTGATCGAACCGTCCGCCGGCGTGGACCGCGCCATGCTGGCCGTCCTCAGCGAGGCGTTCACCAAGGAAACCCTGGAGAACGGCTCGGAACGCATCGTGCTCAAGCTCAAACCCCACCTCGCGCCCATCAAGGTCGCCGTGATTCCCCTCGCCCGCAACAAGGAGGAGATCACCAGCGTCGCCAAGGCCATCAAGGCCGAACTCCAGGGCCTCGGCCTGGGCCGCGTGCTGTACGAGGACAGCGGCAACATCGGCAAGGCCTACCGCCGCCACGACGAGGTCGGCACGCCCTTCTGCGTCACCGTGGACTTCGACACCGTCGGCAAGGGCGAGGACCCCAGCCTCGTGGACACCGTCACCGTCCGCGACCGCGACACCCTCAAACAGGACCGCGTGAAGATCAGCGACCTCGCGGGCTGGATTCAGGCCCGCCTGCGGTAAACCCAGGCACGAACGGCCCCCGCTCCGCGCGGGGGCTTTGCCTTACCCTGCCACCATGTGCCGCAGCATGTACCTGCTGACCCCCCGGCCGCTGGGTCCTGACCTGCTGGCCCACTACGAACCTCCGGGCGTGCGCCTGTGGCGGCCGGACCCAGCCTGGATTCCCCACCTGGTCCGTGCCCTTCCTCACGGGGGCCTCTATGAGGTGGCGTCATCGAAAGGCTGCGGCTGCGGATTTGAAGGCCTCGCCTATCTGGAACCACTGGACGATGAGGTCCGGCAGTGGAGGTCGGAAATGACGGCGCTGCAGAACCTGATTGAAGTCGTCCTGCGGGAACACGTCGAGGTTACCCTCTGTACCGGCTGGGATTTTCTCACATCAGCAGAGCCTGTGCGCGTTCCTGTGCGGGATCTCGCAGGGCAGGTCTTCGATGAGGAGGACCTGGTGACGCTGATCGTCTCGCGCTGACGTGTCCGCCAAACGGCGCAGGCTGACCGTCGGGCTGGCTTACGGCCGCCCTCCGCCACCCGGCGAATGTTCGTTTCCTTCCGTGGCCCGTAACCTTCTGGCAGGTGAACGCGCAGGCGGTCACCGCAGGGCCGAAAGGAAACGGTTACTTCACCAAGTATTGGGCGGAAGCAGCGTGAGTTGCTCCGGGTTCGATTCCCGGCATGGAAGTGGCCCGGCTCGTTTCCGCACCCTTGCCCTGCTTCCCTTCTCTTTCCCCGGCTGGGCCGAAGAGGCTTCGGTGATCTCTGGCGATGACCCGCTCTTGCGGGTCCGGGTTCAACTCCCGATCCGAACTTCATCCCTTGTCCAGCCCCCTTTGCAGATGTCGTCCAGCAGTCAGGATTTCCCGCTGCCAGCGGGAGGACAGTGGTGCAACTCCACTCATCTGCTCCACGCTCCGGTATCCCAATCAGGCAGAGGACCATGCCTCAGGTGCATGTCAGTGCCGGTTCGAGTCCGGCCCGGAGTTCCAGCCCCTCCGCGGGGCCTGCAGGGTGGGCGTCTCAACCCCTCGGCATTTCCTTGCCCGGTGTCCGGGCCGATCGCCCAGGGTTCCCTGGTGACACTGGTTCGATTCCAGCCGCCCACCCCTGCATCACTTCACTTCCGAGAGGTAACCGTATGACCGCGACACTTCCTATCCCCGTTCCCGCTCAGCCCCTCCAACTGAAGAACATCAGGCGAGCCGGACAGGAGTGGCGGCCCCCGTTCCTCTGGCGAAATCTGCCGGCCGGTCCTGGAGCGTCGCGTGCTGATGCGCTGCGCCCACACCCACACGCAGGACCGCACGGCGCGCAGCGCTGAACCGCTTCCGGGCGCCTGAGCGGGCGCCCACCGCACCACCCGTCTGGCGGGTAGCTCAGCTGGGAGAGCAATTGACTGTCCGTAGGGACGGCTCCTTTCATGCCCCCTTGCCCGAGTCCACGCAGGACCGCGGGCCGACAGTGAAAGGTTCTCTTAATCAGTAGGTCGCGGGTTCGAATCCCGCCCCGCCAGCCCTTCACTCAACACCTCAGCAGGTCACCGTGGGGACGGTGGCGGAGTTGGTCAAACGCAAATGTCGCTCCTTTGGGGCGTTTCCTTCCCCAACACCTTGCCCGGCACGCAAGTCTGGGCCGACCGGTGAAGGTTACTTGGGAACATTCGTCGAAAGACTCGCAGGTTCGAATCCTGCCCGTCCCCCACATCTGGAACGGTAGCTCAGTGGCAGAGCACTATGCCTTGCTCCACCTTGCCCGTCCGGGCCGAAGGCAAGGCTGACCGACTGTGAATCGAGAGGTCGCGGGTTCGATTCCCGCCCGTTCCTGCCTTCTTCCGGGGTAACTCAGTGGCAGAGTGTCCGCCTGTTAAGCGGAATGCCGAAGGTTCGATTCCTTCCCCCGGAGCCACACGACCAGACTGCCATCCCGCAGGGGTGGCGCAGACCGGGACACGTCCGGGGCGTCCGCCCCGCCGGGGAGGAAACGGACGGCACGTGGGAGGTGTGGTGTATCGGTGTGCACGCCGCGCTGTGGCCGCGGAGGACCGGGTTCAAGTCCCAGCACTTCCCCCAAAGTTTCAGGCTCCCGGCTTGCCGGGACGTGCCCTTCACGCGCCGTGAAGTGGTCCGGCCCCGTGGTCCCGGGAGCCTTTCCTGATTCAGCAGCTCGGTTGGAGGAGCGCCGCCCGGCGAAGGCGGAGGGTGCAGGTTCAAGTCCTGCCTGAATCACCAGACGCCACCGCGCGTCATAGATCGCCCTGACAAGGAGGGCCGAACCCATGAAGAACCTGCTGAACGCCATCACCCGCACCTCCCGCCCCCAGACCGAACGTCTGGACGCCCATCAGGTCGTGAACAACGCGGGCGGGTTCGTGTACGCCCTGCCCGACGAGGGCCGCCTGACGCGCTTCCTGGTGCTGGGCACCGACGGCGGCACCTTCTACGCCACCGAGCGTCCCCACACCCTGCAGGCGACCGCGTTCCTGAATGAACTGGTGCAGCGCGACGCCGCGCTGGCCCTGCGGGTGACGCTGGACGTCGTGCGCGGCGGCCGCGCCCCGAAGGCCGACCCGGCCCTGCTGGTGCTGGCCCTGATCGCCAAGACCGCGCCGAGCGCCGCAGACCGCAAGGCCGCCTGGGACGCCCTGCCGGAGGTGGCGCGCACCGGCACCATGCTGCTGCACTTCCTGGCGTTCGCGGACGCCCTGGGCGGCTGGGGCCGCCTGACGCGCCGCGGCGTGGCGAACGTGTACGAGACCGCCGACGTGACCCGGCTGGCTCTGTGGGCCGTGAAGTACAAGGCCCGCGACGGCTGGAGCCAGGCGGACGCCCTGCGCAAGAGCCACCCCAGGACCACGGACGCGCAGCGCAACGCCGTGCTGAAGTTCATGGTGGACGGCGTCCTGCCCGACCTGGACGCGGACGCCCCTGCCCTGCGCGTCATTGAGGGGCACCTGAAGGCCATGCAGGCCCGCACCGACGCGGACGCCGCCACCCTGATGCGCGAGTACGGCCTGCCGATGGAGGCCGTTCCCACCACCGTGCGCGGCCCCGAGGTGTACCGCGCGGCGATGGAGACGAACGGCCTGACGTGGCTGCTGCGGAACCTGGGCAACCTGGGCCGCGTGGGCGTGCTGACCCTGAACGACCCCGCTGTGACGAGGGCCGTGGTGAACCGCATCGCGAACCCGGACGTCCTGAAGCGTGGCCGCATTCACCCGCTGGACGCCCTGAAGGCCCGCCTGGTGTACGCGCAGGGCCGCGGCGTGAAGGGCAGCGGCACCTGGACGCCCGTTCCGCGGATCGTGGACGCGCTGGAAGAGGCGTTCACCCTGGCCTTCGGGAACGTGCAGGCGGCCGGCACCCGGCACCTGCTGGCGCTGGACGTGTCCGGCAGCATGACCTGCGGGCAGGTCGCGGGCGTGCCCGGCCTGACGCCCAACATGGCCGCCGCCGCCATGAGCATGGTGGCGCTGCGCACCGAACCGGCCGCGTTCACGATGGGCTTCGCCAATCAGTTCCGCGCGCTGGGCATCACGCCCCGCGACACGCTGGACAGCGCCATGCGCAAGGCCCAGGCAAGCAGCTTCGGCGCCACCGACTGCGCCCAGCCGATGCTGTGGGCCGCCCGGGAGAAGCTGGCCGTGGACACCTTCGTGGTGTACACCGACAACGAAACCTGGGCGGGCACCACCCACCCGAAGGTCGCGCTGGACCGCTACGCGCAGCAGATGGGCATCAGACCCCGCCTGATCGTGGTGGGCCTGACCGCCACCGGCTTCACCATCGCCGACCCGGACCGGGCCGACATGCTGGACGTGGTGGGCTTCGACACGGCCGCGCCGGGCATCATGACCGCCTTCGCCCGCGGCGACGTTTAAATCGAGGTAAGGGATCAGGGCCGACAGGAACTTCCTGTCGACCCTGATTCTTGAGAGGGGAGAGGTGAGCTGCTCCGCCGTGCCCTCACCCGGCCAGCGTTACTCGTCCGTCTCGCCCTGATACTTCTCGCGCAGGTAGTGCCCGTGGGCGGCCAGCTTGTCCTGCCGCACCGCGGCCCGCTCGGCGTTGATGCGGCTCATGCGGGCGTGAATCAGCTGCAGCTGCTCCAGCAGTTGGGCCTCGGTCTGCTCGGATTTGCGCACGGCTCGGTAGGCGCTCATCAGCTCGGGCAGGTCCTCGCGGGCGGCCTGCCGGGCGTCGAAGGCGTCCCGGTTCATCTCTGCGTCGCCGGCGGTGACGCGCACCGCGTCGCGCGTGGCGATCACGGTCGCGTGGAAGGCCGCGCGGGCCGGCGCGGACAGCGGCCGCTCGTGCGTGCGCAAGGTCTGCAGCAGGGTGGCCTCCACAGCGCCCGTGTCGGCCGGCAGGGCCAGTGGCGTGCCCTGCGCCGCCGGAACGGCCGTGGGCGCGGCGGGCAGTTCCTCGGGTTTGATCAGCGTGCCGGCCCGCCGGACCGTCCAGACAGTGCCCAGGACGCCCAGCAGCAGCACCACGGCCATCAGGATGCCGGCGATGGTGCTGCCGTTCGCCAGGCCCAGTCCCAGGAACACCAGCGCCACGATCAGCACGCCGGCCCCCAGGATGCTCAGCAGCGCCAGCACGCCCAGGCCCACGGCGCGGCGCGTGAGGTTTGCGCCGCGCTGCATCAGCTGCTGCGGGTTCACGGGCGCCAGCGGACCGGGCCGGGTGTCCGGCCGGGGGGTCACGGCCCAGCGCTGGTCGTCGCGGTCCATGCCGTCCATGCGGCGCAGTGTACCCCCCGCCGGAAAGGCGTGGACCGCCGGGCCGGCCAGGTGCCGGGCCACGCGCGACCCCACGCGGGCAAGCTGAAAAACGGTAAGGACGTGCCGAGCCATATCTTCAAGGTACGAGGCCCGCCCCGTCCGGGTTCCCGTCCCCCTGGCCCGCGGCCTGAAGGGCCCGCACCCGGTCGGCCAGCGCCTGCCAGGGCCCCAGCTGAAAGTGGTTGTGCCCCAGCGGACTCGTGCTGGGCAGCACCCACACCTCCACGCCCTCCAGCCTGAACGTCTGCTCGCCGTACGGCAGCTTCCCCGTCGGGAGGCCCAGCGTCTCGGACGCGCCCCGCTTGCTCGTGAACGCCACCACCCGCGGCCGGTACGTGCGCACCTTCGCCCGCAGCTCCTCCGGCGCCCACGCCTCCCCCGGCAGGCTCGCGTCCACCCCGCTGTGCCGCTTCGCCACGTCCGTCAGCCCGATCCCGAACTCCGGCAGCAGCGGGTACTCGCGCGGCTCCAGCAGCCGGGGTGTCAGGCCCACGTCGAACAGCGTCCGCCAGAACTTGTTCATCGGGTTCGCGTAGTACGCCCGCCGCGCCGCACTGATCCGGCTGGGTGCCGTGCCCACCAGCACCAGCGCCAGCCCCGGCCGCAGCACGTCCGGCACCAGGTACTCCCCGCCGCCCGTCAGGTCCGGCCCGCCGCTGTCATCCATGCGCGCATTCAAGCGCCCCAGCCCCCCACGCCCCGCAGAACCCGCTCAACACCCCTTCACGCTCGGCGCCATCCCGTATCCTGGCAGGAATATGAGTGCCGTGATTCACCTGCAAGCGCTCGGCCTGACCGAGTACGAAGCGCGCGCCTACACCGCGCTGCTCGCCCTGGGCCGCGCCGTCCCCGCCCGCGTCGCCCGGCAGGCCGGCATTCCCCGCCCCAAGATCTACGAAACCCTGGAGCGCCTCGAAGGCCGCGGCCTGGCCGCCAAGGTCGGCCAGAACCCCCTGGAGTACGCCCCGCTCAGCGCCCGCGAGTACCTCGCCCGCGCCCGCCGCTCCTTCGATGACCGCCTCGGCGCGCTCGACCGCGACCTCTCCCGCCTCGCCCCCGACCCCGCCCCCGAAGCCGTGTACCACCTCTACGGCGAGGCGGCCATCCGCAGCCTGTGCGAGGACCTCACCCTCAACGCCCGCCAGCACCTCTACATGGCCGGCGAACCCCAGCTCGCCGACCGGCTCGAGCGCCTCACCCCGCGCGGCGTGAAACTCCACCGCGCCGAACTCGTGAACCTGCCCTCCATCGCCGCCGAAGGCCAGCGCGCCTTCCTGCTCGCCCGCGACGGCGAGGCCGCCCTGATCGCCCACTTCATCGAGGACGGCCAGCACGGTGAACCGCACGGCGTGCACACCCACAACCCCGTCATCATCCACCTGATCGAGGGGTACGTGAACCTCGTCGCGCGGCCCCTGACCCCCTGACCCGGCACGCCGTTCACGCCAACCGTTGACAACCTGAAAATCCACTGGTAACCTAGCTGAGCCTTGAACGAGGCGCACGAAAAAAAGGGGCTGTGGCGCAGTTGGGAGCGCGTCTGAATGGCATTCAGAAGGTCAGGGGTTCGAATCCCCTCAGCTCCACCAGAAAAAGCCCCGGGTCAAACCGGGGCCACTTATATGGCGATGTAGCTCAGCTGGTTAGAGCGAACGACTCATAATCGTTAGGTCCCCGGTTCAAGTCCGGGCATCGCCACCAAACAGAGAATCCTGTCCTAGGCGGGATTCTCTTTTTTGGAAGGTCCAAGCTCGAATCTGACGAAGAGGGAATCGTTTGCTCCAAGCTTGTCCGTGGCCCCTGTCAAAGCGAGGCAGCACCATGACCATCGAAGAGCTTTGGCAACAGTTTCTCTATCACCTCCGAGTCAAGCGGCGAAGCAAGGCCACCGTGCGGTACTACGACGTCACCCGCCGAACCCTCCTTCGCTTCTTGGCCGAGCACGACCTCCCTTCTGAGGCCGAGCAGGTGACCATCCTGCACCTCAGGCATTTCTTGATCTGGTTAGAGGAGCGGGGTCTTGCCGCCGGCGGCGTGCATGCCCACGCCCGGGCTGTTCGCGCCGTGTTCAACTGGGGACTCAAGGAAGAATTGCTCGTGGCCAATCCAGCCCGACGGTTGGAACTGCCCAGCCTGCCCTGCGAACGCCAGCCCACCGTCAATCCGGAGCTCGTCAAAATGCTCGTGAAGGCCGCCAAGGGCACCGAGCAGCCCCTCCGCGATACGGCGCTCGTCCTGGTCCTCTTTGACACGGGCTTGCGGATCCACGAACTGCTGAACCTGACCACAGCACACCTCTTGTTCGACCGGGGCCTTCTGCAGGTCATGGGAAAAGGCAACAAGCAGCGTTTCGTCCCGATCGGCGTGAAAGCCATGCAGGCGGTGAACAGTTACCTCCGCCGAGACTGGTCTCCTCAGCATGAGGGCGTGCGGCAGGTCTTCCTGGGTCGTTGGGGTTTGCCGTTAACGGTGAGCGGAGCGAGTATCCGCCTGGCCAAGTTGGGTGCGCAATTGAATCTCGACCGGAGCCAGACGGCGCCCCACGCTTTCCGCCGGGGCTTCGCCGTCGAGTTTGTTCGGAATGGGGGAGATGTGTTCACTCTCCAGCAGATCATGGGCCACCGGAGTTTAGAGATGACGCGGCAGTACGTCATGTTTCTGGATGACGACCTGAAGGCAGCGCACCTGCGGTTTTCGCCGGTTGACAACCTTTGAGGTGATGGAAGTGACGAGTCCTTCCCGCTTCCTGTTTGAGACTCTTATGACGCACGAGAGCATCGAATTGAAAGCGTTCAAGATATTGAAGGAAGGTTTGCTGAGTGACTGAGCTGGAAAATCAATCTCGCAATGGAGTTTGGGCGTTTCCTCTTGTTGTCAAACCAAGAGTGGCAAATAAGAACAGGAAGTTATAGTGCCGGTGAATCATGACTCTGTCTTTACCCGGCCAGGAGCCTAGGGAAGCGGCCAACAATGGCCGGTAAGCGCTGGTCGGAAGTGGAGCTCGCGGCCGCCGTGGAGTCCTATCTCACGATGCTTCAGTTGGAGAACACCCAAACTCCGTATGGGAAAGCCGCCTACAACCAGAAACTGCGCAATGGGCCATTGAAGGACAGATCAAAGGGAGCCGTTGAGCATAGAATGGCGAATATTTCCGCCGTGCTGCGCGGGATGGGGTACGAGTACATCGATGGCTACAAGCCGCTAGGAAACGTGGGATCTAGGGTGGCATCCACCATCACGAAGCTCTTCGCCTCTCATGGGCTCCTGCCCTTGCCCAGCGAGAACGAACAGGAGCTTCAGCAAAGAGTCGACGCCTTACAAGAGAGCGGCCATCTCTCTCTCCCTCCCGGACAAGCCACACCCCAGCAGGTGCAGGTTGGCCGACTTGTATTCAAGCGAGATCCTTCAGTCATTGCGTGGGTTCTGCAGGAGGCCGCCGGCACGTGCGAGCTCTGTGGATTACCTGCACCGTTTAAGAATCAGAAGGGGGAGCCGTACCTAGAGGTACATCACGTGAGACGACTGGCGGATGGAGGACCAGATACCGTGCAGAACGCGGTGGCCCTCTGTCCAAACTGCCATCGACGGTGTCATAGCGGGCTTGATCGGACCGAGGCTGTCAAGGCACTGTATGCGAGGTTAAGCAGGCTGGTGCCCTCCGCTTAACGCATGTGGCAGTGGCACGTCTGATCACACATCCTGAGCAATCGTGCGAGCCTGATCCTATGGCCCGGATTCCAACAACCACGGTCGAAGCAGTCACGTCTGCCTTCCAGCAGTTTGACGCTCGCTATGGGTCCTTCGACGCTTGGTTTCAGGAGACTCAACGTCACCACTCCCTCTCCAACCAGCGGTATGTGGTCCTCCACAACGGAAGGCAGTATCCGCCCAAAGTCATCGTTTCACTCGCAACTGGACTAAGCTCGCGAGAGTTTTCTGGGGGATGGGGAGCAGGACAGGCCAACACCTATTTGCAGAACATGGGCTTCACGGTCACGGAGATGCAGGGAAGCAGGGGCACGTCTGCCCCGCCCATTTCCGTGGAGGGCCGAAAAGCGAAGGTCGCCGATCAAGCGTCTCATCCGTCTGATCCTGTGGCCCTTACTTCCCCGATTCGGAAAGTCCTGATTCATCGGTACGATAACGAGTTGGACATTCGGGCCATAGAAAGCCGTGGTTACAGCGACGTGTACAGTCGTGTCAAACAGGAGGACTTTTCGTTGGTGGTGGTGGTCCCTACACTTGCGGCGAACTCAACTGTTGCCATCGTGGCTGACGCCAGAAGTGCACAGTTCACTCCGACTGGGGGCGAGCCCTGGCCAGGCAGACCGGATCGCTATCCCGTTCGGGTCAATGTCGATCACGTGCGGTATACGACAGTCAATCTGGTCCGGGCGGCCGTGGAAGCCGCTGGGGTCGCTTGGCGCGCACAATGGACCGTTCGGCTTGTCGAGCTTGATCCAAGGCAATTGTTCGCAGAGGGAACCGTAGAGCACGCCCACCTGGCGGGCGATGTCGCTCTTCCAGAGGAAGTCTCCAACCAAAACGTGTATCCCGAAGGCGCTGTGCGTCAAGTACTTGTCAACGCTTATGAACGAAGTTCAACGGCGAGGCGACGTTGTCTTGAACACCACGGAACGGCATGCCACATCTGTCACTTCGACTTTGGGGTGGTGTATGGGGACGCCGCTGCTGGGATTATTCACGTGCATCATCTCAAACCTCTCTCGGAGATCGGCAGGGGGTATCACGTGGACCCTGTTCATGATCTCATTCCGGTCTGCCCCAATTGCCACGCCGTCATCCACAAACGGAACCCGGCGTATTCGGTGGATGAAGTAAGAGCGATGCTGGCCAAGCCATAAAATCGGCGTTTTCACCTGGATCCACTTCGCCTCGTCAGATCATGGGGCGGTTTCTCCAGCTTTGCCCTCTCAGTGACCCGTTCCTTGAGCGCCGATTCTGCGGCTGTTGACGTGCTCTGCGGTCCACACACGGACTCTGACAACTGATGTGGTTGATTCGATCTGATTGAGCGTGCCCCTCCCCGGAGGGCACAGCAGTGAGGAAACAGTAGGCTTACCCCCCAACTTCTAGGCGAGTGGCAAACCCATGGTGTTGGGCCGCCGCATCGACTGCAGCCCGGAGCTGGTGGTCCCATCGGGCTTGCTGGGTTCGGTCGGTGTAACGCACCAGGATGCCATCATGGAGCCACAGAACGATTCGGAACTTGTCGGTTCGGGTGGCCACATCGACAGCGGACAACATGACCTTTACCTCGTAAGAGGACACTTCTCGGGACAGCAGGGACCGAACTTGCCGTTTTTGGGTTCCGCGTGGCAAGTCCTTTTGCACAGCAAGCGGGTGTACTTGGCCAAACGCGTCTTGAATCCCACCATCGTCGGAGATGCGCTGCATGCGTTCATTGCGCGCCTCAACGATCGCGCCGGACAGAGAGGTGGAGAAATACTTTTGGGTCACCTGCTTGTCAAACGTCCGGGTGATTTGGGCTTTAAGGGCCGGTTGGGCCATGCCGTACACCGTGGAATACAGAATTGGCTTCAACGCGTCCTTGTGCGCGGCGTCTAGGTCTAGTTCCGCCAGCAGGTGAGGCCAAATCGAGCCTTCCCGTTCAAGCAGGGCCGTCAGCGAGGTGAGGCCCCAGAGCTTGGCGGCGATGGCCAGGTGGGCATTCCGAAGGTCGTAGGACACCGTGTTGTGGAACAGAATTTTCCGGACCTCGCGGGTGACGTTGGCCACGGAAGCGCCGGCGGTGTAGATCCGTTCAGTGTTCTCGACCTGTTTGTAATGGGGTGGAAATGACCACTGCAGCGCATTGAGGAGCCGCAATTGCCCCTCTCGTTTGAGCCGCAGGTGCTCCTGGCGCGCAGCAGAGTCTCCTGGGTGTGAAGCGTACTGGGTGAGGACGAACTGTCGGGCTTGGGGCACTCGACGTCCGTACTGCGCATAGATGTGGGGTCGGACGGAGCGCAGATACCGCAAGATGGGGGCATTCGGCCGGCGTTCGTCGATGGGGTGGCCCTGCAGATGTGCTTCATCCTGCTGGCGGCTACGCAGTGCATGCTCACGGGCCGTACTTGGGGTCCCGGAGACCAGGAACAGGTCATGGGATCCCGTTTCAAGTTGCTGGTGATAGGCCGCCGACACCGAGGCAGGCAGAAGAAGGTGAACAGTGGTGGCTTGGTGCTGCGTATAGCGCCACGGGGTGACCTGTAGCGTGAAGCCGCTGATTTTTTGAAACTCGGCAAGCACCGCTTGACTTCGGAAGCGGCCTGTTTCAAGCCGTTTCATTTCGTTGGTGAGCGATGCCAGAACGACCCGGGAGAGGACGGGATTTCCTGTATCTGCGTCGCGAAATGAGGTGAAGAGGAGATAGGCCAACAGTCGAAGGTGGGATTCGGAGAGAGGCGCAAAAAGGGCGGGTGCGGCTGCCTTAAGGGCGCTGTGGAGTGCTCGGCTGACCGGTGCATCAAAGGTCGACAGGCTGGGCTGAGGAACAACTTGATCCTCGAGCAAGGGGGCGACCGAGGGTTCAGGGAGGAGCTCTAGATCAGGCATAGGAAATCTCAGGAGTGGAAGGAAACAGGAATCTGTTGCCTTGCTCCATAGATGAGTCATCGTTGGGTGACGAATTGAGGGTGATCGATCCATGCCCCGAACGCAAATGGCCCGACTTAGATGAAAGTCCCTCGCGGCGCTGGAGGGCCCCATGGTGAGGGTCCGCTTCCCCCGCTGTCAATAGCCGCCACTGGCGCTGTAAGCGTCAGGAAGCGTGCAGCAGCATGGGGGGTGGGGCATCGCTGCAGTGCAGTGATTTGGCGACATATCGCCTTCAAACGGGTCTTTGCGAGTCGTCAAGACATTGGTGGGCGCTGCCGCAGGATCTCTTTCAACCCAGAAAATGTCGAAACCAGATTCGAAAACGCACATGACGTTTCATAGCTGTTTCACCCACTCTTGGTCGATTTATCGGTGGACTCGGCCTTATTTTTTATGTTTATAACCGCTCCACTATTGAAGAATGAGGTAAAGGATGAATAGTCCCGACATAGTGTAACGTTTCCTCTCAATCCCGGATGATCCGGATACGCAAGTTGAAGCAGAGTTAAAGAATTGGATTCTTGATTCAAGAGGCTTGAACTAAGTATTGAGGCTGAAACTGAAACTAAAGCGATGCTTGACATTATTTTCGGAAGGGGTTACCTTCGATCGAGGAGGTTGATCGAGTACCGTAGAGAAAAGGCCGAGCATCTTACATTGTTGACAAGTCTATTAAGTCTTCTGGTATTTGAATCATGCTAGAAGTGAGATCTTTTTGAGGTAAAGCAAATGCAAGACGAACTAATGAGTAAATTCACAGCCGCCTACAACTATCTATGTGAACTCCCCGGACTGAGGGATCATTTTTGGTTTGCCCATCCAGGCGAGACGCTCCACCAGTTAATAGATAAGGGAGAAGCGACTCTGCCTTCAGATGGGCTTGGGCCTACCCAGTCGTATTTGCCTAACTCAGGTGTCTCTCCGTTGCTTCTTGTCGCTCCAGAGGAGATTCTGAGTACGAAAAACTCAAAAGAGCGGGAGAGAATTATCTGGGCGTTGAATCAGACGGGATACGCAACGTATCTGGGGATTGCCGGACGTAACGTCATTTTCCAGATCGGGAGGGTATTTTTTGGCCAACCTCGTCTGGAGGTCGAGAATGATGTAATGGCGTTGAACAATCGCAAGAAGGCCATAGCGTACGAAGAGCGGATCCTTCGGCGGCTTGGAGTGAGCGCTCAGCGACCTCGCTTAGAGGAGCAGATGTTCAGTCAATTGAACCTGTTTCAGCATGGCCTGCTCCCGGACTCTCCAGCGAATCTGCACTGGTTAGAAAAACACCTCGCCAATGGCCGGGAGGATCTTGACCCAAATGAAGTTGCGAAACGCATCCAGCATATGCGCCGAGCTCTCAGCCAAGACTCCCCGCTTGGGTATTGGCCCTGGCAATCCAGACTCTCCTCCCTCAGTCCAGAACAATGTCCTGTCATTTGGCCAGATGGCATGATCTCGGATGAAGGAATCCGTGAGTTTATCTATCTAAGGTGCAGTGCCTATTTCCAAGCGTGTAAGCAATCGCGGCGCTCCCCATCAAAGGAGGGACTCGCTGCCTTCCTCGACGAGGCGTTGCCGCCTGAACCCCACCCGTTTGCCAACGCTTGCGGAGAGGACACCTGGCTGTTCGCCAATGCGAACCTGCCCTGACGGCGCCCAGCAAGACCAGCATGAGTACTCCCGCTGCATTTACCCTTCGCGCACATCTCGAAGGAAGAGTCTCTGCTGGAACCCGCCCCGCGTGGCCCGCTTCTCTTGCTGAACCCCTCGTACAGTCTCTTCAGAGAGACCGGTGGCCTGCATGATGGCGTCCAGGACCTCCAAGACATCGGCCAGCTCTGACGCGCGCTCTTCAGGAGAGGCTGCCTGGACTTCGGCAGCCTCCTCTCCCAACTTCTCCAAAAGCGCCTGCAGGTAAGCGTCCGCATCGAGCACTTCGGTGGTACAGCTCTGCCCAGACCGTTCAATGATCTCGGGAATTCGGTCGCGGACCAACTTGTTGTACTGCACCATAGGTTCAGTGTGACATGCCTCCGCACCCGCTTTTTCACCGGTAAAAGCCGGTCGTGCGCTTTCCTATACTCACTGCGTGCCCCGGTTTACGGATCTCGAAGCGTCGCCCGAAACGTACTTCCGATCCGTGATCCTGTTCGGCCGCAATGTTGCGTCTTACAAGTTTGCCTTAGGCCGTGCGCTTTTAACCCTGGCTGGCCAAGGCAAAACGTTCGTCACGCTTGAGGAGTTGGCGCTCGAGTACGTGCCGCCCCTGCTTCACCATCTACAGCATGGAGGCAAGCAAGGGACGTTCGCGAACAGCCGCTTCTTATCCGCTTGTGAGCGCTACCTCCAGGGAGAGGTGTCGCACGAGCAGCTGATCCAGACCACCGTACAACTTGGCTTTACCAACGTGCTCGATGCATTTCATACGGTTGGTCGCGATGCGGTGCCGACGCGCTTTTACGCGGATGAACGCCGGAGTCGTGGTGGGATTGCGCTGACCGATGAGCTGCTCGCGCTTCCAGAAACGGCCGATCTGCAGTACCGGAACCTGGCTGTGGAGATTGAAGCTCGCTGGCGCCTGGTGGAAACGGCATGGGAGCTCCGCCTGCCGTCTTCGCTGATCAGCGTTTTCTCAGATGCGCAGAGCCAAGAGTTGTTCATCTTGGACGCGCAGAAGCGGCGGCGACCATTGGGCCGCGTAAGGGACGTTTTGAACGGATACCAAAAAGGCCGGTGCTTTTACTGCAACACCCCCATCGGCGTTGAGGGCCCAGAAGCGACCGCTGAAGTGGATCACGTCTTTCCGCACGTCTTGATGCGTCGCGATGTCCTCAAGGTCAATCTTGATGGGGTGTGGAACTTGGTCCTCAGCTGCCAAAGTTGCAACCGTGGAGCTGATGGCAAGTTTGCTTGTGTTCCAGCGACCCACCTGGTGGAGCGCCTGTCACGCCGCAATGAGCATTTGATCGCCAGCCAGCATCCCCTTCGCGAAACTTTGATGGCCCATTTGGGAGCGACGGAAGCCGCACGACGTTCTTTTCTACAGCACGTCGAGCGGGCAGCGGTGGCGGCGCTGATCTTTCGGTGGCAGCCGTCAGAGGAACTCCCTTCAACGTTCTGACGAGTAGAAAAACTGGACCGACCGTGCGCTCGGGAACAAGGGCTCAAATACTCAAGCAATGCGGCTCCAAAGGGCGGACACCTCCGTAAGGCGGAGTTCAAGCTGGAGGTTTCGGCCAATCCTCGGCCTGGGTTTGGCGTCCTTGCGAGGGCAACAGCGCCTCAACGCTTCACAAGGTTATATACCGCAGTACCCTCAGCCAGTGACCCTCCGTGAAGCGCTGTTGAAAGTGGCCGATGAGTATGCTGCTGCGAAAACACAAGAGTTTACGGGCCATCCCCTTGCGGACCATCTGCGGTCTGGAGCGCCTGATGCGTTACAGCGACTTCAGGGAGCCGAGCGGTGGGTGGTCAAAGGGAGTGCGGGTGCAGGCGTGTGGGCCCATGTGCCCTGGCTGGCATTTCTCGATCCTGTGGTCACGGAAAGTACGCAGCATGGCCAATACGTTGTGTACCTCTTTGCGCCGCGTCGCCGCGAGGTGTACCTCAGCCTGAACCAGGGCACCACTGAGATGTACCAGGCGTTTGGTGAAGCGATGGGGCGCCGTTTCCTGGCAGACCGTGCGAGCAAGATGCGTGCGTTGGCCGCTGGCTACGGCGCGCCCACAGATGTCTCCCGGATCACTCTGGGCGAGAGCGGGAAATTGCCTCGAGGCTATGAGCAGGGTCATGCCGTGGGGTACCGCTATCAGGCCCACGCGTTGCCCAGTGAAGCCCACCTGCGCAAAGACCTGTTTCAACTTCTGGACGTGTACCGCCAGATGACTCTGGACGTGAACTTTGGTGATGATGATCTGCCTGATTTGGGGAGCACGCCAACGGCTCCTGTCTCCGCAGCTGACTTGGTCATCGAGCGCCGTCGGTACGTCATGCATCGACGGATCGAACGGCGCCGTGACATCGCCAGCAAGGTCAAGGCCAAACAGGGGTGTACCTGCCGGGCCTGCGGGTTCCAGTACACCGACCGGTACGGCCCTCTAGGGGAGGACTTTATTGAGGTTCATCACCTGAAGCCCTTGTCGAGTCTCGAGTTGGAAACGGCGGTGGCCTATGACCTGCAAAAAGATTTTGCGGTGCTCTGTGCCAACTGTCACCGCATGATTCACCGGCTGAAGGACGTCAGTGATGTTGCGGCCCTGCAGGCTGTTCTCCAGGGTTAACGCTGGGGGAACTTTGCGCCAGGCGTCCAGAGCATTGCTGAGCCTCGGCGGCCTTCGAAGCGCTCAAGATCGTCGGGCTCAACCGACACTGCCAATCTTAGAGGCTGGGGACAGAATGGGGCGTGCCAGAATTGAGGCATGCCACGCAAAAAGGGCACGCCCACCGAATTGACGACGATCCCGTTGGGTGATCTGGACGCCACCGACCTCCTCGAGGACCTGATGGAGTCCTACGCCGCACAAAGCGTGGAAGCGATGACATCCGTCATCGCGTTTGAAACGGCGCTGCTGAACGTGGCCCAGACGATGGCGGGCCAGGCCATCGTCATCACGGAGCACACGACGGAAGCGGACCGGGTCAAGGCCGCCGAGCGACAGACGAAGCTCCTGGTGCGCCTGTTCGATCAGTTGCTGCAGGGCACCCGCGGTTGACCTGACAGACGGCGCACCTGGCGCCAGACGAGCAGGGCGCAGGCCAACTGACCAAGCGCCAGAAACGTGGCTTCCTGTCGTTCCCGGCGTACCGCAAGCTTGCGGTACGCCAGGACCCAGCTCAGGGTCCGCTCCACCCGCCAGCGGTGGCGACCGAGGGTCTCCCTGGACTCCACGCCCCGGCGGGCAATGCGCGGCTTGATTCCCCGGCGCTGGAGGAAGATCCGGCATCGGCGGAAGTCGTACCCTTTGTCGGCATGCCACTTGACCGGGCGACATCGGGGGCGACCGCGCCCCCCCGTGCGGACCCCGGGGATCGCCTGCACTGTGGCCTCCAACTGCCGGGAGTCGTGAACGTTCGCGCCCGTGATGGTGAGCGCCAGGGGCGTTCCCTGCCCGTCAATCAACAGGTGAAGTTTGCTCCCGGCTTTGCCGCGGTCGGTGGGGTTCGGTCCCGCGGGGGGCAGGCACACTCGCGGAATCCAGCGCGGCACGTGACCAATCGAGGTGTCCATCGTGATGGGCGTGGTCCAGCAGGATGCGCCACAGGCGCATCCACACGCCCGCCTGCTGCCACTCCTGGAACCGTCGCTGACAGGTTCGGCCACTCCCGAATCCCAGGGCGAGGGGGAGGGCACGCCAGGGCAGCCCCCAGCGCAGGATGTACAGAATGCCGGCCAGGGACTGGCGGGCGGGGACACGGGCGCGTCCACCGTGGGGACGAGGTGGGGGCGGTGGAAGGACACGCTGCGCGAGGTGCCAGAGATCGTCGGGAACCAACGTTTCGACCACTCCATTACCCTAGTTCAGCCGAATTGTCCCCAGCCTCTTAGGATGGGGTCGCAAGTTTGGCGGCCGTCGCCATTTTTTTGCGAAGGGCCGTTAGCTGGGGATGGAACGGATGATGCTCATTATTCTTGAGGTTGAGAGGGACACACAGGGTGTGGAGGGCTGTGTCCTCAAACTCATGCGGATGGTCATACGCCAACCACCCCACCGAAGCGTGATTCACCATCCAGTGAGTGAGCTTTTTTTCGCCTTCGCTCCCGAACGTCAGACGAGTTCCTGAGGGAGACAGTTCCAAGTGAATGCCCAGTGTGTCGGCCAAAACCACGCCCAGAGTACGGCGGAGCGTTGAACCCTCCGCATTGCCACCAAAATGCTGGTGTCGAATCCGCTGGTGAAGATTGGAGCCAGCAATCCCCACGTACAAGAGGTGGCCGGCTGGGCCAGAGAGTGTGCCCTCGAGCGGTACCCCTGCAGGGGGAGGGGAGAACCACCAGGCATAGACTCCAGGCGCCTTTGGCAGGGCCGTCTTATGGGCCTGCAGGTCCGACCAGCGAATAGGAGGGATCTCGGTCAGACGCTGCACATCCTGCTGAAGCTGGATTTCAACGGCAGTCATTGTGGAAGCCCAAGATACCTCCGCACACGCAGCTATTCTGGGCTGTGAAGAAGGCGCAAACTGCACGGGTGTCCCTCCACGCTTGTAGGCCCTCCATGTTGCAGGCAGAACTCAACCGTCCAGTGCCTGGCGGGGAAGGGCCGTCATGACTCACCTCCCTAAGCTTTTGGTGGTCAGTTCCTGCACTGGCGACAAGTGGCATCAGCCTTCACATCAGCTGGTTCTTCGAGACTTCCAACAAGGGGCTGACCATCTTGCAGCTCGGGAACAGGAGCTCGACGCTTTTCGCATGCCGGCGCGCCACATGTATACCGGTGCGCAACACCGTCAAATCGTGAAGGGCATGGTTCTGCTGAGGGCTCAACAGGACGTCAACAGCGAAATGAAAATTATCAGCGCCGGGTATGGACTGATCGACCCAGATTGTGTGATCGCGCCTTACAACGTCACTTTCAATGAGATGAAGAGTCGCGACGCCGCCGCGTGGAGCCGGAAACTCCAGATCCACGAGCACCTGAATCAGGCGATTCAGGCTTTTGACCTCGTGGTGTTTCTCCTGGGCGAGGGCTACTTGAGGTCAGCACACTTCCCGCTAGAGAGCCGAACCGACCAAAGCTTCCTGTTTCTCGCCAGCGCCGGCAGCGCAAAGTGGCTTCCCCAGCACGCGGCAAAACAAGCGGTGATGTGCCTTGGCAACCCTGAGGCCCGGCGATTTAGATACGGCCTGGTCGGGTTAAAAGGCTTTCTCTTTGTCCAGCTTGCCCGAACTGTTGTGCAGGACCCGGCTGTGTTACAGGCATGGTTTGACGATCCCCAAAAGGCGATTGATGGGTTAGATAAGGTGGCAAAAGCCGCCGTGAGTCAAACTTCTTCTCCTTAGCGAAGGCGGACTGACGGAGTTTTTGCGTCAGACAACGCTGCCCCCATTCAACGAACCTATACTCAGAGCCGGCTTATCCAATCAAGGCACGCTTCCGCTTCCCTCTGATCACCCTCTGCGCACAGCAGGGCGCATCAGAGAGGAAACTGAGGAATTTGTTGTTATCTGATCGATTCGGATGTCCAGGCTGGAGTGTAAGTGGTGAGCCGGCGGACGTTGCGCGCGTGCCAGGCAATACGGATACGCCAAAAGAGAAACGCAAAAAGGTTAGTTGCGAGAAGAACCATATAAGCGACAGCCATAGGCAGACCTAGCCGCCAGGTGCCAAGGAGGAAGGTCGCAGGTCCCAGAATGAGAGCAGCCGCTTCCCATTGCCGGTTGGCTAGTAAAAAGGGCAAGCCTGGGATAAGGGCAAGTACCCCATGGAGAGCCACAGGGCGCAGAGCGCCTTGAGGTTCCAGGTGTTCTTCACGGCACCGAGCGTTCACATAGCAGTCAGAACACAACCCCACCCATCGGAGTGGAAAGCGGCGAGGCAATTTCCATATGTGTGCCGGACAGAGAGTTCGGTGGCAAGACTGACAGCGCCGGCTGTGTCGCTTAGATGTGATGCTCGCACAGTCATTGCACACGCTACCATCGCCCCGCTGAAGCCCCTCCGGCCCAAAACGGAAGCCTTCGGTAGAAGTTAGGAGGGGCACGCGTGCACGATCGTCAGCGTAATGGAGGACGTACTTTTGAGGTCCGATTTTGAAGACGCCTCGCTGGCGTGCAGTCAAAACACCGACACCGCTCGCCCGAACGTCCTGTGGGGATACAACGCACTCTTTCTCGTACTGCCGGTTGTTCCTTCCCGTGTACGAAACCTTTTTGGATAGACGCCTCGCCACCTGTCTCTGGACGGTCGGTAGGTGACGATCAACCACATCTACAAGTTCTGCGATGGCGGGGATAACTCCGAAAGACTCACTTTGCTCCCGCTGAAAATCCCCTTGAATCCAGTAGGTCTTTTCGGCGGGAGTAGCGTTGTCGAAGACCAGTTCTGTCCCAAGCTCATGGGCATGGTAGAGGGAACGCTCCGAGACGGAAAACCGTTTGTCCACCCGATAGGTAATGAGGGCACCAGCTACATACTTTGTCTGAAAATCCCCTAGAACTAGTTCCCGTTCAAGTTGACGAGGGTGTGAAGCGAGCTTCATGACTTGAGTTGTTACTGTTCGCTGCAGCTGCTCTTGCGTTCTAGCGGGCATAACCATGGCTGTGTGATGCCCCCGTGCTTTAGACAACAAAGAAATGTTAACTGACTGCGCAATCGAAACTAACTTTTTAAAGTCCCAAAGCTCAATGTCGATTTTTCCCTGCTTGTGGAGCAAGTCTACGTATTCTCGAGCACCAGGAGTGAAACCGCTCGTGGAGACGAGAATAGCCCGATAGGCGGTAGGGTGAGTATCTGTGGCACTGTGCAGCTTCTGAACAACGGGCCGGCCAATATTGCCAATATGATGCTTGCATTCGACTATCGTCGTTTCACCTTGCTTTACTAAAATGAGGTCACGACCAAAATCATTGCTACCCGGTGTCACTTTCACTTGATATCCCAGACACTCAAAGATTTTGGCCATAAGGTGTTCAAAGTCAAGGCCATCCAGCTGATCCAAATTCACTACGCTTTTGTTAGCAGTCGCTGTCATGAAGAGGACTCGTTTAATGAGAAGGAGAGTTGTTCGAAAATAGATTCCGTTTCGCAGCCTGGGTTGCTCAGAAGGCCGATCATAACGGATATCCTTTTTTGAGAGGGGAATTCATTTGATTTTTAAGTACATTTGGTGCATGTACTAGGCGGATTCGACTTTGGCGTCATACCGTTCAATTGTCGTACGGATTTTATCCGCATGCTGGTAGAGGTCGGAGAGGTTGTTGAGAGGGAAACGGATCTCTTTCCGGTCTTCAGTATGAAACAGGCCAACCTGCCATTTCTTCCCTGAGAGATAGAGGCGGCACAAGGGTTTGCGATTGTTATCATCCAAGAGAACGCCGCAATAGCTCTGGACGTCCCGCATTACGACGCGCTGAACGTCAACAACAGCAGCGGCAACAGCACGAATAATCATGAATCCTTGAATCTCATCTGCAGTAGTTTCTATGTCTTTGCCGCTGTCAGACTGATCGCCCGCTTCTTCATCCGGCAGAACAGCTGCCTCCTCAGAAGTGGCATCAGATATGGTAGTCGCGGAACGGTTTGGCTGGCCAATGACGTGTTTCAGTCGGTCATTGAAAATCTCGCCCAGTAGTTCATTCCAGGCCTTAGTAATAAACGGTGTGTATTGTGCCCGTACTTTGGCAGTGATGACACCCTCGTGGAGGCGAGAAATGAAGAGACGGGCGAATTCGTCGCTGGGAACCTGTAGTTCATCTGCGAGATGACGCTTGAGCTCTCGTACATACTTCAGCTCACTGGCCGTGTTGAGAATGTTGGTAACGTCGAATTGCGATTTTGTAAACTTTTTCAGCTCATCAAGGCTGCTTTCCTTAAGATCAAGGAGGTTGATCTCGAAGAAGGGTTTGCTGTCCATCTTGTTGGCCTGTTCTAAATCAGTAAAGAATCGGTAGACCACTCCGTTTGTTAAAACGGCGAACCGTGTATCTGTAACATGGAAATAGCGATGCAATTGAGAAAAGTGGGCTGTATCAAGATTGGTGCTGTGGGCTTTGCACTCGAAAATCATTGCTGGCTTGCCTTCCCGTAAAATGGCGTAGTCCACTTTCTCGCCTTTTTTGATGCCCACATCGGCGATGAGTTCAGGCGTCACTTCGCTGGGATCGAAGACGTCGTAGCCTAACGCTGAGATAAACGGGAGCACGAACGCGTGTTTGGTTGCCTCCTCCGTTGAAACGCTCTCAAGTTGACGGGGGATCCGCTTGGCCAAATCCTGGATGCGATCTGAGAAGTCCATGAGTGCCTTCAGTCCTAGCACGACCTCCTCGGGAAATGTGACGGTTTTATCCGTGAACACTCTGCCCCCCCCCAAACCTTTAACGTGGTGGCCTGGGGATAACGAGGACCGCCGCGCCCTGGCTTGCTCCCTGGAACTTCCTTGTTCGGAGCGTCAGCCCTACTTTCTAAGCCGCTGAGCCGATCGGTCCTTCACACCATCGGGATGCAGATGACGTAATGAGGGTACGTCGGTCGTGTTAGTCGCATCAACGCGCTAAAGAAGATTCCCTTGTAAAGAAGGCACCCAATGCGCAGCGCCGCGAGAATAGTCTTTAGCAAATCGGCACGACGGTGTGGGCGGCGACAACAGGGAGGCTTTTTGGATATTGCTCCTCTCAGGCGACGTGCCTGAATGTGGGGCACGTTTCACTTGTCATGACCCCGTAAGTCGCGTACCGCTTAGATATGGCAAACAGCCTGATTAATCGGAGAACCAATGTCAAAGCGGAAAAATTACCCGACCCTCGAGGCCCTGACTGCGGTTGAGAAGCTGCTGAGTGAAGCGGCGGCTGCCTTAGCGGACAACACCAGGACCATACGGACAAGTTCAATTCCCGATGTGTTGGGCGCTGCAGTAGGAACGCTCATGGGTGGCGCAGCCAGTGCCGCTTGGATCAGTGGGGCGGCCGCCGCAGGGACATCAGGCGCCGCCGCCTTAACATCAGGACTGGCGGGCGTGGGCGCTGTGGTCGGGGGAGGCATGGTCGCAGGGCTGGCCGTGGCGGCCTTGCCTGTCGCTGCTCTCGCTGTGGGCGGCTACGCCTTCGTGAATGGACGAAACCAGAAGCACTTGAAGCGGCGGGAGCAGGTCCTCTTCCAAGAGGCCTTGCAACAGCATCAGAAATTGATTGAACAACTTCGCAAAGATGCCAACGCCACGCGCGAACGGCAAGAATACCTGGAGAGCCTTGTCGTGCTGCTGAAAGACGCCATTCGGCGCTTGGGGGAGGATCTGGGTCCTGATGCCCTACCAAACTAAGCAGGAGATCCTAGACGTTTTGGGGAAGCACCGTCAGGAACTGCAAGAACTGCAACGTAAAGGTCAAGATGATCGTTTTGCGATAGATGCGGCCATCCAGGACGCAGAGCAGTTGCTTCAAGGGCTGGGCGTGACATCGATAGCCGCTCGGCTAGGAAGCCCGGCTCCAACGATCGAGACTCCTGCAGGGCCTTTCATCTCATGGGCCGATCTTGTCGCCTCCGCCCGAAATGACAGCGCAGTCCCGGTCCGGATTGAAGATCTCCTGACAGCGGAGGAGATTCATCAGGTTGATGAACGCATCCAGCAGGCTCGGGAAGCTGTTTTGGCGCCTTACCGCTTAGATGTGGTGGATCTCGCCATTGCTGGGCTCGCCGGAACCTTGGCGGGCATTGTTGACCTGGCGCTGGTGCACCTTCCCCCCGCCGGTTCGCGCTTTGGCCAACCGCCGCGTCCTGGGGGTTCGCTGAATGCTTGGGTGCATGATCTCCTGCAAAAAGGCATTCCAGAGTCCCTTCGCCGCGAGTTCGAAGCGTCCTGCAAAGTTCCCTATGATCCCAGTATCAACAATGGCTTGGGGACGCCGATCCCCGGATTGAACCCCAGCACTCACCGCCTCCACTCTTTAGGTCATGACCCGCTCCTTGGGTTCATCTTTGGCGTCGCCGATATCCTGCGGGGTACGTTTACCGCCATTGGGGTGGACGGCAAGCTGATCTGTCAGACCAATCAACCTGAACGGGCAGCTGCTTCCTTGTTCGAGGCGATCTCCCGGCAATTTGGCCACCTGTTGTCGGACGTAAATACACCAGCCGGATTACCGGCCCCCCTGATGGGTTTGTTTCAGGGCGTTCAGTGGGGTGAATTCACCCCGCATGGATACAGCGTGGCGGAACTGTCTCGCTTGATGTACCGCGATGGATATGACTTTCGGCATTTTCTTGCCACCAGCATTCCAGTGTTGTTGATTGAAATCCTGGTTCGGGTGGCTTACCTCGCACGGCAACTGTGGGCGGGCAAAGGCCTGAAAGAGGCACTTCCACACGCGGGGCAGCCGAAGCTTTGCACCATGCTGTTGGTTGCCCATGGAACGGCCTGCGGCTTCAATGCTGGAAAGATTGCGCTTCATCAAAGTCCCTTGGCCATCAGCTTGGCCCAATGGGGAGCCTTCGGCCGCTACCTCTTGCCAGAGATGAAGCTGCGATTGATTGACCTGCCACAGCGAAGCAACCGCGCGTTCCAGGACTTAGAGTGCCTAACAAAACCGTTGGTGCTGCTTGAACGTGATGAGGCAGCAGGCCAACTGCGTGAACGCCAGGTGGATGTCCGCCCGCACCTCGTACCGCACCCGAAGCCGACGGAAGCGGCTGAACCATGCCAGTGTCCGCTCCACCACCCAGCGGTGCCGTCCCAACCGCTCACTCGACTCTCGACCCCGGCGTGCAATTCGCACTTTGATCCCACGTTTGTGGCATGCCCGGCGGCACCGGGGAATGTCGTACGCCTTGTCCGCATGAAGCCTCTCTGGGCGGGTGCGAGGATGCCCACGCCGCCCATTGTGGATGGGCGGCACCGCGTCCAGCAGCGCTTCGAACAGCATGCTGTCATGCCGATTCGCTGGCGAGATCAGCACCGCCAGCGGCGTCCCGCGGCCATCGACGATCACATGACGTTTGCTGCCTGGCCGGCCGCGATCCGTGGGGTTCGGGCCGGTCTGGGCCCCCCCCGGGCGGCGGGGATGCTCGTGCTGTCCACACACGCCCGTGACCAGTCGAGGTGATCCGCCTGCGCCATCCGGTCAAGGAGCACCTGGTGCAGGCGGGTGAAGACACCCGCCGCGTGCCAGTCCCGCAGCCGTCGCCAGCAGGTCATGCCGCTGCCATACCCGAGCTCACGGGGGAGGTGTTCCCAGCCGATGCCGGTCTTGAGCAAGTAGAGGATGCCTTCCAGTGCGGCTCGGTCAGGCACCCGGGGTCGGCCGCCTCTGGGTCTGGGTGTTTCGGGTGGGAGCAGTGGCTGAATCAGCTGCCACAACTCGTCGCTGACCAGGGAGGTGGCCATGCCTCACCTTGCGCCCCCAACCTGAGGTTTTGATAGGCGCTCTTAATCGACCAGAACTGGGTGGAACTTGATGCGCAATTGCAAGCGCTCTGGCACGCGCCCCGACCCAGCTTTTCCTTTGAGAGGGCGACCGCAGACGGGGGAGGGAAGGGCTGACCTCTCTGCCCGCGGCCGCTCCGCTCAATGCGTTCAGGCGTGCTGGAATGGCATAGTTCGCACGTGGACCTTCAAGACCTGCAAGCTCAACTTCGGGCATTTGCGGCCGAACGGGATTGGGATCAATTCCATAGCCCCAAGAACCTGGCCATGGCGCTCTCTGTGGAGGTGGCTGAACTCGTTGAGCACTTTCAATGGCTCACCGAAGAGCAATCTCGGGCCCCCGCAGACGCCGGCATCGACCTCAGCGCAGTGGAAGACGAATTGGCGGACGTCATGCTTTACCTCCTGCAACTGTCGGGAAAGCTTGGGGTCGATCTCGAGACAGCAGTCCACCGCAAACTGCAGAAGAATGCACGGAAATACCCCGCACACGAAGTGCGGGGCTCGGCCGCCAAACGCTGACCACATAGGCGGGTAAGGCTGTCTTATTGGCTTTTCAGCGCGCGCTCGAAGTATGCCCGGGTCTCTGGATCCATGAAGTACACCATGGTGCCTTTCATGCCGCGTGACATCAAGACCCGATAGGTGTTCTGCAGCAGCGTAACCATCTGCTCTTTAGAGCGCTTCACCACCGTGTCCTGGCTCGCTTCCTTCACCGCGACCCATTCCGTTCCCCGGTACACGAGGTCAGGCCCAAAGATCACGCCGCAATAGTCAAATTCAAATCCCTGGGCAGAGTAGATGCACCCGATCTCGTTGAATCCCTGGGGCTGGTTCGCCCAGATGGTGTAGGGGTGGCGATGAGGCGGTTCGCCACCTTTCTCTTGGCGGTTCCATGGGCGCTGCCAGTCCCCAATCACCACATCGGGCAGCAACTCGTTGTTCTTGTCAGGCTTCGACCACTTCCAGCAGAAACCGGCGACCATGCGGGCGGTGAACTTCTCGTCGATCCGGGCTTGCAATTGGGCCTCGAGAGCTTCCGGAGAGTCCACCAGGCGGAACTCATACTCGTCCTTCCAGGAGACGTCGGCAGCGCCCCCCAGGCCCAGCGTTGCGCTCAACCACTCCAGATACCCTTCGGAGCCGGAACACCGAAACTGTCCGTCTAATTCCAAGACGTGAACGTCCGCCCCCCGAGCCTTGGCTGCCGCTTCAATGAGATCGGGCGTTCCAACTTCGCCTGGCCGCACCACCTGACGAGCATCCAGGAGAAACACCGAGACCTTCGCCACATCAATGAGCTCTTCGACCTGCGCCCGGTCACTGCGTCGGTCTTTCGGGGTATAGCGGCCATTGCTGGACTCTCTCAGTCGATGCGCTTCATCGGCGATGAGCACATCCACTGTCTCGTTGCCCTCGTGACTGAAGTTGTTGAAGTACTTGAAGAACGTGCCTGCCTGTTTGCTAACCGTGGCTTTGAGATTGGTGGTGAACGCCTTGGAGCCCGTGGCATGCACGACGGTTCGGTGCTCCCTTGCCAAAGCGCCCAACAACCGCACGGCGATGACGCTTTTGCCTGTTCCCGGTCCGCCTTTGATGATGATGACGGCCTTTTTGTCCGCCTCGTTGATAGTCTCCAGTTTCGACAGGACGAGGTTGTACGCATGGAGCTGTTGATCAATCAGGGTGTAGACAGGCTGGCCTTCCAGTTCAGTATTCACGTGATCCAGCAGTTTCTTGGACGGCTTATGTGGACTGTTCAGAATTAGGTCGAGCGTAGGCTTGCCGTCGCCATGTCCAAGGTGACCTTGGAGGAATGTAATAAATGCCTGGCGCTGGTTGCCCATGAACAGAGGCGCTTTCTTTAGAGCCGCGGCATATCGATCATCCAGGAGGTCGCCGCAGGTTGATGTGTTCGCGCTGTGCAAGAAGGCGCAAGGGTACAGCGTGACCATGGCCGGACCTTCATCGGCATGAAAAGCGGTGTGCCACCCCTGGAGCAGGCTGGCATAGGAAGCGGCTTGTTCAGAGGGATGGAGATGCAGCGCCTCCTTTTTCCCGCTGTACCAAGCGACCATATTCTCGATATCGGTTTTATGGGCTTTATCCCACTGTTTAAGTTCGACAATGACTGCACGCGATTTTCCGTCATTTCCTACGCCTGTTAGCAAGACGTCGAGACGCTTCCCACTTATTGGCAGCTTATACTCAAGGACAATATAGACGGAAGGTAAATGTGCCTCTCTTAACATATATGCTAGTTCACGGAGGGAGTTATTCCAAGATTTAGCTTCGCTGGGAGAGGGATTATGGCCCATGACGCTCACGAAGTTTGCGCGTAACGTCCCCGCAATCTCGTTGTTAAGAGCTTGCTCGACGAACAGTGGCACCTCTCCGACAAACAGTTTGTTAGAGAGGGAGAGGGGAGAACTCGGGGGTGTGGGAGATGAAGGCATCGAGGACAGCCTACACAGCGATCTCGTCGAGTAGCGCAAATTGTGAACTCCCGTGGAAGACAGCATGGGGTAGATGGCCCCATGAGTCGAGATTTGACGCCTGCCGAAGAAGGGTAACCAGCCACCTACTGAGAAATTTGAGGGGCAATAAATCTATGGTCTACAATGGAAGCTGTAAAGGTGGGCATGATTCACGAGTGTCTTGACATCGAACGCATCTATCTTTGAATCGAGGCAATTTAATGCTAGATCTATCCTTGTAATAGGAAAAGTGGTAAACTGATAAGATTTGGATTAGTGTTTAGGGATCCATAGTAAGGCGTTGGCGATTCGTTGCGACAGATGAGGTGGTTGGAAGATTATGGAATTTTCTTTGTTCCTTGAACTTTTTGATATAGAGAGTTTTTATAAGAGAGCAATTACTAAACCATCTACTGGCAGGGATGGAATAGGATTCCGGGACTTTGCTAAAGTAAAAGACGCGGAATTGGATACAATAATCAGAAAAGTAGACAAGAAATGTTACAAATTTACTCCATATAATGAAATATTGGTGCCAAAAAGATATGATTCTACCCCAAGGCGACTTGCCATTCCCACGATTAGAGATCGCGTGTTACTTACGGCTCTTAAGGACTATATTGCCTATCATTTTCCTGAGTATTCCAGTCCAAGCCATCAACACGTGATTATTCGAGCTATACAAGATGATGTGCTTCGAAGTGGTTACGTTCTTAAGACAGATTTTAAGAATTACTATGATAGTATTCCCCACGATAAGCTTTTGTTAATTTTACGGAGTAGGATAGTGGATCCTTATGCTATAAAAATTATTGAATGGGCGGTAAATAACCATATTTTTCCCTCAGGATTTATTAATAAAAAGCCAGACTTTTATAGGAGCGAAGGTCTGCCCCAAGGTATACCAATATCTAACATCCTCGCTAACATTTATGGTGGCGCAATTGATCATATCATGCTGGGCCGTCGCTATTATAGATATATGGATGACATAATAATTTTCTCTGATAGTAGAGAGGAGCTTGAGATCGTCAAAAGCGAACTCAACACAAAATCATCATCACTTGGATTGACAATAAACTCAGAAAAAACTGCCATACATAGAGTAGCGGAAGGATTCGAATTCCTAGGGTATGAATATGATGGAAGAAATTTCAGCATAAAATTTACTAGTCTTGATAAGCATTATAGAAAGCTTGCAGATATGATGAGGCGTCTAGAGGAGGACATATCTGGCAAGAATATTAGATATCGCGGAGTACCAAAGAATATTATTTATAATAATTTCCTTGACGATCTTAATACTCATATCACTGGAGCTATATACAAGGGAAAGAAGCTCGGATTCACTTTCTATTTTAGCTTGTCCAGCTCTCTATCGCAATTCTATGCACTTGATAACTTTATCGAAGTCAATTTGGGGAAATACAATCGGGACTTTCCGGATCACATTCCTATACGTCGCCATGTGCAAGCGTGTATTAGATGGAAACATAATAATCCAGAAGGCTATATAAAAAATTTTGACGTTGTCTTGTCGACCGAAGAAAGGTTCGACTATCTAACTGAACGGGGCATTTTGGCTCCGCCAATCGAACAACATACCGCCGAACAGGTGAATCAGACCTATGAGAGGTACGTGAGAAATAGATTAAGATCTCTTGGCTCGTTCAGCGGTAATGTCGTCTACTGATAGGAGCGCATTATGACATCTTGCTAAGAGCAAGGTGGTACATCAAGTCTTATCTTCCGAGACATTGAGCTTGCAGTATGGGCTGTAGGCGTTACCTCACGTAGTTTACGCTCCTATCTTATATACTTATATGACAGATACAGAGATAGCGAAACTGAGAAATAAAATGAATATGACTCGAAAGAGTCGTTTTGAAGCATCAAAGAGATTGATGAGTCATAACAGGATGTCCCAGTGGGCCATTAGTATTATCTCTGCAATCTTAATAGTACTTCCTCAAATACAAATACAGCCAAATGGAGCTATTCTAAATGTCCTGCAATCAGCTATAGCTATTGTGATATTAGTATATAGCGCAATACTTTCATCTGAGAACTTTTATCACCGGTCGAAAGAGATGTATCGATGTGCTCTAGAAATTGAAACTCTAATGAATCATCTGGATGAAGATAATAATAAAATCAACGAAATAAAGGCGAGATACACTGCTATTCTATCTCACTATGACAACCATGAGCCGATTGACTACTCTATAGTTGCAAGTAGGGAAGAAACCAAAGAAGGAAGATTTAAGGCTGCCTCTTACTGGATCGATAATAAAATACGCATCCGTGCAAAAATGGTAATAAGTTATATATATTATCTCCCTCTTTTAATCATCGTTGGCCTAATAGCAATCGTGATATACAGTAATTCCTCGAAAATAAGCTTTAGCTCAAGCGGATCTGATCCGCAGTATAGACAAACTGAACAAAGAGAATAAAGAATGAAGTGCCCAGTGTCGTCTCAAGTCGTGCAGGTAGACCCCGCTGTTTCATAGGCAGTTAAATAAATCGTTAGCTCTAGTCCTCCTTGACCGATACATTAAATAAGAATATTGTGTCTATGACAGGTTTTTAGCTCAGCTGGTTAGAGCGAACGACTCATAATCGTTAGGTCCCCGGTTCAAGTCCGGGCATCGCCACCAAGAAGGGCCCCCGCGCAGGCGGGGGCTTTTCGTTGCCGCGTCATCACGACCGGGACCCCTTCCTCACGCTGGAAGGGGCCCCGCGGATTCCTGCTGGGTTTCAGTACTGCCGGCCAAAGATCACGCGCTTGCCGTACGCGCTAGGCTTCCCGCAGCGCACGCAGGCGCCCTGGCTGGCTTCGCTGAAGAACTCGGCGTCGTCCAGGGGCACGTTGCGGGTGGTGGCCTTGGTGTCGTCCTTGATGGCCTTCTCGCACGCGGCGTCCGCGCAGTGGTGCGCCAGCACCCAGTTGCCTTCCTCGATCTTCGCCTGGAAGGTCGCGTAGTCGTCCACGGGAACCGTGTGCTCCCGCATGAATTCGGTGGCACGTGAGAGCAGCCAGTCGTGAATACCGTCCAGGCGGGCTGTCATGCCGCCCACGGCCTCGGCGCGGGGCAGGGTTTCCTTCTCGGTGCTGTTGCGGTTTTTCACCACGACGACGCCCTGCTCCAGGTCACGGGGGCCGAGTTCGATGCGCACGGGCACGCCCTTGAGTTCCCAGTCGTTGTACTTGAAGCCGTTCGTGACGCCGTCCCGCTTGTCCACCTTGACGCGCACGCCCTGCGCGCGGAGTTCCGCGGCCAGCTTCTCGCCTTCCTGCACCATCTCGTCGAAGTTGTCCTTGCGGCCTACCGGAATCACGACCACCTGCACGGGCGCGATGCGGGGCGGCATGATCAGGCCGAAGTCGTCGCCGTGCGTCATGATGATCGCCCCGATGATGCGGCTGGAAATCGCCCAGCTGGTCGTGTGCGCGAACTCCTCTTTCTGCTCGCGGGTCTGGAACTTCACGTCGAACGCCCGGCTGAAGTTCTGGCCCAGGTAGTGTGACGTTCCGCTCTGAAGGGCCTTGCCGTCCCGCATCATGCCCTCGATGGAGAAGGTGGACACCGCCCCGGCGAAGCGCTCGCTGGCGGTTTTCTCGCCCCGCACGACCGGCAGGGCCAGCACGTCCCGGCAGAACTCGTGGTAGATGTCCAGCATCTGCCGCACCTCGGCGCGCGCCTCGGGCTCGTCGGCGTGCGCGGTGTGGCCCTCGTGCCAGTAGAACTCCGACGTGCGCAGGAACGCCTTCGTGCGCAGCTCCGCGCGGAACACGCTGCCCCACTGGTAGTGCAGGAACGGCAGGTCGCGGTAGCTGTTCAGCCACCCGGACCACATGTGCCCGATGATCGTTTCCGACGTGGGCCGCATCACGTACGGCTCAGCCAGCTCCTCCGTGCCGATCTTGTTCACGGTGAACAGCTCCGGCGCGAAGCCCTCCACGTGATCGGCCTCTTTCATGATGAAGCCCATGGGGATCAGCGTGGGGAACACCAGGGACTCGTGCCCGGTCGCCTTGAAGCGGTCGTCCAGCCAGCGCTGGATGTTCTCCCACAGCGCCGACCCGTAGGGTTTCATGACCATCGCGCCCGCCACGGGGCTGTTGTCGGCCAGGTCGGCCTTCTTCACGACCTCGTTGTACCAGTCGTTGAAATCCACGCTCTGCGGCGTCACGCCGTACTGCTGCGCCTTCTTGTCCTGCTTCCCGCCAGTCTGAGTCATCCCGGCCATGATAGCCCCGGCCTGCCCGGCCCCGCCGGCCCGTGCGGGATACTGGGACCGTGCCCCCCCGCGCCCCGGCCCCGCCCCTCACGTGGACCCTGTCCACGACCGGTGACCTGCTGCGCGCCAACCACCTGCACACCGCGCAGGTCATCCGCGACTGGCAGACCCGGCACGGCCTGGACCGCCACTGGGACGCGCAGCTGCCCGAGTACACGCCCCGGCCGGACCCGGCGGGCCTGCCGGACGTGATCCGGCTGCCCGGCAACGCCACCGCGCAGCAGCTCGCGGAATTGGCTGCGGACCTGGCCGACGTGTGCCACGCCGAGGTCCGCATCGGCCGCGCCACCGATGAGCCCTGAGCCGCCCTCCGCCTGACCAGAGGGCGTTAACGGGCGCATAACGGCCCCGCGGGCACACTGCCCGCATGACCCGGTTGCCCGCCTCCTCTTCCGTCTCTGCCGCCCCGGAGCGGCCCGGTCGCCCGGCTCCTGCCCTTCCCGCCGCCCTCACCGGCCTGCTGCGCGCGCTGATTCCCCACGCCTGCCCCGGCTGCGGGCAGCAGCTCGGCCGGGCCGCGGGCCTGTGCGCCCCCTGCCGCGCGGGCCTGCACGTCCGGCTGGAGACGCACAGCCCCCTGCGCGCCACGCCCGCCCCGCACCTGATCACCCTGGGACGGTACGCCGGCGTGAACCGCCGCGCCGTGCGGGAACTGAAGTTCACCGGTGTCCGCGACCTCGCCGGCGTGCTCGGCGGGGCCCTGGCCGACGGCCTGCCCGCACACTGGAATATTCAGGCGGTGATCCCCGTGCCGCTGCACGCCGCCCGGCAGAGGCAGCGCGGCTTCAACCAAGCCGACCTGCTCGCCCGCGCCATCGCCCGGCCCCACGGCCTGCCGGTCCACGCCGCCCTGACCCGCACCCGCGCCACGCGGCAGCAGGCCCGGCAGCACGCCGCCGACCGCGACGACCTGCACGGCGCCTTCACCGTGAACGCCCGGGAGCTGCCGCGGGGCCCGCTCCTCCTGGTGGACGACGTGCTCACGACCGGCCACACCCTGATCGCCTGCCGGGACGCCCTGCTTCAGGCCGGGGTGGCCCCCGACGACCTCTCCTACGCCGTCATCGCGCGCTGAGGCAGGCGAGGGCCGCCGCAATGGCCTGCTCCCCGCCCAACACCTCGAACTGCTGGCCCACCGTGCGTGGGTCCTCCAGGCAGGCGACGAGCACCGCCGCGACGTCCTCGCGCGCGATCTTGCCGCCCGGGAGGTCCATGCCGACCGTCACCTGCCCCGTGCCCGGCTCGTCCGTCAGGCCGCCGGGCCGCACGATGGTCCACTCCAGGCCGGAGCCCCGCACGAACGCGTCTGACACGGCCTTCGCGCGCAGGGCGTCCCCCAGCGCCGGGTGCACCCGCTCGGGGTGGTCGGCGCTCTTGCTGCTCACCACCAGCAGCCGGCGCGGGCCGCGCGCCATGAGGCGCCGGGCCACGGCGATCAGGGCGTCCCGGCCGATCTCGGTGGACGTGCTGTCCCGGCCGGTCCCGGCGCACCAGACCACCGCGTCCGCGCCGTCCAGCACCGCCTCCCACTCGACTTTCAGGTCCCCATAGACCGGCACGGCGCCCAGCGCCTGCACCGCCTGCGCCTGCTCCGCGGTGCGCACCAGGCCCCGCACGGCGTACCCGGCCGCGTGGGCAAGTCGGACCACGTGCCGGCCCGTGCGGCCGGCCGCGCCGATCACCGCGACCACGCCGGGCACGGTCAGTTCGCCTGCACGGGCAGCCGCTCTCCGGCCCGCACCGCCTCCGGCAGCCAGTTCTCCCGGGGGGGCAGCGGGCAGGTCCAGCCGTCGCTGTACGCGCAGTACGGGTGGTACGCCATGTTGAAGTCCACGTTCACGATGGGGTTCCCGGCCTCGTCCTGCGCGACGGGCGCGTCCAGGTAGCGGCCCGCGCCGTACGTCTCGTTGCCGCTCGTGGCGTCCCGGAACGGAATGAACACCCGCTGCGGCGCGTCCTCACCCAGCGGCGCGAACACGCTCAGGGTGTACTCGCCTTCCAGCATCGGCACCGTCACCGTGCCGTAGCACGCCATGACACGCGGCTCGCCGGTGTTCGTCTCCAGCGTGAACTCCGCGCTGGTGTCCAGGGCCGCGCGGGTCAGGGGCAGGACGTAACTCATGCCGCGGTCCGCGCCGTAGTAACTCAGGCCCGTGAACTCGTCCAGCACGTCTTCCGGAATGGGGCCCTTGCCGGTCCGGAAGTGCGCGTCCTTGCGGTCCCGGAATTCCTGCACGTCCTCGCAGTACCCCATCAGAAGTCCACCTTCAGCACGTGCCCGGCATACTCGACCACGTCGCCGCGCCGCAGCTTCTTGCGCCGGCGCGTCTCCACCTCGCCGTTCAGGCGGACCTCGCCGCCCTGCACGCGGAATTTCGCCTCGCCGCCGGTTTCCACCACGCCGCGCAGCTTCAGGAAGTCCTGAAGGTCGATGGTGTCCTGCACGTCCCCGCGTTCCTCCTGCGGGGCCGGCCGCACCGTGTCTGCCGCCCGCCTTGCTCGTCCCGTCATGCCCGCCAGTGTACGCGCGCCCCCGCCCCGCGACTGTTCCCGCGCGGGTGGCGCGGCGCCCCCGGGGAACAGAAGCAGGCGGCCCGCGGTCACCGGGGGCCGCCTGCACCGGAGGGCTCAGACTTTCGCGCGCACCTGTTTCAGCAGATTCACCGTCTCGATCATGGCCAGCACCGCCTCGCCGCCCTTGTTCCCGGCCTTGATGCCCGCGCGGTTCAGGGCCTGCTCCACGGTGTCGGTAGTGAGCACCCCGAACGCGATGGGCACGCCGGTGTGCAGCGACGAGTTCAGGATGCCGTTCGCGGCGCCGCCCGCCACGAAATCATAGTGGTCGGTGTCGCCCTTGATCACGGCGCCCAGGCACACCACCGCGTCGTACCGGCCGGTTTCCGCGAGCTGGCGGGCGATCAGGGGCACCTCGAAGGACCCGGGCGCCACGAAGTGGTCCAGGTTGGCGGTGTCGCCGCCGTGCTGCACGAACGCCAGCTCGGCGCCCTCGACGAGGCGGTCCACGATCAGGTGGTTCCAGCGGGTGCTGACGACGGCGAACTTCAGGTCGGTGGCGAGCAGGTGGGCCTCAATACGGTTCATCGGGTTCTCCTTAGGATCAGGGTGGGCCGTGGGGTCACAGGTGCCCCATGCGGTCGCGTTTCGTCTGCAGGTACGCGGCGTTCTCGTGCGTGTGGCCCACGTGCAGCGGCACGCGCTCCACGACGTTCAGGCCGAAGCCGCTCAGGCTGTGCAGTTTCAGGGGGTTGTTGGTCATGATGCGCAGGTCCCGCGCGCCCAGCAGGTGCAGCATCTGCGCGCCGATCCCGAAATCGCGGGCGTCGGCCGGCAGGCCCAGTTTCAGGTTGGCGTCCACGGTGTCCGCCCCCTGGTCCTGCAGGGCGTACGCGCGGATCTTGTTCAGCAGCCCGATGCCGCGCCCCTCCTGCCGCAGGTAGATCACCGCCCCGCGGCCCTCCTGCGCGATGGCCTGCATGGCGGCGTCCAGCTGCGGGCCGCAGTCGCACTTCAGGCTGTGGAAGGCGTCCCCGGTCAGGCACTCGCTGTGCACCCGCACCAGCAGCGGCTCCGGTGTGACCTCACCCATCACCAGGGCCACGTGCTCGGCGCCGCTCAGCGTGTCCTGAAAGCCCACCAGCCGGAACTCCCCGAAGCGGGTCGGGAGCCGCGCCTCGGCCGCGACCTCCATGAAGGGGTCGTGCGCCAGGCGGTAGGCGATCAGGTCCGCGATGCTGCCCACCTTCAGGCCGTGCTTCTCCGCGAAGACCAGCAGGTCCGGCAGGCGCGACATCTCGCCCGAGTCCCCCATGATCTCGCAGATCACGCCCAGCGGCGCGAACCCCGCCAGCCGCGCCAGGTCGCAGCCAGCCTCGGTGTGCCCGGCGCGGCGCAGCACCCCGCCCGGCCGCGCCACCAGCGGAAAGATGTGCCCGGGCCGGCGGAACTCGTCCGGCGTGGCGTCATCGCGGACGAGCGCGGCGATCGTGGCGGCCCGGTCGAAGGCGCTGATCCCGGTGCTGTTGCTCACATGGTCCACGCTGACGGTGAACGCCGTGCCGTTCGGGTCCGTGCTGGACCCGACCATCGGTGTGAGGTTCAGCGCCGCCGCCCGCTCCGGGGGCAGCGTCACGCAGATCAGGCCGCGGCCCTCGCGCGCCATGAAGTTCACCCATTCGGGCGTCGCGGCCCCGGCGGGCATCAGCAGGTCGCCCTCGTTCTCGCGGCCCTCGTCGTCCACCACGATCACCGGCCGGCCCGCGCGCAGTTCCTCCAGCAGTTCGGGAATGGGGGAGAGGCTCATGCCAGGACCTCCAGTGCCCGCACGGCCAGCAGCCGCTCCACATACTTGGCGATCTGGTCGGCCTCCAGGTTCACGCGCGTGCCCGCCACCCAGTGCTTCAGGGTGGTGACCTCCAGCGTGTGCGGCACCAGCCACAGCGTGAATTCCTCTGCCGGCCACTCCGGGCGGCTGCCGGCCGGGCCGCCCACGTCCACCAGCGTGAGACTCACGCCGTCCACGGTGATGCTGCCTTTCGGCGTGAGGAACTTCGCCATGCCGCGGGGCGCCCGCACGCGCATGGTGTACGCGCCGGGCTGGGCGTCCACGCTCAGGATCTCGCCCACGCCGTCCACGTGCCCGCTCACGATGTGCCCCCCGAACCGCGCCTGCGCGGTCATGGCGCGCTCCAGGTTCAGTTCCCGGCCCGCCTGCCAGTGCGGGGCCGTTTTCGCCAGCGTTTCCCGGCTCAGGTCCACCGTGAAGGCGCGCTCGTCCCAGCCGGTCACGGTCAGGCACGTGCCGCTGCACGCGACGGACTCGCCCAGCGCCAGGTCACTCCACATCCGCGCCGGCTCGATGGATACGGTCAGGTTCCCGCCCTGCGCTGCCGTGTGAGCCACGCGGCCCACCTGTTCCACGATTCCCGTGAACATCTCAGTTCCTCCCTCCCGCGTCCAGACGCGGGATGTCATTCAGAAAGCCCGTGATCAGCAGGTCCGGGCCGACCACTTCCGTGGTCACGTCCCTGAGTTCCTGCGCCAACGCCATCGGGCGACTCGGGCCGGTCAGCGGGGACAGCCCCGCGCCCAGCAGCTTCGGCGCGATGAAGGTCCGCACCTCGTCCACCAGTCCGGCGGCCAGGAACGCGCCCGCCAGGGTGGGTCCGCCTTCCAGCAGCAGGGAGGCGACATTCAGCGCCCCCAACCCGCTCAAGGCGTCTGGCAGGGTGTCCGCGTGCAGCACGGTCATGCCGCGCTTCTCGAACGGCGCGGCCGCCACGCCGGGGGCCGTGACCAGCACGCCGCCGGGCCGCACCACCTGCGCGGTCACTGGCGCCCGGCCGGAGCGGTCGAACACCACCGGCCGCGCATGCCGCCCGCCCGGAAGATCCCGGGTCGTCAGGGCCGGGTCGTCCAGCGCCACCGTCCCGCGGCCCACCGCGACGGCGTCCAGCTCATTCCGCCACACCATCACGCGCCGCCGCGCTTCCGCGCCGGATACCCGGCCGTTGCCCTCTCCGCACGCCGCCACCCGGCCGTCCAGGGTCATGGCGTACTTGAACACCACCCACGGCCGGCCGCGCACCACCAGCGACCGGAAGCCCGCCTGCTGGCGCAGCGCCTCGGCCTCGCCCACGCCCACCTGCACGTCCACGCCCGCGGCCCGCAGCCGGGCCACGCCGCGGCCTGCCACCTGCGGGTTCGGGTCCAGGGCGGCCACCACCACGCGCCGCACGCCCGCGGCGATCAGGGCGTCCGCGCAGGGCGGCGTGCGCCCGTGATGACTGCACGGTTCCAGCGTCACGAACGCGGTGGCGCTGCGGGCCCGCACGCCGGCTTCCCGCAGCGCGAACACCTCCGCGTGCGCCTCTCCGGCGCGGGGGTGGGCGCCGCGGCCCACGACCTCGCCGTCCTGCACGATCACGCAGCCCACCGGGGGGTTGGGGCTGGTGCGGCCCATGCCTGTCCTGGCCTCCGCGAGCGCCTGCGTCATGAACGCGGCGTCACACGCGAAAGGCCCCTCCACCCGAACGGGTGGACCATTGCCTGTCTGCATACGTTGTCGCCACCCGCCGGGGTGGGCGGGGTGACGGTCCTCCTTCTCTCATCCGGACTGACCGGCGCAGCATGCTGGCCGGAATACCGTCGGCTTCGGAATCGCACCGAATCGGGCCTGCGCGTGAAGCAGTTTGCGCGGGCTTCGCGGGCTGAGCTGCTTGGCAGCATCACCGCCGGTGGGGAATCACACCCCGCCCCGAAGGAAGCAGCCCGCACCACCGCAGCGGGGCGGGCCACCGTCAGCCTACGCCACCCGCCCCACCCGCAAGTGGACGCTGTTCAACATTCGCAGACCCCCCGCGCGGGCGCCGCCCTACACTGCCGTATGCCCCGCACCCCCGACCAGACCGCCCTGCGCGCGCAGTTCCCCGCCCTGCACCAGGGCCGGGCGTACCTGGACAATGCCGCCGGCGGCCTGCTCCCGCAGCGCACCATCGACGCCGTCACCGCCCACCTCACCCGCTACGGCGCCACGAACGCCTCCGCCGTGCACGCCCCCGGCCGGATGCTCGCGGACCTGCGCCGGCAGGCGCGCGAGGCGACCGCCGTGTTCCTGAACGCCGACCCGCAGGACGTCGCCCTGGCCTCCAGCGCCACCACCCTCGCCTTCCGCCTGAGCGCGGCGTTCGCGCGCCTGTGGGGCCCCGGGGACGAGGTGATCGTGTCCGGCCTGGAGCACGAGGCGAACGCCAGCCCCTGGCGGGAACTGGAGCGCGTGGGCGTGAAGGTGCACGTGTGGCACGCCCGGCAGCCCGACATGCGGCTGCACCCGGACGACCTCGCGGCGCTGCTGTCCGCCCGCACGCGGCTGGTGGCGGTCACGGCGGCCAGCAACGTACTGGGCGTCGCCCCGGACCTGCCCGCCATCACCGCGCAGGTCCGCGCTGCGGGCGCCTGGACGGTCGTGGACGCCGTGCACGCTGCGCCGCACACCCTGCCGGACGTGCAGGCCTGGGGGGCGGACTTCGTGACCTTCAGCCCGTACAAGGTGTTCGGCCCGCACCTGGGCAGCCTGTGGGTGCGCGGGGACCTGCGCGGGCACCTGCCCTGGCCGAAACTCAGTTTCTTCGACCCGGCCGACATCGCCAGCATCGAGCACGGCACGCCTTCGTTCGAACTGCTCGCCGGGTGGCTGGGCACGCTGGACTACCTGCGGGAACTGGGCGGCGCCGACACCCTGACCCGCGAGGCCCTGGTGGGCGCCTACGGGCACATTCACACCCTGGAAACCCCGGTCGCGGATGCACTCCTGAACGGCCTGCTGGCCCTGCCGGACGTCACCGTGTACGGCCCGCAGGACGCGCAGGGCCGCGTGGGCACGGTCGCCTTCCGTGTGAACGGCCAGACGCCCACCCAGACCGGCCTGCACCTGAGCGACCAGGGGGTGGACGTGAGCAGCGGGCACTTCTACGCCGTGCAGCCCCTGACTGACCTGAACCTCTACCCGGAGGGCGTGGTGCGCGCCAGCATCGCCCACTACACCACCGAGGAAGACATCGCCCGGCTGCTGGACGCGCTGCGCTGAGGGGCCCGCTCCACCTTCCGGCGGATGGCCCGGCCAGGGCGGGCCGCGTACGCTGCGGGCCATGAGCGACCTCCTGAACCTGCGGGCCGTGTGGGGAAACCGTCCGCTGCTGTCCGTGGGCGTGAGCGTGCTGCTTCAGGACGAAACGGGCCGCGTGCTGCTGCAACGCCGCGGCGACGACGGCCGGTGGGGCACGCCGGGCGGCGGCCTGAACCCTGGTGAGGACTTTCTGACCGCCGCGCACCGGGAACTGTTCGAGGAAACCGGCCTGCGCTGCCCGGACCTGCGCCTGCTGCCGCTGGCCCAGGGGCTGGTGAGCGGCCCGGAGTTCCACCACCGCTACCCGAACGGCCACGAGGTGTACATGGTCGGCGCCCGCGCGCACGGGCACCTGCCGGCCGCCGCGCTGGCCGGGGCACAGCCGGACGACAGCGGCGAGACCCTGGACCTGCAGTGGTTCCCGCTGGACGCCCTGCCGGAGCTGAGCAGCAACACCAACCGCGCCAGCCTGAGCGTCCTGCGCGCCCGGGCGGGGCTGGCCGGGCTTCCCTTGCAACCCGTGCCCTCCCCGCCGCCCGTCGGCTCGCACCTGCTGGCCCTGCGCCGGCTGGTCGGGCCGCGGCCGCTCTTCGCGCCGGGCGCGAACGTCCTGATCACCGACGACGCGGGGCGATTGCTGCTGCTCCGGCACGCCGGCACCGGGCTCTGGACCCTGCCGGGCGGCAGCCTGGAACCCGGCGAGAGCTTCGAGGCCTGCGCCCGCCGCGAGGCCCACGAGGAGACCGGCCTGACCGTGACGGCCCTGGAACCGCTCGCGCTTTCCGCCGGGGCCGCGTACCGCTTCACGTACCCGCACGGGGACGTGGTGGACTACGTCAGCGTGCTGTACCGCGCGCACGGCTGGACCGGCCCGCTCACCCCCCAGCCGGAGGAGGTGCTGGAGACCGGCTGGTTCGGCGCGGCCGACCTGCCCCGTCCCGAGGACCTGAGCGGCGCCCTAATCCGCGACCACGTCGGGGTGTGGCGGGATGCCCTAGCCGCCCAGCAGGGCGGCCAGCCCGCGTGAGGCGGTGTCACGCAGGCTGAAGGTCATCCGCTCGGTCAGTTCCGTGGCCTCCGGGTTCACCTCGATGACCACGCCGCCCTGCCGCAGCGTCTCCAGGGCGAGGCCGGCGGCCGGGTACACCACGCCGCTGGTGCCGACCACCAGCGCCACGTCCGCCTCCGCGAAGGCGGCCTGCGCGGCTTCCAGGGCGTCTTCCGGCAGGAACTCGCTGAACCACACGACGTTCGGGCGCATGCGGTGTCCGCGCGGGGAGACGGGCGGCGTGATCAGCGCATCCGGGTGGGGCAGGGGAAAAGTCTCGCCGGTCACCTCGTCCCGGGCGCTGATCAGGTTCCCGTGCAGTTCCACGAGCTGCCCGCCGTGCGTGCCGCTGCCGGCGCGGGCGTGCAGGCCGTCCACGTTCTGCGTCGCCAGGAAGAAGCCCGCGCCCTTCTGCCGCTCCAGCTGCGCGAGGTGGTGGTGCGCCGGGTTCGGGTGGGCGCGCAGCACGTCGCGGTAGCGGCCGGCGTACCACTCCCACACGGTGTCCGGGTCGCGGCGATACGCGCCGGGACTGGCGAGGTCCTCGGGCCGGAAGCGCGCCCAGTGGCCAGTCTGCGCGTCCCGGAATGTGGGGATGCCGCTCTCGGCGCTCACGCCCGCGCCGGTCAGCACGGCGACGCGCCGGGCGGTGTTCAGGGCAGTGCGGGCCGCGGTGAGGTTCATGCCTTCAGGCTACCGGGAAGTGCAGGAACGCGGGCGGCACGTGCGCCGTAAGCCACACGCCGTTCTCCGAGCGGTAGAAGGCGTGCCCGGCGGCGTGCAGGCCGGCGGCGTCCACGGTCAGGATCACGGGGGGGCCGCGCCGCGCGCCCACCGTGCGGGCGGTGGCCGGGTCGGCGGACAGATGCACGTGGTGGCGGTTCATGGGGCGCAGGCCCCCGGCGCGGATGGCGTCCAGGGCGCCGGGGTGCGTGCCGTGGTACAGCGTGGCGGGCGGCGCCAGCGGCGCGAGGTGCAGGTCCACGGGCACGCTGTGCCCCTGGTTCGCACGGATGCGCTCGCCCTGCAGCGCGAAGCGCCCCTTGTCACTGCTGGCGACCACCCGCTCGACGTCCTCCCGCCGGACCCGCAGGTGCGCGAGCACGGGCGCGAGCGGCACCCACCCGCCGGGTTCCAGGGTCAGGCCGGCCTCGTGCGGGGCGTGCCGCAGCAGGTACGCGAGGCGCTTGGAAAGCTGCGTGTCGTTCATGCCTTCAGCATGGCGGGCAACAGCCGGGCGGCGCGTCGGCGCTTTGCGGGGCGCCCCGACCCGCCAGATGGCGCACGGCAGGCGCGGGGGCGGCACGCTAGCCTGGGGCGCATGACGACAACCGACGCGGTGTGGGCGGACCTGACCTCTCGCTGGCAGGACCTCGCGGACCTGAACGGCACCCTGGCGCTGCTGAACTGGGACCAGAGCACGTACCTGCCGCCCGCGGCCGCGGGTGGCCGGGCGCGGCAGAAGGCCCTGCTGTCCGGCATCCGCCACGCCCGCGCCACCGACGACGCGTACGGCCGCCTGCTGGACGCGGCCGCCGCCCGCACGGACCTCTCGCCGGAGCAGGCGCGGATGGTCGAGGTGGCCCGCAAGGACTTCGAGCGGGCCACGCGCTTCCCGTCGGCGTTCGTGCAGGCACGCAGCCGGCACTTCGGCGAGTCGTACAGCGCCTGGACGCAGGCCCGGCCCGGCAACGACTTCGCGCGCATGATTCCGTACCTGGAAAAGTCCCTGGACCTGAACGTGCAGGCCGCCGGGTACTTCCCGGAGTTCGCCGACCCCATGGACTACTTCGTGGACCAGAGCGACGAGGGCATGACGGCCGCGCAGGTGGACGCCGTGTTCGGCGAGCTGCGCGCCGCGCTGGTGCCGCTGGCGGACTCGGTGATCGCCGCCGGCCCGCCCCGCACGGACTTCCTGAACCGCCACTACCCGGCCCAGGCGCAGCTGCGCTTCGGGGAAGACGTGATCCGGCAGTACGGGTACGACTTCGCCCAGGGCCGCCAGGACCTCACGCACCACCCGTTCATGACCCGGCTGGGCGAACGGGACACCCGCATCACCACCCGCGTGAAGGAACACGACCCCATCGACGCGCTGTACAGCACGCTGCACGAGGCCGGGCACGCCCTGTACGAGCAGAACGTCCGGGAGGACTTCCTGGGCACGCCGCTGGGCGGGGGCGTGAGCGCCGGGGTGCACGAGAGCAGCAGCCGCATGTGGGAGAACCTCGTGGGCCGCAGCAGAGAATTCTGGGCAGCGTACTTCGGGGACCTGCGGGACACCTTCCCGGACGCGCTGGGCGATGTGACCGAAGAGGAGATGTACCGCGCGAGCAACGTGGTGTCCCGCAGCCTGATCCGCGTGGACGCCGACGAACTCACGTACAACCTGCACGTCATCACCCGCTACGGCCTGGAACGGGACCTGCTGTCGGGCCGGCTGGCGGTCGCCGACCTCGCGGACGCGTGGCACGCGGCGTACGAGTCGAACCTGGGGCAGCGCGCCCCCAGTGACGTGGACGGCGTGCTGCAGGACGTGCACTGGTTCGCGGGCGGCCCAGGGGGGGCGTTCCAGGGGTACACGCTGGGGAACGTGCTGAGCGCGCAGTTCTTCGCGGCGGCCGAGGCGGCGAACCCGGGCCTGAAGGGCGATTTCGCGCGGCGGGACTTCAGCCGCCTGCTGGGCTGGATGCGGGAGAACGTGTACCGGCACGGGCGGATGCTGCGCCCGGCGGAGATGGTGGTGCAGGCCACCGGGCAGCCCATGAACGTGGAGCCGTACCTGGCGTACCTGCGCGGGAAGTACGGGGCGCTGCTGGGCTAGGGCGCGTCCGGACCGGGGTGCCGCTTCGCCGGGGTGCGGGGCGGCACCCCCTCCGTTTGGGGGCGGCCCGCGGAAGGTGAGCGCCGGTACGGTTGTACTTGAGGCGCGCGAAAGGGGGCTATACAACACGGTCAGCGCTGCTTTAGACGTCAAATTAACGTCGAGACACTCCACAGGAGTCGCCCCTATGAGACTCAATTCCGCGTTTCCCCGCTGCCGAGCCTGCGCGCAGAGGTCGGGGCCGTAGTGCGCTGAGCCGGCCCTGGCCCTCCCTTCCTGATCTGCCCCCTGGACGGTGTTCATGATTCAGGCGTTCCGACAAGCTCCGACGGACCTTCAGAAGCGGCTGGAGGGCGTGCGCACCGCCTTCCTGCTGTTCAACTTCATCGCCGCGCCGCTGTACATGCTGGAAATCAGCCTGCTGGGTCACTGGCTGGACAGCCCCAGCAGCAGGTGGCCGTACCTGGCGCTGCTGCTGACCTTCATCCTGACCGGCCTGGTGCTGCTGGGCCGCCGCACCGGCTGGGTGCGCACGGCGTTCCTGGCGGTCATGGTGGTCATGACCGTGACCGGCCTGGCCGGCACCTTCTACCACCTGTTCTTCAACTTCGAGGGCGAGGTGGACTGGGCGTTCCAGGCGACCACCGAGGCGCTGGAAGGCACTCGCCCCGTGCTGGCGCCGCTGGCCTTCACGCACATCGGCCTGACCGGGCTGCTGTGCCTGTACCGGGCGAAGTGAGGGAGGGCCCATGACCCGCATCACGCACGACCCCGCCGCCCGCACGGCGGCCCCCCAGGCGCGCTTCACGCTGAACGCGCCCGCCGAGGCGGCGCACGTCTCGAACTTCCTGCGCAGCGTCTTCCTGGGCCTGATGCTGCTGGGCTTCCTGTTCTATCCCTTCGACCTGTGGGTGCTGGGGCACTGGCTGGACTCCTGGCAGTCCCGGATTCCGTTCCTGGTCGCGCTGCCCAGCGCCCTGCTGACCGTGCTGTTCCTGTTCTTCCCGCGCAGCGCGCCGGTCCGGACCCTGTTCGTGGTGTTCAGCGTGCTGAACATGGTCACCGGGCTGGCCGGGGCGACCTTCCACCTGGTCTTCAACTTCGAGGGCGACGTCAGCTGGACCGCGCAGGGCCTGAAAGACGCCTTCGAGGGCACCCGCCCGGTGCTGGCCGCCGCCGCGTTCGCGCACATCGGGTTCACGGGGCTGCTGTGCAGCCTGCTGCCCGCCCTGGACCCCGCCGGCCTGTCCGCTGCCGACTCCGCCCATCCGCTGTCCGACCTGGACACCCAGAAGTGAGGTCACGTATGAACACCCCCGTGAAACTGGCCCTGACCGCCGCCGCCCTGACCGCCACCGCCGCGCTGGCGCAGGCCGCCCCGAAGGTGGACGGCGTGATCGGCGCCGGGGAGTACAGCAGCACCTTCAAGGAACCCGAGAAGGGCATGAGCGTGAGCTGGCGCGTGGTGGGCGACACCATCTACTTCGGCGTGAGCGCCAGGACGGACGGCTGGATCGGCATCGGCCTGGACCCCAGCGGGGAGAAGAAGACCGGCGCGGACATGTACATGTTCGTGATGGAAGACGGGAAGCTGAATGCTATGGACATGGTGCAGGTCAAGAAGACTGGCGCGCCGAAACTGGACACCGAGGAAGGCGGCAAGGACAACATCGCCGCGAAGGCCGGGAAGATCAGCGGGGACACCTTCACGGTGGAGTTCAGCCGCAAGCTGAACACCGGCGACAAGCAGGACGCGGTGCTCACGGCCGGGAAGGGCGCGAAACTGCTGATGGCGGTCGGCCCGGGCGAGAAGACGAACAAGGCCCACGCCAAGAGCATGCGCTGGGAAAAGGAGATCGTGATCAAGTAAGGCGTCGGGAGCGGGCGGGGGCGCGTCCGGTGGGGCGTGCCCCCTGCCCTGTAGAGCGGGGCTTGCGCATTCAAGGTGCCTCCCCTACAATTACGCTCATAACGTAATTGCGTGGCCGCGCTTCCCCACTCCACCATGACCCCCACCCTGACCCCCGACACCATCCTCGCCCTCGCCCCCGACCCGGGCAGCGCCGCCAGCGCCCGCAAACTCGCCACCCCGGTCAAATGGCAGCACCTCAACCACGCCGGCGGCCTGCTCTGGGGCGAGTGCCAGGGCAGCGGCAAGGACCCCTACCTGACGGGCGTGGACCCCAGCGGCCCCGTCAGCCGCTGCAGCTGCCCCAGCCGCAAATTCCCCTGCAAGCACGGCCTCGCCCTGATGCTCCTGCACGCCGCGCACCCCGGCGACTTCGGCACGGCCGCCGCCCCCGAAAGCCTCCAGACCTGGCTGGCCGGCCGGCAGACCCGCGCCGAGAAGGCCGCCGGCACCCCCGACCCGGCCGGGACGGCCCCCACCCCGGCCCCCGACCCCGCCGCGCAGGCCCGGCGCCGCGCCGCCCGCGAACGCAAGGTCGAGAGCGGCCTCGCCGCCCTGCACGTGTTCCTGAAAGACCTCGTCCGGGACGGCCTGGCCCACGCCAGCGCCCGCCCCTACAGCGACTGGGACACCCAGGCCGCCCGCCTCGTGGACGCCCAGGCGCCCGGCGCCGCCCGCCACGTGCGCCGCATCCCGGAACTGCTGGGCGACCCCGCCGCGCTCCTTGCCCACCTGGGCTGGCTGGCCCTGCTGTGCGAGGGCTGGACCCACCGCGCCGGCCTCACCCCGCCCGAACTCGCGGACCTGCGCGCCGCCCTGGGCTTCCCGCTGGACCAGGCGGGTCTTCAGGCGGAACCCGGCGTCAGCGGCCGCTGGACCGTGCTGGGCCAGAGCACCAGCCAGGAAGACCACCTCACCACCCGCCGCACCTGGCTGGAGCGCGCCGGCCACACCGCCCTGCTGCTGGACTTCGCCGCCGGGGGCCGGCCCCTCCCGCCCGGCCTGCCCACCGGGCAGAGCGTGCAGGCGGAGCTCGTGTTCGCGCCCTCCGCCACCCCGCAGCGGGCGGTGCTGCGCGGCGAGGCCACCGAGTATCGCCCCGCCGAGGCCCTCCCGGCCGGCCTGAGCGTGGACGCCCTGCTGGACCGCCACGCCACCCTGCTGGGCCGCAACCCCTGGCTGGAGCGCGCCGCCTACGCCCTGGGCCCGGTGCGGCTGCTGCCCGGCGAGCCCTGGCACGCCGTGGACGATGCCGGACACGCCCTGCCGCTGGGCGGCAGCGAACGGGCCCAGCTGACCCTGATGGCCGTGAGCGGCGGCGCGCCCCTCACGCTGTACGGCGAGTGGACCGGGCACACCTTCACGCCCCTGAGCCACCTGGCGCCGGGCCATCTCACGCCGGGCCGCGTGACCTCCGTGCGCGCGGAGGCCCGCCCATGACGGACGCCCAGGCCCTGCTGGCCGCCGCCCTGGTCGGCACCGCCCGCACCACCCCGCCGGCCCACGCCGGCACGCCCCTCGCGGACGCCCTGAACCGCGTGACCGGCCGCGACCCGGAAGGCACCCTGCTGGCCCGCGCCGGCCTGACCGGACTGGCTGCCGTGGCGGGCCGCGCGGCCCCGGCCGCCCCCGGTCCGCTGCCCGCCCCGGCCCCCGCTGAGAGCCGCCCCGAGGCGCCCGCCCGCGCCGCGCGGCACCTGCCGCTGCTGCTGGACACGCCCCTGCTGCCCGAATGGCTGACCCTGTGCGCCCGCGCCGGCTGCCGCGTCCCGCCGGAGGTCCTGCCGGACCTGCTGGACGCCGCCCGGCAGCGCATGGACCTGCGCGACCTGCTCGCCCCCGTGCTCGGGGAAAGAGGTGCGTGGCTGGCGGCCTTCCACCCGGACTGGCGCTTCACGCCCCGCCCCTTCGACCCGGACGCGTGGCTGGACGCCACCGACGCCGAGAAGGACGCCCTGTTCCGCGCGCTGCGGGCCGCCGAGCCGGATCAGGCCGCGGCGCTGCTGCGCGACCACTTCACCGCGGAGCGCGCCGCGGTCCGCCGGCGCCTGCTGCAGGCCGTGCACGACACCCTCACGCCGGCCGACGCAGCCCTGGAACCCCTGCTGGACGCGGCCCTCCCCGACCGCAGCGCGGACGTGCAGGCGCTCGCCCGCCGGGCGCTGCAACGCCTTCCAGGCAGCGCCTTCAACGCCCGCATGGCCCGCCGCGCCACGCACGCGCTGGACGGCTCGGTGCCCGGCCGGCCCGCCCTGCGCCTGCCCGCGCCACCCGACCCGGACCTGAAACGCGACGGGTTCGAGACCGGTCTCACCGCCAAGGGCTTCCTGTGGCACGTGCTCGCGCACACCCACCCGGACGTGCTGCTGGGCGCCCTGCACCTCGACCCGCCCGCCCTGGTCGCCCTGGCCGGGGACCTGGACGCGCACGAGGAACTGCGCCGCGCCGCGCTCGCCGTGCCGCACCCGGCGCTGGCGCAGGCCCTGGTGCCCCACCTGAAGGACACCCTGCCCCTGCGGCGCCTCGCCGCCACCGATCCCCTTCAGGCGGCGCGGGACGCCCTGCACGCGCACGACACCGACCTCCTGCACGCCCTGCTGCCCGACCTGCCCGCCCCCTGGCCCGCCGACCTGACCGGCGCGCTGCTGCCGCGGCTCGCGGCGTCCCTGCGCCGCGTGGAGTACCCCTACGCCTGGCCGGCGCCCTGGCGGGACCTGCACGCCCTGCTGCTCGTGCGCGCCGACCCGCTGGGCCCGCCCCCCGCCCCGCTGCCCGAGGACGCCACCGCGTTCGCGCGGAGCATGTGGGACGACCTCACCTCGGCCCTCCACACCCGCGCCCGCCTGATGCAGGACTTTCACCCCACCGAAGGAGCCCGACCGTGACCGACCCCGCTTCCCCCGACGTTCTCCGCCAGCACGCCGAGCAGGCGTACGCGCACGAACTCGCCGCCCTGGCCGCGCACGACGACCGGCCCCGGCCGCCCCGCTGGAACCTCAGCCCGCACGCGGTCCTGACGTACCTGATGGGCGGGCAGGCCGGGGACACGCCGGTCACGCCGAAGTACGTCGGGGACCGGCGCCTGATGGAGATCGCCGTGGCGACCCTGGCGACCGACCGGGCGCTGCTGCTGATCGGGGTGCCGGGCACCGCGAAAAGCTGGGTGAGCGAGCACCTCGCGGCCGCGATTTCCGGGGACAGCACCCTGCTGGTGCAGGGCACCGCCGGCACGGGCGAGGAGGCCATCCGCTACGGCTGGAACTACGCGCGGCTGCTGGCCGAGGGCCCCAGCGAGGCGGCGCTGGTGGAAAGCCCGGTGATGCGCGCCATGCGCACCGGGAAGATCGCGCGCCTGGAAGAACTGACCCGCGTGCAGAGCGACGTGCAGGACACGCTGATCACGGTGCTGTCGGAAAAGACGCTGCCGGTGCCGGAACTGAACACGGAGGTGCAGGCGGTGCGGGGCTTCAACCTGATCGCCACCGCGAACAACCGCGATCGGGGCGTGAACGACCTGTCCAGCGCCCTGAAACGCCGATTCAACACGGTGGTGCTGCCGGTCCCGGACAGCCTGGACGACGAGGTGCGCATCGTGACGCAGCGCGTGGCGCAGCTGGCCGCCGGGCTGGAGATTCCGGCCGCGCCGCCCGCGCTGGAGGAGGTGCGGCGCATCGTGACCGTGTTCCGGGAACTGCGCTCCGGCCTGACCGCGGACGGCAAGACCCGCCTGAAAAGCCCCAGCGGCAGCCTGAGCACCGCCGAGGCGATCAGCGTGGTGAACCACGGCCTGTCGCTGGCCGCGCATTTCGGCAGCGGGGAACTCAGCGCGCAGGACGTCGCCGCGAGCCTGGTCGGGGCCGTGATCAAGGACCCCGTGCAGGACGGCGTGATCTGGCGCGAGTACCTGGAGACCGTCGCGAAGAAACGCGACGACTGGAAGGACCTGTACCGCGCCTGCCGCGCCGTGAGCTGAGCGGACTCGACCGTACGTGAACAATTCCTCACGGGTGGGGGTCTGTCGGGGCCGCCGGCCGGGCCCGTATGCTGGGCTGTCATGTGGTGCCCGCCCCGCCGCTTACCGCCCGCCCGCCCCCCGGCCCGGCACCTGCCGAGGCCGTGATGGCGGAAGCCCACCCCGTTCCTGAACCCGACAGCCCGGCCTGGCAGACGGCCGAACTGGAGGCGCGCACCCGGGCGCTGGAGGGCTTCGCGGACCTCACCCGGGACCTCAGCTTCCAGACCGATCCCTACGCCCTGATCCGCCGGGCGCAGGAACTGGCGCAGTCGCTGCTGCCGCAGGGGTTCGCGGTGTACTACGAGCCCGAGGGCGGCCTGTGGCGCCTGAAATCCCAGGTGGGGGACCTGGGCAGCCCCAGCCTGCAGGCCCTGCTGGACGCCGGGCTGCCGTTCGAGGACACGCAGAACCTGCTGATTCCCTGGCAGAGCGGGCAGCCGCTGTACCAGCAGGCGTACGACATGACCCTGGACCGCCTGACAGGGGAGACGGTCGGGCAGCTGCAGTCCACGGCGACCATTCCCATGCTGGTCGGCGGGGAGCCGCGCGGCGTGTTCGCGTTCGGCCTGAACTCGCCGCTGCCCTGGTCACGCGCCGACCGGGCGGTGCTGGAAAGCATCACCCGCAGCCTGGGCAGCGCCATCGAGCGGGTGGAGCGCACCCGCACGCTGGAAGTGGAACGCGCCGCGCTGGACGCCTTCGTGCAGTTCACGGAAACCGCCGCCGACCTGACGGACGTGCACGCCCTGGCGCAGCAGGCCATCGACGTGCTGCAGCGCACCCTGGGGCCGGTCAGCGCCGCCTACTACGACCTGGAAGGCGGACTCTGGAAGGCCCGGGTGCTGTCCCCGGAGATCCCGGTGCCGGTCGCGGACACGCTCCGGGCGGGCATTCCCATGGACGCGCCCAGTTACGCCGAGGCGCTGCGCACCCGGCAGCTGGTGCTCGTGCCGGCCTGGGAACCGGAGCGGGAGGGCGTGGAGCACTCCGGGATGTACGGCGCGGGCGCCATGTACCCGTACGTCGTGGACGGCGAGCCGCGCGGCATGCTGGGCCTGGGCACCCAGGTCGCGCGGGACTGGACGCCGCGCGAGCAGGCGATCATCCGCGCGGTGGGCCGCAGCCTGGGTCTGGCGCTGGAACGCAGCGAGGCCGCGCACCGCCTGGAACGCCAGAACGCCGAACTGGAGGCGCGCACCCGGGCGCTGGAGGGCTTCGCGGACCTCACCCGGGACCTCAGTTTCCAGACCGATCCCTACGCCCTGATCCGCCGGGCCATGGAGGTCGTGCTGGCGCAGCTCCCGCCCGGCGTGGCGCTGTACTACGAACCCGACGGAAACGTGTGGCGCGCCCGCGCGCAGCTGGGCACCCTGCGCGCGGACCTTCAGGCGGCGGTGGATGCCGGGCTGCCGTTCGACGAGACGCAGAACCTGCGGATCCCGCAGCAGACGCGCCTGCCGCACTACCAGAGCGAGTACGACGCGGGCACCGACCGCCTGGGGGACCTGGCGCTCGGCATCGTCGCGACCGCCACCCTGCCGGTCATCACCGAGGGCGCCGTGCGCGGGGTGTTCGCGGTGGCGCTGTACAGCCTGCGCCCCTGGACGCCCGCGGACCGCGCGCTGCTGGAGACGGTGGTGCGCAGCCTGGGCCTGGCGCTGGAGGGCGCGCAGGGCGTGCAGGACCTGCAGCGCCGCACCGCGGAACTGGAGCGCAGCAACCGGGAACTGGAGCAGTTCGCGTACGTCGCCAGTCACGACCTGCAAGAACCCCTGCGGACCGTGACGAGTTTCGTGGAACTGCTGAACAGGCGCTACGGGGACCACGGGGACGCGCGCGCGCAGCAGTACGTGGCGCACATCACCGACGGCACGCGCCGCATGAGCCAGCTCATTCAGGACCTGCTGGCGTTCTCCCGCGTGACCTCGCAGGGCCGCGCGCCGCAGCCGGTGGACATGAACCGCCTGATGGATGACGTCCGGCAGGACCTGGGCACGCAGTTCGCGCAGCGGGGCGGCACGCTGGCCGTGGACCCCCTGCCGGCCGTGCGGGCCGACGGCACGCAGGTGCGGCAGGTGATGCAGAACCTGATCGGCAACGCCCTGAAGTTCAGCGTGCCGGGCCGCGCGCCGCACATTCAGGTGCGCGCCGTGCGCGAGGGCGGCCGCGTGCAGTTCGACGTGCAGGACAACGGCATCGGCATCGCCCCGGAGTACTACGACCGCATCTTCACGATCTTCCAGCGGCTGCACACCCGCGAGCAGTACGAGGGCAGCGGCATCGGCCTGAGCATCGCGCGGCGCATCGTGGAACGCCACGGCGGCAGCATCTGGCTGGACAGCGCGATCGGGCAGGGCACCACCTTCCACTTCACCCTGCCCGCCGCCGACTGAGCGCGCCTACCCGCCGGCGCCCATCAGGGCCAGCAGCACCCCGCCCGCCACCACCGATGCCACCTGCCCGGCGGCGTTGGCGCCCATGGCGTGCATCAGGACGAAGTTCTCGAAGTCGTCCTCGCTGGCGACCTTCTGCACCACCCGCGCCGCCATCGGGAAGGCGCTGATGCCGGCCGCGCCGATCAGCGGGTTGAACTTCCCGCCCGACAGGACGTTCATGAGCTTCCCGAACAGCAGCCCGGCGGCGGTGTCCAGCCCGAACGCCACGATGCCCAGGCCCAGGATCGCCAGGGTGCTGAGCTTCAGGAACTGCTCGCCGACCATGGTGCTGCCGATCGCCAGGCCCAGGAAGAGGGTCACGGCGTTGGCGACCTCGTTGCTGCTCGCACTCGTGAGCCGCTCCACCACCCGGGACTCGCGCATCAGGTTGCCCAGCATCAGCATGCCGATCAGGGGCGTGGCGAACGGCACGAGCGTGCCGACCAGCAGCGTCACCACGATGGGAAAGAGGACGCGGGTGCGCGGGCTGATGGTCCGCTGCGAGTACGGCATGCGGATCTGCCGTTCCTTCTTCGTGGTCAGCAGCCGCATGATGGGGGGCATGATGATCGGCACCAGCGCCATGTAGCTGTACGCCGCGACCGTGATCGGCCCCAGCATGTGTGGCGCGAGCATGCCGCTCACGTAGATGCTGGTGGGCCCGTCGATGGCGCCGATGATCCCGATGGAGGCGGCCTCGTTGTGCGTGAAGCCCAGCAGCAGCGCCAGGATCAGCGTCAGGAAGATCCCGAACTGCCCGGCGGCGCCGAGCAGCACCATCTTCGGGTTTTCCAGCAGCGGCCCGAAATCGGTGAGCGCGCCGATCCCGATGAAGATTAGCAGCGGGAACAGCTCGTTCCCCACGCCGACGTCGTACAGGAGGCGCAGCATGCCGTCCTCGCCCACCAGCGGCGACAGCGGCAGGTTCGCCAGGACCGCGCCTGCCCCGATGGGCAGCAGCAGCAGCGGCTCGTACTCCTTTTTCACCGCCAGCCAGATCAGCGCGCAGCCCACGGCGATCATGGTCAGCGACTGCCAGGTCACGGCGTTCAGGCCCTGCAACAGGCTGTGCAGCGTGTCGGGGGACATGTCTCAGCCCTCCTCGAAGCGGATCAGCGGGTCGCCGTACTTCACCTGTTGCTTCTCCGCCACGCAGATCTCTGCGACGCGGCCGTCCCGGGGCGCCTGGAGGCTGTTCTTCATCTTCATGGCCTCCAGCACCAGCAGTTCCTCCCCGCGTTTCACGTCGGCGCCCACCCGGGTGGTCACGGCCAGGATCACGCCGGGCATGGGCGCCGTCATCCGGGGGCCGGCGCCGCGCGGCGCGGCGGGCGCGGGGGGCGGGCTGGCGGGCACGGTCACCGGGGAGAGCCCTGGGGCGGCCCGCCCAGGGGCCAGCGGGGGCTCGATGTGCGGGGCGATCACGGCGCCCGCCAGGTCGTCGTGGTCCGCGAGGCGCACCTGCACCTGCTGCCCGCCGACCGTGACCTGGAAGGTGTCGGCGGTGAGTTCGGTCACGTCGATGACGTGGGGTTGCCCGTTGATCTCGATGGTGTAGCGTCGCATCTTCCCTTACCTCTTGGGGGGCGTCTGGTTCTGCAGGGCGCGGCCCAGCGTCACCCAGCGGCTGGCGTGCTGGAGGCTGCCGGGCTGGTGGGTGCGCATGACCGGCGCGGCCTGCTGGCGCCGCACGTCGCGGTGCGTGATCACGGCCACCGCGATCGCCGCGAGCGTGTCCGCGTCCAGGTCCTGCCCGCCGCTCAGGACCTGGAGGACCGGGGGCTTGGCCGGGGCGGGCGGACTCTCGGGTGCGTGGTCCGGCAGGGGAGGGGGGACGGTTTCCCCGCCGGCCGGCCGGTCCAGCCGCCCGATCAGGGTGAGCACAATCATCAGGACGGCCAGCAGCAGGAACACGGTGCCCATGCCGACCACGGTGAGCTGAAGCCCGAACTGGAGGTCTGTGGTCATGGCGTCACACCGGGAAGAGCCCGTGCTTCTTGGGCATCACGCCCTGGGCCTGCACCTTGGTCCGCAGGACCTCCAGCGCGCGAATGAGCCGGGGCCGGGTCTCGCGGGGTTCGATCACCTCGTCGATCTGGCCCAGGTCGGCGGCGCGGTACGGGTTGAAGAACTTCTCCCGGTACTCCCGGATGAACTGCGCCTCGACCCCGGCGGGGTCGTCGGCCTGCGCGATGGCGGCGCGGTTGAGCAGCCGGGCGGCGCCCTCGGCGCCCATCACGGCGATCTGCGCGGTGGGCCACGCAAAGGCCACGTCGTTGCGCATCTGCTTGCTGCTCATGGCGACGTAACTGCCGCCGATGGCCTTGCGGGTCACCACGCTGATCTTGGGCACGGTCGCCTGGCAGTACGAGTAGATGATCTTCGCGCCGTGCCGGATCACGCCCAGATGCTCCTGGTCGGTGCCGGGCAGGTACCCGGGGCAGTCCACGAAGGTGATCAGCGGCAGGTTGTACATGTCGCAGATGCGGATGAAGCGGCTGATCTTGTCGCTGCTGTCGATGTCCAGCGCGCCGGCCAGGACGGTCGGCTGGTTGGCGACGACGCCCACCGGGTAGCCATCCAGGCGCGCGAAGGCGGTCACGGCGTTTTTCGCGTAGTGCTCGTGCACTTCCAGCAGGCTGCCCGGGTCGAAGATCATGCCGAGCACGGTCCGCATGTCGTACGCCTCGCGGTCGTCGGCGGGAATCACGCTGTTCAGGCGTTCGTCCATGCGGTCGGGCGAGTCGTGCGGCGTGAGGTGGGGGGCGTCGTCGTGGTTGTTCTGCGGCAGGTAGCCCAGCAGCACCTTGGTGAGCGCCAGCGCGTCCTGTTCGTCGGGGGTCACGAAGTGCGCCACGCCGCTGCGCGAGTTGTGCACCCACGCGCCGCCCAGCGTCTCGGCCGTCACCTGCTCGCCGGTGACGGCCTGCACGATGTCCGGCCCGGTCAGGAACATGTTGCTGGTGCCCTCGGCCATGATCACGAAGTCCGTCAGGGCCGGGGAGTACACCGCCCCGCCCGCGCAGGGCCCCAGGATCAGGGAAATCTGCGGGATCACGCCGGAGGCCATCACGTTCCGCACGAACAGCTCCCCGTACGCCGCGAGGCTGCGCACGCCCTCCTGCACGCGCGCGCCGCCCGAGTCGTTCAGGCCGATGATCGGGATGCCGCTGGCCAGCGCGAGGTCCTGGATGCGGCTGATCTTCTGCGCCTGCACCTCGCTGAAGGACCCGCCCAGCACCGTGAAATCCTGCGCGAACACCGCCACGCGGCGGCCGTTGACCTTGCCGAAGCCCGTGACAACGCCGTCGCCGGGGTAGCGCTGGTGGTCCATGCCGAAGTCGGTCTGCTGGTGCGTGGCGAGCGCGCCGAGTTCCTGGAAGGAGTCCTCGTCGAGCAGCAGCGCCAGTCGCTCGCGGGCGGTCATCTTGCCGCGGGCGTGCTGGGCCTGAATGCGGGCCGGCCCGCCGCCCTGCACGGCGCGCTGGCGCATCTGCCGCAGGGTGGCGAGCTGGTCGTGGTTGTCTTCCATGGTCGGTCCGTCCTTGAGGGGGAGCGAGGGGGGAAAGGGGCCATCCGGGTGGACCTGGATGGGTCAAGGGGACTGTAGCGGCCGGGCGGGAGCCGAATGCCTCCCCGGCCAGGGGGCAGGGACACGCCCGCGTGATTACGTTATTGACGTAATCGTAAGCGGTGACCTAATCTGAACGGGAAGCCACCCCGCTCCCCCAAGGACCCCATGCCCCAGCCCACCCCCTGCCCCCCACACCCCCACCCCGCGAGGCCCGGCGCGTGACCGTCTCCATCTTCCCCATCCGGCACCATGGCCCCGGCAGCGCCCGCAGCCTGGACCACGCCCTGCGCGCCCTCCAGCCCGACATGCTGCTGGTGGAAGGCCCCGCCGACGGCGACGCGGTGCTGCCCTTCCTGACCCGCGAGGACCTGGAGCCCCCGGTGGCCCTGCTCGCCTACGCCACCGGCGACCCCGCCCGCGCGTCCTTCTGGCCGTTCGCGGCCTTCAGCCCGGAATACGTGGCGTTCCGCTGGGCGGCCCAGGCGGGCGTGCCGGCCCGCTTCATGGACCTCCCCGCCAGCGCCACCGTGGGCGCCACCGCCGAAGACCGCCTGGACGCCGAAGCGGAGGGGCTGCTGGTGGGCACTGACACCCCCGAACCCGACACGGAGCTGCGCACCGACCCGCTCAGGCTGCTGGCCGCCGCCGCCGGGTACGCCGACTTCGAACCGTGGTGGGAGACGCTGGTCGAAGCCCGCGGCCATGACCTGGACGTGTTCGGCGCGGTCCTGGAGGCCATGCACGCCGTGCGCGCGGACGCCGGGCCCGCCAGGGGCCACGAGGCGCAGCGCGAGGCCTTCATGCGCCAGACCATCCGCGCCGCGCAGAAAGAAGGCTTCGGGCGCATCGCCGTGGTGTGCGGCGCGTGGCACGCCCCCGCCCTGGACGTCACGCAGGTCCGGGCCCGGGAGGACGCCGCCCTGCTGCGCGGCCTGCCGAAAACGAAGGTCACGCTCACCTGGGTGCCGTGGACGCACGGCCGCCTGAGCGCCAGCAGCGGGTACAGCGCGGGCGTCCGGTCCCCCGGGTACTACCACCACCTGTTCACCACCCCCGAGCACGTCACCGAACGGTGGTTCGCGCGCGCCGCCCGGCTGCTGCGCGGCGAACGCCTGGACGCCAGCAGCGCCAGCGTGATCGAGGCGACCCGCCTGGCGAACACCCTGGCCGCCCTGCGTGGCCGCGCCGTGCCCGGCCTGGACGAACTGAACGAGGCGACCCTGAGCGTGTTCGGCTGGGACAGCGACCTGCCGCTGCGCCTGGTGGAGGCGAAACTGATCGTGGGCGAGGCGCTGGGCCGCGTGCCGGAAGACACCCCCACCGTGCCGCTCGCGCAGGACCTCGCCCGGCTGCAGAAGACCCTGCGGCTGAAGGTGCAGGCCGAGCCGCACGACCTCACCCTGGACCTGCGGCAGGACACCGACCTGGCCCGCTCCGCGCTGTTTCACCGCCTGAACCTGCTGAACGTGCCCTGGGCGCAGGAACGGCACGCGGGCGGGCGCGGCACCTTCAAGGAAGCCTGGGCGCTGGCCTGGAAACCGGAGTTCAGCGTACGGCTCGTGGAAGCCAGCCGCGCCGGGCAGACCGTGGAACAGGCCGCCACCACCCTCGCCGTGGAACGCGCGCACGGCAGCGCCCGCCTGAGCGACCTGACGGCCCTGCTCGAAGCGGTCCGGTACGCGGACCTGCGGGCCGCCGTGCCACCCGCCCTGGACGCCCTGAACGCCCGCGCCGCCCTGAACGCCGACGTGACCGACCTGCTGGGTGCCCTGCCGCCCCTGGCCCGCCTCGCGCGGTACGGCGACGTCCGTGGCCGGGACGGCGACCGCGATCTGAACGCCGAGGCGACCTTCCGCACGCTGCTCACCCGGGCCAGCGTGGGCGTCCCCACCGCCGCCGTGGGTCTGGCCGGGGACGCCGCGCAGGACCTGAGGAGCGCCGTGCAGGACGGCGACGCCAGCGTGCGCCTGCTGGACGACCCGGCCGCCCTGAGCGAGTGGCAGGCCGCCCTGCGCCGCCTCGCGGACCGCGAGGACGCCCACCCCCTGCTGGTCGGGGACGCCGTGCGCCGCCTGCGCGACGCCGGGCAGCTGGACCCTGCCGAGGTGGAACGCCGCCTGAGCGTCGCGCTGGGCGCCGCCGCGCCGCTCGCCGTGACCGAGTGGCTGGACGGCTTCCTGGGCCACAGCGGCACCCTGCTGATTCACGACGCGGCCCTGCTGGCGCTGCTGGACGGCTGGCTCACCGGCCTGGACGCCGCGGTGTTCCAGGAGGTGCTGCCGCTGCTGCGGCGCGTGTTCTCCCGCTTCGAGAAGGCCGAACGCCGCGCCATCGGCGGGCAGCTCCGCGGCGGCAATGGCCGGGCCCCTCTGGCCGCGGCCGCCCTGCACGAGGAGCGCGCCCTGCGGGTCGTGCCGCTGACCCTGAAAATCCTGGGGGTGAACGCATGACGCCCGACCCGGAACGCCAGCGGCGCTGGCGGCTGGTGCTGGGCGGCGGGGACGCCGACGGCCTGACCGACGAGGCCGGCGGCCCCGAGATCGCCCTGAACATCGAGGACAGGCGCATGGACGCCGCCCTGAGCGGCCTGTACGACACGCCCGACGGCCCGCGCCGCGGCGGGCTGGGCGGCAGCGCCCCGAAAGTCGCCCGCTGGCTCGCCGACGTCCGCGAGTTCTTCCCGGCCAGCGTGGTGCGCGTGATGCAGCAGGACGCCATCGAGCGGCTGAACCTCACGCAGCTGCTGTTCGAACCCGAGATGCTCGACTCCGTCGAACCGGACGTGAACCTGGTCGGCACCCTGCTGTCCCTGAAGGGCGTGATGCCCGCCCGGGCCAAGGACGCCGCGCGCGCCGTGGTGCGCCGCGTCGTGGACGACCTGACCCGCCGCCTGGAGGAACCCACCCGCGCCGCCGTGACCGGCAGCCTGAACCGCGCCCAGCGCAACTTCCGGCCCCGGCCCAGCGAGATCGACTGGAACGGCACCATCCGCCGCAACCTGCGCCACTACCTCCCGGAGCGCCACACCGTCATCCCCGAGAAACTCGTGGGGTACGGGCGCAAACGCCGCGCCCTGCGGGACATCGTGCTGTGCCTGGACCAGTCGGGCAGCATGGCCTCCAGCGTCGTGTACGCCGGCGTGTTCGGCGCGGTGCTGGCCAGCCTGCCTGCCGTGAACACCCGCGTGATCGCCTTCGACACCGAGGTCGCCGACCTCAGCGAACACCTGGACGACCCGGTGGACGTCCTGTACGGCATTCAGCTGGGCGGCGGCACCGACATCAACCGCGCCCTGGCCTACGCGCAGGGCACCATCACGAACCCCGAACAGACCATCCTGGTGCTGATCTCCGACCTGTACGAGGGCGGCAACGAACGCGAGATGCTGGCCCGCGCCCGCGCCCTCAAAGACGCCGGCGTGAACGTCATCGCCCTGCTGGCCCTCTCGGACGACGGCGCGCCCAGCTACGACCACGGGGTCGCCCGGACCTTCACCACGATGGGCATCCCCGCCTTCGCCTGCACGCCCGACCACTTCCCCGGCCTGATGGCCGCCGCCATCCGCGGGGACGACATCGCCACCTGGGCCGGCGAGCAGGGCATCGTCACGAAAGGCGGCGCGGCCGGCTAGGGCAGACGCGGCCCGGCCACCCTTTGCGCAGCCCTATGCTGGCATCGTGATTCATCACGTCCAGATCGGAACCGCCGACCTCTACGCCCTCCAGATCTGGCCGGTGCAGCAGCTGCCCGCCGCGGACGTCCTGCGCACCCACGACGAGGCGGCCCTCGCCGCCCACCACGCCCGCCACCCGGCCCTCTCGCACCGCGGCGGCACGCTGCTGAACTTCACCCTGCACGCCTTCCTGATCCGTCACGCCGGCCGGACCCTCCTGGTGGACACCGGCGAACCCGTCACCAGGAACGGAGCGGTGCTTGACTGGGGCCTCGCCGCCCTCGGCGTGACCCCGGACGACATCGACCTCGTGTTCCTCACCCACCGCGACGACGACCACGTGGGCGGCGTGCTCACCCCCGGCGGGCAGCCGCGCTTCCCGCGCGCGCGGTACCTGATGGCCCGGCACGAGGCCGAGGGCTTCCGGGCCGACCCGGGCCGCGCCGACCAGTGGCGCACCACCCTGGGCCCCCTGCAGGACGCCGGGCGCCTGGACCTGCTGGACGACGGCGCCGAGATCAGCCCCGGCCTCACCACCCTCCCCACGCCCGGCCACCGCCCCGGCGCCACCAGCCTGTACCTCCAGGACGGTGGGCACTCCGCGCTGCTCCTGGCCGACACCCTGCACGTCCCCCTCCAGGTCACCCACCCCGACTGGTCCAGCGTGTGGGACGCCGACCCGGACCAGGCCGCCCACACCCGCACCGACGTGCTGACCCGGGCCGAAACGCAGGGGGGCCTGCTCGCCGTGCCGCACATCCCGGGCGCCTTCGGGACCGTGCACAGGGACAGCGCCAGCGGGCCCCTCCAGTGGGCACCGGCCGGCGCCGTCCTCACCCCCGCTGAGCCTCAGCCTTCGGTGCTCGCCCCCGGCCGCGTGGACCACACCGGCTCCGGCTGAATCTCCTCCGCGGGCGCCTTTCCGGCCTCCAGGCCCGTGGACGACACCGTCTGCAACACCGTGACCGCCATCCCCTCCGCGCACTCGATCTGACAGGACAGCCGCGCCACGCCCAGCAGCTCCTTCTCCTTCAGCTTGTCATGCTCGGCGGCCGTCATCAGGTCCGGCTCACCCTCCTGGAACGACACGCGGCACGTCGTGCACTTCGCCTGCCCCCCGCAGCGGTGCAGGATGTCCACCCCCGCCCGCTCCAGCGCCAGCACCAGCCGCTCGCCCGCCTGCGCCTGCACCACGCCGAAACCCTCCACCCGCACCGACACCAGCTGCCCACCATCCACTTGAGTCATGCGCCCAGCATGACACGGCCGGCTACCCCTCCCCGCCCGCCCGGTGCGCCCGCACCTTGAACACGCTCAGCCCCGCCCCCCGCTCATCCAGCGCCCGCGCAAACGCCGCCGCGTCGTTCAGCGGCGCGCTCCCCCCCTTCGACGCCGCGGACTTCCCCGGCGGCACCGGCGCGAACCGCCGCGCCCGGAACATCCCCGGATGCTCCTCGAACACCGCCGTCACCCCCGCCGGCAACGCCTCCAGATGCCGCGCGAACGCCTGCTCCTGCACCAGCTCCGCCTGCATCACCCCCACCGGCCCCATCCCCGACAGCAGCCGGTCAATCAACCCGAACACCAGCGCCGCGTACTCCTCCACCTCAGCCCGGCGCGGCAGGTACCCCCGGTGAATCACCCGGTTCCGGAACTCCGCCCCCAGCGCCTTCGCCGTCAGAAATTCCGGCTCCCGGCCCTCCCGCAGCAGGTAGGCCAGCGCGAACATCCCCAGCTGCCGCTCCGACTGGCTCGCCACATGCCGCCACGTCCCCTCCAGCACCCCCAGCGCCTCCCCGAACTCCTGCGCCGAATCCGCCGCCCGCTCCAGCGCAAACGCCCGCACGTAAAACTCGAAGAAGCGCTCCAGGGCCGCCGCGAAACTCGCCACCGCCTCCCGCGCGTACCCGTCCATGAGGGCCCGCGTCCCCAGATCAAACAGCACCTCGAACTTCTGCTTGCGCACAAACACGCACGACCGCGCCCCACACGCCCCGCACGTCACGTCATGCACGCTGCTGTCCGCGAACTCCACCCGGTTCTCCCCCCCACACACCGGACACACCGTCACGAAAAACATGCGCGCAGTCTAAGCGCCCAACGCAAAACCCCCCGGACAGGCCAGGGGGCGAACAGGCACAGCCAGCACTCAGGGAACGTTGCGCGCCTGCACCGTCATCGTGAACGGCCCGGTAGTCGGCAGGAACGTCGTCGTACCCCGCACCCGCTGCTTATCCCGGAAATTCAGGGTCAGTTCCTTGGTCGTCGTGTTATACGCAAAAGGCACGTTCCCCGCGCCCAGCTCGCTCTTCGGCGCCAGATAATCCGAGACGATATATCGGTCAAAGTTCGAGACACTGGTCAGGCTGGCCAGATGCACACCGGAAGTGTCTTCCCGCAAAGCAGAGCAACCGGTCCGGCTTGAAGCTTCCAGGGTACTCTGGTAGGTCACGTTTCCACTTGAATCAGTCTCCCGAATCACGCAGGTGGACGGAGCACTCGTGCTGGTACCTGGGTCCTTCGAACGAAATTCGAACAGGACATTTACATTGGAGTCAGCCCAAGAGTCAGCCACCTTGTCATTGGCATTCGTGACATCTGACCTCGGAGACATGCGGAAAATGACCAGTTGGTACTTCGCCACTACACCTGTATCTGTTTCCTTTGGAACAGTGAGCAGCAAACATGGGTAATCCGTCGTGCAGGCAAACGATGGAGAGGAATTGATCGTAAACTCGCTGGTAACGACCCGCACTCTGGCTGCCGATCTCACTTGATCCCCTACATACCCTGTGACGTCATTCAAGTCGTTCAGGCTGCGTGCCATAGCGTTCGTGCGCGTTGAGACATTCAGGGTAGACATCTGCCAGTTCAGGATTAGTGCAAGGACGATGCCTAGGAGGCCCATGGCTATCAGGACCTCAATCAGTGTGAAGCCCTCCGTGCGGCCCGCTGACTTCATAGAGGCCGTCCCAGGTCCAACGTGAAGACCTGTTGCGCGTAAGTGCTGTGAGTGCAGGTCAGAGTGACGCGCTTGATCTGTCCGGCCGCGATGCTAGGATCAGGCTGAGAGTTCAGAGCACGGACGCAGCTGTAGTTGTTGACCTTGGCTGCTTCCGGTGCGGCCGGAAGGGAAGTTGCAGCCGTTACGGAGTCGAACTCGGTCACCGTGTCCATAGCAGCCCGAGCCTGCTCCATAAACTGCTTTGCGCCAATGGTTACGGCTTGATCGGCGCGCGTCTGCCCGTTCACCTTAAAGATCGTGGGGAACATGGCAAGGACGGCTGCTGCGACCACAGCAAAGATTGCCAGAGCCACCAGAATCTCAATGAGGGTCAGGCCAGAGGACTGTGCTTTCATCTGATCACCGTCTTTCCCAGAACACTGGTAATACGAATCGTACGACTGATGGTGGTGTTGCCCGTCCAAGCAACGGTGTACTCATTTGGAGAGGCGTCGGTCGTGCCGTAAGGAGGCACGAAGTTGACATTGATCTCGGTGGAGTTAGACGTCATCTGTGTACCGCGGGGCAGGGTTCTCGTTTGGGTGCTGACGGCCGTTCCAGTACAGGTGGATGTGGTAAAGCGCTCAATCAGGTATGTCGTGGCGTTGGTGCTGGCGCTGGGCTGAATACGCCAGCAGGCGTTCTCGCGTTTGGCGCTGGTACGCGTGCGGTCCACGTCGCGTGCGAACTGTTGCGCGCCCTCCATCACAGCGCTGCTGGCCCGCCAGCGGGTGTAACTGCCGAAACCCAGGGCCAGCAGGATGCCGAGGATGGCAATCACAACCAGCACTTCGATGAGCGTGAAGCCCTGTTTGGAGTGAGAGGCGTGGATCACCGCTGTCTCCAGGTGCCGGCCACCGGGTCAAAGGTGGGCGGGGAGAGAAGAGCACCAGCGGCCAGGAGTGCAGCGCGGTCGAAGGTGATCTTGCCCTGTCCCTGCCCGGTCCCGGCCACTTTGGTGTCGCAGTCGTTGCCGCCCGGGTTGGTGTCGGAAGGAGGAATGGATACACATTCGGTGCCGTTGATGATCTGGGTGGCGCCCTCGGCGATCACGGCGCCGCGGATGGTGGAGTTGCCCTGCTGGTCGTAGTCACCCATGACGTAGATGGCCCCGGAGAAGCCGGCGTCACAGGTGCCGTTCACGGTAAGGTTGCCTTTCACGATCAGCAGGCCGCTGCCGCACAGTTGCTGGCTGCCGCTGAGGCTGGTGGTGCCGTCGATGAACGTGATGTCCTTGCCACCCAGGGCCTCGCCGACCCTGCCGTTGAAGTTCTGCCCGGTGGTGGTAACGTCCACCCAGCCGTTCCAGTTGTTCGCGGGGTAGTTCAGCATTTGCGCCTTGGTCTGCCCGAGGACGAACGTGAAGAGGTCCGGGTTGGAGTTGCTGTTGAAGGGATTCATGTTCCGCAGGCGGAGATCATTGGAGGATACACCGTTGTAGGTTTGGTCCTGTCCGGTCACGCCGTAGCCGGACTGCACGGCTTTCACGTCGCGGGCGATGGCTGCCCCTTCCGGGATGGTGGCGGTCAGGGTGGTGGAAACGTCCCAGTTGATGGTGACGCGTTTGTTGGTTTCGTCTGTGCTGACCACAGTGCCGGTCATGTTGCCCACCCGCACGCGGGAGCCGTCCACGAAGTACTCGGGGTCCGTGACGTTGATGACGGACAGGCCGCCTGACACCTGCGTGAAGGGCGTGGTCACGGCCGAGTCCACGCGGCGGATGGGGGTGCTAGCCGCGAAGTTCGTGGTCGTGGTGGTGCCGTCAAGCGAGGCCAGCGTGACGCGGCTGGTCTTGTAGTTCACGCCCGTGACCTTGAAGGTGGTGTTGTTCAGGACCACGTAGTTGCCCTTGGAGAGCAGCAGCTGGTCGGTGAGGGTGGAGGTGAGCTGAATATCCGTGCCGGGCAGGTCCGCAGCGCCGGTCAGCCGGGCGATGGTGGTCGTGCCGTCCGATTTCAGGCCACTGGCATTGGTGTTGTACGATTCCCCTTCCACGGAAGCGTTCCCGGTGACGTCCACGTTCGGGTAAGACACCAGGGGCGCGTCGGCGCGGATGTTGAAGCCGGGGGAGTGGGTGGCATAGAAGTCCTGGAGGACGGCCTTGCGGGTTTCCCCCTGCACGGTGCCGACCGCCTCGATGGAGAAGTTCTTCTTGCTGGGTCTTCCCGTGACACTGAGGGTCGCGCCGTTATAGGTGTTCAGGCCGTACTGCACGATCCAGGCCTGCAGGTCATCGGGCTCGGTGCCCCGGAACAGGGCGGCATCATCTAGCGTGGCCATTTTGGCCTGGAAGCGCTGTGCGAAGGTGTTCACGGCGCTCTCCGAGTTCAGGAGGGCCTGGTAGGCGGCACGTTCGTTCACGCCACCTGTCCGGGCGCCGAGGCTCATGGTGGCGGTGGTGCTGACGATGATCATGAGAATGACGACGGTGAAGAGCAGGACGACGACGAGGGCCACGCCGTCCTGCCTGCGGGGGCGGAGACCAGCTCGTGGGGGGAGGGTGTCGCTCATGTCCTCAGCTTATGCGCCCCCGGTGGTGGGCTGCACCCCCAAAGCAGGGGCCCCCCAACCGGGTGCGCCGGATGATGATTTCCTCAAGATTCACAGAGATTCAGAGGGGGGTGCTCTCGGATGGCGGCTGAGTGGAGGTGATGCGTCTCTGCACGGGTGTTAGCGCTGGCGCCAGGTACCCTTCACGGCGCCCAGGGTGGCGTTGCCTCGCACAGCGGCCAACTGCTTGCGAAGTGCGACGGCATTAAAGTTCACGTCGAGACTTCCGGTCAGGTTAGTGACGGTGTCATCGGTTGTCAGCCCCTCGATGGGACCGCCCCGTACGGCAATGGCGCCATTCACGGTCAGGTTCCCGTTGAATTTGCCGCCCTGGTTGCCGCGAAAGTAGATCAGGCCGTTGAAGACCGTGTTGCCATTCACGTTGGAGTTGATGTCGCCGTCCACGATGAGGATGCCGCTGGAATTACTGTTTTTGATTACGTCATCGAAATCCTCAGCGCGGATACGGCGGATCTCGTTCTGCATGGGCCCCGCATTCGTACCGGAGAGAGGAATGGTGTCGATCTGCTCATCACTCATGCCGAGCACCATCTTGGAGAAGAAGTCCTCGTTGGGATCATCCGGGTTTCCTTGAAGCGTGGGATCGTACGCCCCTTCGCAGGTGATCAGCTGATGCTTGCCGTTCCCGCTTCCCGTGCAGTCTTGTGCGTTGTCCATCCTGTAATCGCCCAGCTTGCTGTGAAGCGGCGTGATCCCCTGCGCGCTGCGCAGGGCCAGGACGTCCCGGATAATCTGTGTACCCTCGGGGAGGAGGGTGGGCAGGTTAGCGGCCCAGTCCAGGGTGATGGTGCCCGCCTGCGCGTCCACTCCCGTCACGGCGGCGCTCTTGCCATTGATGGTGACGACTTCACCCTTCACGAAGTCCCCCGCGTTCGAGGCGCGAAGTGTCATGGGGTCCGTAAAGGCGGTGTAGGACTGGGCCACTGCATTCAGCATGAGGTCTACCTCGCCGGTCAGCTGGTTGGCACTCACAGCGCTGCCGACCGGACTGACCTGTTTGACCTTCAGGCTGTTGCCCGTAATGTCGTCCAGGCGGAGCGTCACACCGTCAATCCTGACGTAATCCCCGACGCGCAAGCCCGTCGAGTCCTGAACGGGCACGGTAAACGTGAGATCTGCCATGGACAGGCTAGACGCTGCGCCCGTCACCCGCGTGATCACCCCGTTGTTCGAGACCCCCGAGACGTTTCCGCTGCCGGTCGCGTCGATGCCAGGCAGCGACTCAATGGCAGAGCGGGGTGAGGGTATGTGCCCCAGGTCCAGCTGCTTGAATTCGAAGTCCTGCAGGGCGACCTTCCGGGTGTTGCCCTCACTGCCGGTGGCGGCAAGCTGGAAGGTGGCGCCGGTGGCGGTCAGCGTCAGGCGCTCGAAGGCCAGGCTGGCCTGACGGCCCCCGGCGGCGTAACTGTTCAGGCCGCCCAGCCAGGCGTTCATGGCGGCATGGTCGGACTGGGGGTTCCCGGTGCGTTTAGGCAGCGGCTGGGTTTTCAGCCGGGCGCTCATCCGGACGGGGAAGGTGTTCAGCGCACTTTCCGCCGCGAGGAGGGCTTGGTAGGCGGCGCGTTCGTTCACCCCGCCGGTCCGAGCGCCGAGGCTCATGGTGGCGGTGGTGCTGATGATGATCATCAGGATGACGACCGTGAACAGCAGGACGACGACCAGCGCGACCCCTTCCTGGCCGCGCCGGCGCGACGGAACGTTGCTGTGAAAAACCGCACTCATTCCTTCAGAGTAAACCGAATTTCATCACAATCTCCCTTCATTGGCCGCCCCCGATGGGGGGGGTGATCCGGGGACGGATGTAGAACCTGCGCTCAGGGCAGGGGTGTGCCGCGCGGGCTGATCACATACGCCAGCCCGCCGCTGTGCGAGAGCCACAGCCGCTCGAAGGCCGTGCGGGGGTAGGTGCGCCGCACCGTGTCGTTGCCGGGCGCGGCCGGATCGTTCAGGACGGGGTTGCCCTGAGCATCGAAGCCGATGAGGACCATCAGGTGCCCGGTGCTGGAGGGCAGGGGCGCGCCCGGCAGTTCACCCTTCTTCCAGCCCAGACTGACGGCCAGCGGCACCCCCGCCGTGATGTACTTCTCCGCGGCGCTCAGGCTGGGAAGGCGGGTCACGAAAGCCCGCAGGCCCTGCTCGGCGGCGTACGCCGTGTTGAAGGGCCAGTTCCCGGTGCCGTCGTACGCGCGGTCATACATGCCCTTCGCGGCAACGGGCACGGTCACGTTCACGCCATGTTTCGCGAGGATCATGCTCACACTGGTGGGGCTGCACCACACCTCCCCGCCGTCCGGGTAGATCATCTGCGAACGCTGCGGCACGTCGATGACCTTCCCCCAGGCGCGGCGGTCGCTGGCCTGCCCCTGCGTGGCCGCGCGCCGCGCCCGGTCAGACGTGTTGAAGGCAAGCAGGCTCAGCTGCGTCCCCGCACCCTTCACGGTCACGCGGTACTGGTAAGTGGTGGCCTTCGCCTTGAGGCGCAGCGTGTCGGTCAGGACCTGCCCGGTCGCGTCGTTCTGGCCGTTCACGCTGCTGCGGCCCTCGGCGGCGCTCCAGGTGCCGAACGAGTACCAGCGGGACCAGGTGCCGCCGGTCTGTACTCGAAGGTCCAGGGTCACGCTCCCGGATGCCCCGGTGCGGGCATTCCAGGACGGCACCAGTTCATCGAACGCCGGGGCGGTCAGGGGCGCTCCGGTCACGGTGCCGCTCGCCGCGCCGGGCGCCAGGGTCAGGACGTCGCCCTGCACGGTGAGGTTCTTCAGGTCGGCCGCCTTCCAGTCGGCGGCGCGTTCATGCAGGGTCGTCGTGGAGTTCGGGTGGGTCATGGTGAGGGCTCCCGCGCCCGCTGAAACCAGCAGGGCCGTTCCGATCAGCACACAGGCCAGGCGCATGCGCGCCACTATGCCGCCTTTCCCCGGCGTCCGCATGAGCCCGCCCGGCCCCAAACGAACTGTGACGGAACTCACCCTCATCTCAGGCAGGGGTGGTGTCATGCTCCCATGACCGCCGTGCTGCTGAAGGTCCTGCTGCTCGACGCCGTGCTGTTCACCGTGATCGGCGTGATCCTGTGGAAGACCCGCAGCCACCGGCGTCGCGCCCCCTGATCCGCACGACCCGATCAAGGCCACCTGCGGACTTAGGAGTCATTCTCCCGGCCCAGGCTGATCCAGAGTGCGCCCTGAATGCGGCTGTCCGCTCGGTAAGCTGTACGGCGTCACCAAGGTTCAGGTGCGACAGGGCTTTCAAGTGCACCCGATCCGGGGGGACCGGGCCAGCCCCCGAAGACCTGGAGTCCGACCATCACGTTCGCGGGCAAGGTCGCACTAAAGGTCCACCCTCACAGAGTTCAGGGTGAAGGGGACGCACACTCCCTCGTATCAGCGCGGACCGTTCTCCGGACAGGACACCCTGCCAAGCCCGTATCTTCGTGTCGTTACAGGGGGCGTTCCAGTTCCTCGTGCACCAGGCGGGCGATCTCCTCCTCGGTCAGGCCCCCCTCGCGGCGCAGGTCCCGCACGGCCGCCTGCACGTCCTGCCTCAGCTGCTGGCCGCGGTCCTCGGCGACGCCCGCGCCCGGACCGCACGCCTCGCAGCCCTGCATGAACAGAAGCGCTTCTGGCAGCGCTTCCCGCCAGGTGATCCAGTTGTGCCCGCTGGGGTACTCGCGGTACTGGTGGGGCAGGCCCAGGTCGGCAAGGGCGGCGGCCATGCGGCGGTTCGGGCCTGTCAGCCATTCCAGCACGCCGGTGTCCAGGCTGACCCGCAGGTGCCGGGGCGGCTGGGCTTCCAGCTGTTCGCGCAGCCACTCTCCGGCGGTGGTGGTGTCGATGCCTCCCTCCGGCCGGACGGCGCCGGGGCGCGCGATGAACGCCCCGCTGTGGCTGACCACCCGGGTGAACAATTCTGGGTGCCGGCTGGCGGTGTACAGCGAGATCAGGCCGCCCAGGCTGGCGCCCCACAGGCCCCGTTCGTTGGCCTGCAGCAGGGGCCCCTCGACCTGCGGGAAGACCTCGGCGGTCAGGAAGTCCAGGTAGCGGTCGTTGAGGTAGTACTCCTCGTTGCGGTCCACGGGCTCCACGAACACGAACGCCGCGCCTGTCGCCAGTCCGGCCTCCACGGCGCGGTCCAGCAGTTCGCCCAGCCGGCCCGTGCGGTAGAACGCCACGCCGTCCTGCACGTAGTACACCGGCAGCGGCCCGCCCGCGTACCCGTGCGGCGTGTGCACGATCGCGCGCCGCTTCCCGGGGAAGACGCCGCCGTCCCAGGTGAGGCGGTGCGCGGTGCCCCGGCGCGTGGCGTCCGGCAGCGTCCACAGGCGGTGGCGGGCGTAGTCGCCGACCACCACGGCCCGCGGGTACGGCCACCAGGGGTTCAGGGACTTCTGGTCGTTGTCCGGGTCGGCGAACGCCTCGCCGGCCGCGTCCACCCAGGCGTACTCCACCCATGCCCCGCGCGGAAGTGTCAGCACGATGGGCGCGCTGCCCTCCACCGGGATCGGGTCGCGTTTGCGCCAGTCGGTCATGTCCCCGACCAGTCCAGTCGCGCCTGCCGGGGGCGTGAACGTCACCACCTGACCATCAACGGAAACCGCCATGCCCCGGATTGTACGGGGGCACGGCGGCCGGACGCGGCCCTGGGGCGGTTACACGTCGCCGCGCGCCGCGCGGTGCGGCCAGGCGTCCGTGCCGTACCCGCGGTACTCCTCGCGCAGTTCACGCTTCAGGAACTTCCCGGTCGCGCCGATGGGAATGCTGTCCGTGAGGGCCACGGCGTCCGGCAGCCACCACTTCGCGAACATCGGCGTGAGGAATTCCGTGATCTCCGCGTGCGTGACGCTCATGCCGGGTTTCGGCACGATCACCGCCAGGGGCCGCTCGTCCCACTTCTCGTGCGGCATGGCGATCACGGCCGCCTGCGCCACCGCCGGGTGCCCCATGATGGCGTTCTCCAGGTCCACGCTGCTGATCCACTCTCCGCCGGACTTGATGAGGTCCTTGCTGCGGTCCTCGATCTGCATGTAGTAGTTCTCCGTCAGGGTGCTGATGTCCCCCGTGTCGAACCACTGCTGGCCGTCCAGCGTGAGGAAACTGCCCTCGCCCTCTCCCTTGAAGTAACTGTCCGCGATCCAGGGTCCGCGCGCGATCAGGCGGCCCATGGTCTTCCCGTCGTGCGGGACGCGCTCCCCGGCCTCGTTCAGCAGTGCCAGTTCCACCAGCGGCACCGGGCGGCCCTGCTTGGCGCGCAGGCGGTACCCCTCGTCACTGCGGGGGTCCACGCCGGGCGGCACCTGACTCGCTGTGCCCAGCGGGTGCGTTTCCGTCATGCCCCACGCCTGCATCAGCGTGAGCGCGTGCCGGTCCTCGAACGCGCGGATCAGGCTTTCCGGCGCGGCGCTGCCGCCCACCACCAGCCGCTCGATCCCAGACAGGTCGTACGGCGTGCCCGCCGCCTTCGCGCGGTCCAGTTCGCCCAGCAGGCCCATCCAGATGGTCGGCACGCCCGCCGTGATGGTCACGCCCTCCTCCTGCATGAACCGCGCCAGCGTGCCCCCGTCCGTGAACACCCCCGTGAAGACCTGCCGCGCCCCGAACATCGCGCAGGTGTACGGCAACCCCCAGGCGTTCACGTGGAACATCGGCACGATCGGCAGGACCGTGTCCGCCTCGCCCACGTTCAGCGCGTCCTTCGGGGCGCTCGCCAGACTGTGCAGGATGGTGCTGCGGTGCGTGTACAGCACGCCCTTGGGGTGCCCGGTGGTGCCGGACGTGTAGCACATGCCGGCCGCGTCGTCCTCGTGCAGCTCCGGGTACCGCGCCAGCGGCTCCTGCGCCGCCACGAACGCGTCATAATCCTGCACGCCCGGCAGCGGAATCGGCTGCGGCGTCGGCCCCAGCACCAGCACGTGCTCCAGCTTCGGGCAGGCGGCCTTCAGCGCCGGAATCATCGCCGCGAACGCGTTCTCGATGAGCAGCACCCGGTCCTCCGCATGATTCAGAATCCACGCCACCTGTTCCGGATGCAGCCGGATGTTCACCGTGTGCAGCACCAGCCCCGCGCTCGGCACGCCCAGGTAGGCCTCCAGGTGCCGGAAACTGTTCACCGCCAGCGTCGCCACCCGGTCCCCCGGCTGCAACCCCAGGCCGAGCAGCCCACCCGCCAGCCGCAGCGCCCGGTCCGCCACCGCGCCGTACGTCGTGCTGTGCCTCGCCGGCGTCGGCTGCCCCGCCTCGTTCCGCCCGCCGATCACCAGCGACACGATCTCCCGGTCCGGGTACACCGTCCGGCAGCGCTCCAGAATGAACGGAATGGTCAGCGGAACGTGCATCATGTTGCCCTTCATACGAACCCCCTGAGGTCAATGTTCAAACCCGGCCCGCACGCGCACCGCGCACGGCCCCTGAAACTCACCTGGATGTAGGGCCGCATTCTAGCCGCCCCGGGCCCGGGACCGCGGCCAGGAAGCAGGCGGGCGGCTGCACTCAGCGCAGCACGGCCTCCTCCTCGGGTTCCGGGGCCTGGGCCTGCGCGCCGCCCCGCCAGGGCCGCGGCCGGACGGGGACCGGCACGCCCGCCCCGTCGTCCCGGCCGCCCTTCTTGCCGCTCACGCGCCCCAGGAGGCGTCGCACCCACCGCAGGAATCGGTTCATGCCCCAGCGTGCCTGTTCCGGCCGCGGGACTCAAGCCGGGGCGTCACCCTCTGCCGCCGGCTGCGCCTGACCGAGCAGGTACAGTTCCAGGATCTGCACGGCGGCCGCCTCGTCCAGGTCGCCGGCGTTCAGGGCGCGGGCGCGCTGCGTGGTGAAGCGCTCGTCCTGGTACGCCACCGCGTACCCCTTCTCCGCCAGGATCTTCCCGAAGGCCCGCACCCGGTCCGCGGCCGGACTGCGGGCGCCATCGGTGCGCAGTGGCAAGCCCAGCAGCAGCAGGCCCGCGCCGGTCTCCTCGACCTTCAGGCGCACGGCCTTCAGGTCCAGCGGCAGGCGTTTCCGGTCCACGCTGCCCCGCCCGAACGCCAGCCGCCCGGCGCTCACCGCGAACCCGATCCGGGCCTTGCTGACGTCCAGGGCCAGCACCACCGGGTCACGCGGCGCAGAGGGGAGGGGGGCAGGCGGGGCGGGGTCCGTCACCCGCGCAGTGTAGCCCCCAGGCCCGGCCCGGCCGGGTACGCTGGGGGCATGACGGCACAACCTGTGATTCTGGTGGACACGCGCAGCGGCGTGCGCACCCTGACCCTGAACCGCCCGGACAAGCTGAACGCCGCGAACAACGACCTGATTCTCACCCTCACCCGGGAACTCCAGGCCGCAGACGCCGACGACAGCGTGCGCGTGATCGTGGTCACGGCTGCCGGGCGCGGCTTCTGCGCCGGGCAGGACCTGGGCGACGTGAGCGGCGACCACGTGGACTTCACGCACCACCTGAACACCACGTACAACCCCCTGATCCGCGCCCTGCGGAACACCGGCAAGCCCGTGATCACCGCCGTGAACGGCATCGCGGCCGGGGCGGGCGCCAGCCTGGGCCTCGCGGGCGACATCCGCCTGTGGGCACAGAGCGCGGCCATGACGCAGGTGTTCTCCAACATCGCCCTGATCCCGGATAGCGGCAGCACCTGGTTCCTGCCGCGCCTGGTCGGGTACCACCGCGCCTTCGAGCTGATGGCCTTCGCGCAGAAGGTCACCGCCGACGACGCCCTGAAACTGGGCCTGTGCGAGCACGTGTTCCCCGACGAGACCTTCCACGCCGACGTGCAGGCCTACGCCGAACGCCTCGCCGCCCGGCCCGCCAACGCCTTGAAACTCACCAAGCAGGCCCTCCAGGCCTCCATGACCGGCACCCTGGACGACGCGCTGGACCAGGAGAGCGTGCTGCAGCAGAAAGCCGGCGACTCCTGGGAGCACAAGGAAGGCCTGAGCGCCTTCGCGGAGAAACGCCCGGCCAACTTCGTGAAGTGAGGCCAGGGCCGCGGGGCCGCTGGGGGAGAGATGCCCCCATCGCCGCGCAGGTGAGGCGGGGCCGGGTGCCGGCCTGCGCCATGCTCGGCGCATGACCACCGCCTTCCCGGAAGACCTTGCCCGCCGCACCACCCTGAAACGTCCGTCGTATGTGCTGGGCGTGCTGCTGAACCTGCTCGTGCCCGGGGCGGGCTTCACGTATATCGGCGTGTGGCCGCTGCACGTCGCCTGGTTCTTCCTCACACCCATCCTGCTCGGAGTGGCTTTCGTGCTGAGGGTGCAGGGCAGCCCCCTGAGCCTCGCGGCCCTCCTGGGGACCCTGGCCCTGCTGCTGTTCACGTATCACCTCACCTACCGCGCGCAGGCGCGGGTCGCGTTCCAGCCGGCGGTCAGCACGGCCATGCAGGTGGTGATGGGCGTCAGCCACGCCGTCGTGGGCACCTTCCTCGTGGGCATCCTGGCGGCCGTGCTGATCCCGAATCTGCTGGCCGCCCGCGAGCGAGTCCTTGAACAGCAGGTCGCCCGGCAGATGCAGGTGGCTGTCCTGGCCGGCGGCACGCCCAGCCGGACCTGCCCGCCCATCAGTGTCACGGGGGCGCAGCGCATCACCGCCTGTCGCGTGGACCCTGCCAACCCCCGCCGCCCGGGCGTGAGCGTGACCTTCAAGAGCGGCCGCACCGTCACGCTGCCCTGAGCCAGGTTTAGGTGAGGAACAGGCGGTAGGCGGGGCTGCGGCTCATGTCCTGGTTCGGGTAGCCCAGGGCGCCCAGGAACGCCTGAAATTCGTCCAGGTCGGCGTCCGGGACCTGCAGGCCGGCCAGGACGCGGCCGTGGTCGCTGCCGTGGTTGCGGTAGTGGAACAGGCTGATGTTCCAGCGGCCCCGCAGGGTGGCCAGGAACTCGTGCAGCGCGCCGGGCCGCTCGGGGAACGTGAAGGCGTACAGCCGTTCGTCCGTGGCTTCGGGCGCGCGGCCGCCGACCATGTGGCGGATGTGGACCTTGGCCATCTCGTCGTCGGTGAGGTCCGTAACCGGGTACCCGGCGGCGTGCAGGGCCGTGAGGAGTTCCGCGCGCTGGCCGGGGTGGGCGAGCTGCACGCCCACGAAGATGCGGGCCTCGGCGCGCGGGGCGTAGCGGTAGTTGAACTCGGTGATGGCGCGCTGCCCGAGCACCTCGATGAACTCCTGGTACGCGCCGGGCCGTTCGGGGATGGTGACGGCCAGGATCGCCTCGCGTTTCTCGCCGATCTCGGTGCGTTCGGACACGTGCCGCAACCGGTCGAAGTTCAGGTTCGCTCCGCTGGTCACGGCGACCAGCGTCTCGCCGTGCAGGCCGTGGTCGGTGGCGTACTTTTTCAGGCCGGCCACGGCCAGCGCCCCGGCGGGTTCCATCACGGCGCGGGTGTCGTCGAACACGTCCTTCATGGCGGCGCAGATCTCGTCGGTGCTGACCCGCACCCAGTCGTCCACGTACCGGCGGGTCAGGGCGAAGGTGTGCGCCCCCACCTGCTTGACGGCCACGCCGTCCGCGAACAGGCCCACCTGCTCCAGCCGCACGCGCTCCCCGGCGTGAACGGACTGCACCATGGCGTCGCTGTCCTCGGGCTGCACACCCACCACCCGCCACCCGGGCCGCAGGGCCTTGAGGACCGCGGCGGTGCCCGCGATCAGCCCGCCGCCGCCCACCGGCACGAACACCGTGGTGGGGCCCGTGTCCTCCACCTGCCGCAGCAGTTCCAGGCCCACCGTGCCCTGACCAGCCAGCACCAGCGGGTCGTCGTACGGGTGCACGAAGGTCAGGCCGTCGCGGGCCTGCAGGCCGTAGGCGTGCGCCTCGGCGTCACTGAAGCTGTCGCCGTGCAGCACCACCTCCGCGCCGCGGGCCCGGCAGGCGCGGACCTTGATGTCCGGGGTGGTCGCGGGCATCACGATCACGGCCCGCACGCCCAGTTCCTGCGCGGCGAACGCCACGCCCTGCGCGTGGTTGCCGGCCGACGCCGCGATCACGCCCGCCGCCCGCTCCTGCGGGGTGAGGTGCGCCATGCGGTTGTACGCGCCGCGCAGCTTGAACGAGAAGATCGGCTGCTGGTCCTCGCGTTTGAGCCACACGCCGCTGCCCAGCCGGGCACTCAGGGCCGGCGCGAACGACAGCGGCGTCTCCTGCGCCGCGCCGTACACCTTCCCGGTCAGGGCCAGCCGCAGCACGTCCATCGCGTCCAGCCCCCCCGGTGTCACGTCCGTCCACTCCTGTTCACTCGTCATCTGGCGTTCCCCCTGAGAAAAGAAAAGCCCCCGCGGTGTTCGCGGGGGACCGGGTCGTGCAGCGCGCAGGCCGTCAGGACTTGAACCCCGACCGGCCGGTAATTCGCGCCGCGCACCTCATGCCCGGCAGCATAGGGGAGCCGCCCGGCGGGTGCGCCGCACGGCGTAGACAGGACGTCAGCGCCGATGGCCGGAGTCGTGTCGGGCCCGGTCGGCGGGTTGCAGCGCCGCGACCCGGGCAGCCTCCGCCGCCACCTGCCGCGCCGCCTCCCCAGCCGAGGCGGGCCTGCCCTGCCGCACCTGCGCCCGCTGCGCGTCGTTGTTCTCGCGTTCCTCGCGGGTGGGGCCGGCCACCGGCTGTCCCAGCACCGCCATCAGGGCCTGCCCCAGCGTCACGCGCAGGTCCCGCCAGATCGTCCGCCAGCCGCTCATGCCCCAGGGTAGGTCCGGAACGTGAGGGCGAGCATCGGGCAGGATCAGGCGCGGGGCAGGGTGGCCGCCCAGAGGTTCACGATGTCCTGGGCCTCGTCGGCGTGCATCTGCTCGACCAGCGCACCCGCGAAGGTCGCCACGCTCTTCCCCTCGGCCCGCGCGGCGGTCCAGGCGGCCAGCAGACCCCGGGCGGCCTGCGCTTCCTCGTCGGACACGCCGAAGGCCTCGTTTGCGGCCGGCACCTGCCCCGGGTGAATGACGGTCTTCCCGCCGAAGCCCAGCGTGCGGCCCTGCACGCACTCCCGCGCGAAACCCGCGGCGTCCCGCACGTCGTTGAACACGGCGTCCACCGGGTGCTTCCCGTGCGCCCGGGCGGCCAGCACCACGCTTTCGAGCGCGTGCAGCAGCGGCAGCCGCTCCGGGTGCGGCCGGCAGCGCAGGGCGCGCGCCAGGTCGTTGGCGCCCACCAGCAGCCCCGCCACGCCCGGCGCGGCCGCGATGGCCGCGGCGTTCAGCACCCCCGCCGGCGTTTCGATCATCGCCCACAGCGGCACGCGCAGGTGCAGGTCCCGGACGGTGCCGGCGTCCTCCACCTTGGGCAGCACCAGGCCGTGCACGCCGGCCAGCAGGGCCATCTCGCGGTCCTCGTGCTCCCAGGGCGTGCCGGTTCCGTTCACCCGCACCAGCACCGGGCACGGCCAGGGCGTGCGCAGCGCCTCCCGCACGTTCTCCCGCGCGGCCGCCTTGTGTTCGGGCGCCACGGCGTCCTCCAGGTCCAGGATCACGGCGTCCGCGCCGAGCGTCCGGGCCTTGTCCATGGCGCGGGGCTTGTCGCCCGGCACATACAGCATCGACCGGGGCGGAAAGCTAGCGGTCACCGGCGGCCTCCCGTGCACGGCGCGGCTTGGCGGCGCTGCTCACCAGCAGGAACGGCAGCAGCGCCAGCAGGAAGGTCAGGGGTCTGGGCATGCCCGCATTATCCGCCGGGCATCATGGGGCATGCCCACCCTGCGCCCCCGCGTTCACTTCACGCCCCGCGCGAACTGGATCAACGACCCCAACGGCCTCGTGTACGCCGGCGGCGCGTACCACCTGTTCTGCCAGTTCAACCCGCGCGGCCTGGACCACGGGTACATGAGCTGGGGGCACGCCACCAGCCGCGACCTGCTGCACTGGCAGGAGCACGACGTCGCCCTGCCGTGGCGGGAGGGGCACGACGTGTTCAGCGGCAGCGCCTTCGTGGACTGGGCGGACACCGCCGGCTTCGCCCGGCCCGGCGACCCGCACCCGCCCGTGATCGCCATGTACACCGGCAACGCCCCCGACCACCAGGCGCAGTACCTCGCGGTCAGCCGGGACGCCGGAACCACCTGGACCTTCGCCACACCGGAGCCCGTGCTGGACGAGGGCAAGGCCGACTTTCGCGACCCGAAGACCTTCTGGCACGCGCCCAGCGGGCAGTGGGTGAGCGTGGTCGTGCACCCGCACGAGCGGCAGGTCGGCCTGTACGGCTCGGCGGACCTGCGCACCTGGGCGCCGCTGAGCACCTTCGGCCCGGCCGGCGTGACCGAGGGCATCTGGGAGGTGCCCGACCTGTTCCCCCTGCGGGGGCCCGGTGGGCAGGTCCGCTGGGTGCTGAAGGTGGACACCTTCCAGGGCGGCCCGCAGGGCGGCTGCGGCGCCCAGTACTGGGTGGGCGACTTCGACGGCGTGACTTTCACGCCCGCCACCCCGGCGCGCTGGGCCGACTGGGGCCGGGACTTCTACGCCGCGATCACCTACGCCGACCTGCCCGCCGAACAGGACCGGACGGTGTGGATCGGGTGGCTGAACAACTGGTCGTACGCCACGCGCCTGCCCACCACGCCCTGGCGCGGCATGATGACCCTGCCCCGCGAACTCGGCCTGAGCGCCGACCTGATCCTCACGCAGGCGCCCGTGCGGGAACTGGAGGCCCGGCGCGGCGCGGCGCTCACCCCGGACGGGGACGGCCTGCCCCTGCCTCCCGGGCAGGCCGTGGACCTCACCCTCACCGCGACCGGCGAGTTCACCCTCACCCTCACCTCGGCCGCGGGGGAGGAGGCCGCGCTGTTCCTGCAGGGCGGCGCGCTGCACCTGCGCCGCCCCGCCCCACCGGAAGCCCCGGATTTTGCCGGAACGCACGCTGCCCCGCTTCCCGACGGCGCCTTCCTGGACGGCCGGCTGGACCTGCGCGTGGTGCTGGACACCCTATCCGTGGAGGTGTTCGCCGCCGGGGGCCGGCTGAGCTTCACGCACGGGCTGCTGCCCACGCGGCCGGTCACCCGCCTCGGCCTGAGCGGCGCCGTGCAGGGGGAGGGCTGGGTGCTGACCTGACCCGGCTCAGGCGGGCCAGGGATGGCCCTGCACGCGGCGGTGCACGTGACTCCAGGCGTGCGTGATGGCGTCGGTGGTGCCCTCGAAATCGTGCTCGCCGCCGGTCGTGAGCTTGCCGTACAGGTCCATGCGCCGCAGCAGGGCGCGCGGCTGGTCCTGCAGGCCGCTGAACAGCAGCTTGATGTGCCGCCCAGTCAGGTCGTCGAAGATCGCCTCCAGCGCGTGTGCGCCGCTGGCGTCCAGGCTGGTGGCGCGGCGCATGCGCAGCACGATCACGTCCACCTCCTGCTGGCTGGTGAGGTGCTCCAGCATCCGGCCCGACACCGCGAAGAACAGCGGGCCGTCCACCCGGAAGGCCAGCACGCGCTCTTTCAGCAGCTCCACGTTCGCCTCCCGGGGCGCGTTGCGGTCGATGTCCATCTCGTGCAGGGTGGGTGTGTGCACCAGCCGCTGGATGAACAGCAGGCCCGCGACCAGCAGCCCGATCTCGATGGCGAGAATCAGGTCGAACACCACCGTGACCCCCATGGTGGCGAGCATGGTCACGAAGTCACTCTTCGTGCTGCGCCGCAGGGCCTTCACGGCGTCCACCTCGAACATGCGGTACGCGGTGTTCAGCAGGATGCCGCTCAGGACCGCCAGCGGCACCAGCGCCGCGTACCGCCCGAGCGACAGCACGATCACCAGCAGCACCGCCGCGTGAATGATGGCGGTCATGCGCGTCTGCGCGCCGCTCTTGACGCCCACCGCCGTGCGGGCGATCGCGCCCGTGCTGGGAATCCCGCCGAACAGCGGCGACACGATGTTCGCCAGCCCCTGCCCGACCAGTTCCCGGTTCGGCCGGTAGTCCCGCACGCGCGCCATGCCGTCCGCGACGATGGCCGACAGCAGGCTCTCGATCCCGGCCAGCAGCGCCACCGACACCGCCGGGCCGACCAGGGCCGGCAGCTCGCTGAAGCTCAGGGCCGGCAGGTGCGGCAGCGTCAGCCCCTTCGGGATGTCGCTGATGCGCGGCACGTCCAGGTGCAGCGCGGTCGCCGCGCCCGTCACCACCAGGAGTGCCACGATGCCCGCCGGCACGCGGGTGGTCACCCGGGGCCACAGCAGCATGATCCCGAAACTCACCAGCGTCAGCCCCAGCGGCGCCCAGTGGGGCCGGGCCAGGAAGTCCTGCACGACCGCCCAGGTGGTCGGCAGAATCGTCTCCCCGTGCGGGGCTTTCAGTCCCAGTGCCGCCGGCACCTGCTGCAACGCGATGATGACCGCGATGCCGTTCGTGAAGCCCGTGATCACCGGCCACGGAATCCGGTCGATCACCCGCCCCAGTCGCGCCAGGCCGATCACGACCAGCATCAGCCCGGCCATGATCCCGATCACGTACACCTGAGTCATGCCGTACTGGCTGATGATCGGCAGCAGCACCACCGTCATCGCGCCGGTCGGGCCGGTCACCTGGTAGCGGCTGCCGCCGAACACCGCCGCCACCAGCCCCGCGATGATCGCCGTGATCACCCCGGCCGTCGCGCCCGCGCCGCTCACCACGCCGAACGCCAGAGCCAGCGGCAGCGCCACGATGGCGACCGTCACGCCGGCCAGCAGGTCCTTGAGGAACTTCTCCTGCCCGTACCCGGCGAACTCGCGTTTCCAGGCGGGGGCGGGATTCAGCAGGCTGAGCACTTCCCGCGCGCCTTTCGGCGTGGCGGGGGCGGGCGTGATCGCGGACATGGGGTCACCTGGGGACGCAGGGCAGAGGAGGGCCTCGCAGCAGGGGCCCGGTGCACGCGCATCCCGGACGGTCCGGGCCGACGGGCGCACTCTAGGCCCGGGCTGCCGCCCCCAATGTCCCACCGGACCGCCCCCTCATCCCGCCCTGCGGGACACCCGCCCCACAGGAAAACCGCCCGGGGAACTCCCGGGCGGCGCGGTCAGGGGCGGTTACTCGTTGCTGTTCCGGTCCGCGGCCGGCGCGGGAGCCGGAGCGTCGCCCGCTTCGGTCCGCTCGGGGCGCGGGCCGCGGTCGGCGCGCTCGCCACTGAACTCGCGGCGTTCCCCGCCTTCACGGCGCGGGCCCCGGTCGCCACGGTCCCCGAAGTCCCGGCGCGGGCCACGGTCCCCCCGGTCGCCGCTGCGCGGTTCACGGGGCGCGCGCGGCGCGACCTTGCCCTCCAGCTCCGGGCGCACGAGGTCGATCTTGCCGCGGTCGTCGATGTTCACGATCTTGACGTGCAGCTTGTCCCCGACCTTCAGGACGTCCTCCACGGCGTTCACGCGCTCCTCGCTGATCTGCGAGATGTGCAGCATGCCGTCCTGCCCGGGGAACAGGTTCACGAACGCCCCGAACGCGGCCGTCTTCACGACCGTGCCGTGGAACTCCTCGCCCACCTTCGCTTCCTTCGTCAGGCCCGCGATCTTAGCCTGCACGGCCTGCGCGGCGGCCGCGTCGGCGCTGAAGATGCGGATGGTGCCGTCCTCCTCGATGGTCACCTGCGCGCCCATCGCCTCCAGTTCCCGCACCTGTTTGCCGCCGGGGCCGATGACCTTCCCGATCAGCTCGGGGTTGATCTTCATGCTCACGATGCGGGGCGCGGTGGGGGAGAGCTCGGCACGGGGCGCGGCGAGCACCTCGGCCATCTTGCCCAGGATGTGCAGGCGGCCCTCGCGGGCCTGCGCGAGCGCCTCACGCATGATCGCCGGGGTGATCCCGCCAACCTTGATGTCCATCTGCAGGGCGGTGACGCCCTCGGCGCTGCCGCACACCTTGAAGTCCATGTCGCCCAGCGCGTCCTCCATGCCCAGGATGTCGGTGAGCACGCGGTAGCGCTCGCCTTCCATCACGAGGCCCATTGCCACGCCCGCGACCGGCGCCTTGATCGGCACGCCCGCGTCCATCAGGCTCAGGATGCCGGCGCACACGGTCGCCATGCTGCTGCTCCCGTTGGATTCCAGCACGTCGCCCACCACGCGGATCACGTACGGGAACTCCTCGAAGCTGGGCAGCACCGCCCGGATGGCGCGCTTGGCGAGATTGCCGTGCCCGACCTCGCGGCGGGACTGCCCGCCCATGCGCTTGACCTCGCCCGTGCTGTACGGCGGGAAGTTGTAGTGCAGCAGGAACTTGTCCCCGGTCTCCTCGGTCAGGTCGTCGATGAGGATCTCGTCGCGCTCGGTGCCCAGCGTGGTCACGCCCAGCACCTGCGTCTCCCCGCGGGTGAAGATGGCGCTCCCGTGCGCGCGGGGCAGGGCGCGCGCCTCGATCCAGATGGGCCGCACGGTGCGGCTGTTGCGGCCGTCGGCGCGCAGGTCGTCCTCCAGGATCAGGCGGCGCAGTTCCTGTTTCTCCACCTTGCTGTAGGCGTCTTTCAGCGCGGCAATCTTCTCCTCGGCCCCCTCGGCCGCCACGTCCGGCACCATCGCCTCGATCACGGCGTTGCGCACGGCCTTCGTGCGGGCGCTGCGGTCCTTCTTCTTCGGCGTGAGCAGCGCGTCGCGCAGCCCGGCCGCCAGCGCCCGCTCGGCCATCTCCGGCACGTAGTCCACGCTGGGACCGGCCGCGGCCACGAAGTTGAACTTCTCCTGCCCCAGCTCGGCACGCATCGTCTCGATCAGGCCGATCACGCCCTGCATCTCCGCGTGCGCGAACTCGATGGCGGCCACCAGCTCGTCCTCACCGACCGTCTGCGCGCCGCACTCGACCATCATCACGGCGTCCTTCGTGCCCGCCACCACCAGGTCCATGCGGCTGCGCGACAGCTGCTCCGCGGTGGGGTTCACCACGAACTGCCCGTCCACCTGCCCCACCCGCACGCACGCCGTCGGGCCCGCCCAGGGAATGTCACTCAGGCTCAGCGCCGCGGACGCCCCGATCGGCCCGAGCACGTCCGGAGCGTTCTGCCCGTCGGCGCTCACGACCGTGATAATCACCTGCGTCTCGTGCCGGTAACCTTTCGGGAACAGCGGCCGGATCTGCCGGTCGGTGATGCGCGCACTCAGGATCGCCTTCTCCCCGGGCCGGCCCTCGCGGCGGTGGAAGCTGCCGGGAATCTTCCCGACCGCGTAATGCCGCTCCTCGAACTCCACCGTCAGCGGCAGGAAATCCAGTTTGCTCTGCGTGTCGCTGGCCTGCGCGGTCACGAGCAGCATCGTGTCGCCGTACCGCACGGTCACGCTGCCGCTCACCAGTTTCGCCAGTTTCCCGGTCTCGATGCTGAGTTCGCGCCCGCCCAGCATCGTCGTGTACGTCTTACCGATCATAAAGGGCAGTGTAGCCCGCCCCGGCCCCCCGTGACGCGGCCCGCCCCCGGTACTTACCCGCGCAGCAGGTGCGCGAAGTCCGGACCGTCCCCCGCCAGGGGCGGCAGGGCCTCCAGGCCCTCCAGCCCGAACTCCAGCAGAAACCGCTCCGTCGTGCCGTACAGCAGCGGCTGCCCCACCGCGTCACTGCGGCCCACCACCTTCACCAGTTCCCGCTCCTGCAGAGTCACCACCGTGCCCGCACTCCCGCCCCGCATCGCCTCGATCTCCGCGCGCGTCACCGGCTGCCGGTACGCGATCACCGCCAGCACCTCCAGAGCCGCCGCACTCAGGGCCGGCAGGGCCGGCGGGGACAGCACCGGCGCCAGGTGCGCCGCCACGCCCGGCGGCACGATCAGCCGCACGCCCCCCGCCACCTCCTCCACCTCGAACCCCAGCCCCGCCGCCTGCACCGCCTCCGTGAAGGCCCGCACCTCCCGCCGCGTCGCCTCCGGCCCCAGCCCCAGAATCTCCGAGAGCTCCTTCAGCCGCACCGGACGCCCCGCGGCCAGCAGCGCCCCGCCGATCAGCGCGCGGAAGGCCTCACCTGGCATCCGCATCCCCCAGCGCCGCCCGCACCGTCCGCGCCGGCACCGCCCCTTCCCGCAGAATCACTCCTTCCGGGAGCTGCACGATGGTGCTCGCCAGCCCCAGGGACCGCACCCCGCCGTCCGGCAGCACCCGGTCCGCCAGACCCAAAGCCCGCGCCTCCTCAAAGGTCGTGGCGGCCACCTCGCCCTGACGGTTGCAGCTCGTCGTGACCAGCACCCCACCCGCTGCGCGCAGCAGGGCCAGCGCCACCGGGTGGTCCGGGACCCGCAGCCCCACGCGCCCGTTCAGCGCGAACGTCGCCCCCAGCCCCGCTCGGGCGGGCGCGACGACCGACAGTGGCCCCGGCAGGAACGCTGCCAGCGCGTCCAGCTCCGGCGAGGGCTCCACCAGGTCGCGTGCCTCCTCCAGCGACGCGCACGACAGCTGGAAGGCCCGCTCCGGCCCCCGCTCCTTCAGGGCCCGCAGCCGCGTCACCCCCTCCCATGAGTCCGGGTGCGCCGCCAGCCCCCACACCGTCTCGCTGGGATACGCCACCACGGCTCCCGCACGAAGCGCCAGGGCCGCCTCCCGAACCTGGGCCTGGAAATCAGCACTCATCGGCCACGGCCTCCATTACCCGGAATCCCGCGCCGGCCAGTCCGGCCCGCCTTTCCACCTGTGACATACCTCACTTCCTTCCCGGCACGGTGAACTTCCGTAAGAACTCCGCACGCCCATGAGAAATATACTGATTGCCTATGGCCGTCTTCGAATACCGGGTCCGTGACCGCTCCGGCAAAATCCTGACCTCCAGCATGGAAGCCGAGACCATGAGCCAGGTCCGGGACCTGCTGAGGGCCAAGAACATGATGATCGTCGAGATCAAGCCCCCAAAAGCGGGCCTGAACGCCGACGTCAAGATCCCCTTCCTCAGCGACCGGCCCCCCGGCCTCAAGCAGGTCGCCATCTTCAGCAAACAGCTCGCCACCCTGATCAACGCCGGGGTGCCGCTCGTCCAGTCCCTGAACATCCTCCAGAAACAGATTGAGAACAAGGCCTTCCAGGACATCATGAAGACCATCCGCACCGATGTGGAGTCTGGAACGCCGTTCAGCGAGGCGATTGCCAAGCATCCCAAGGTCTTCAACCGCCTGTACATCAACCTCGTGCGCGCCGGTGAAACCAGCGGGACGCTCGACATGGTGCTGGAGCGCATCGCGGCCTTCCAGGAAAAGGACCTCGCCCTACGCGGCAAGATCAAGAGCGCCATGACCTATCCCGTCATCGTGCTCGTGTTCGCCTTCGGGATCACGTACTTCCTGCTGACCACGATCGTGCCGCAGTTTGCAGGGATCCTGATTCAGCTCAATGCCCCGCTGCCGTTCATCACGCGCATGCTGATGGCTGTCTCCGAGTTCCTTCAGAACTCCACACTGATCCTGGTGGCCGTGGTGGCCGCCATCGTGTTCGCGTACCGCGCCTACTACAAGACCCCCAAGGGTCGGCACGTGATCGACGACATGAAACTCCGCATGCCGGTCTTCGGGAACCTGATCCAGAAAAGTGCCATCAGCTCCTTCGCGCGGACCTTCGGCCTGCTGATCAGCAGCGGCGTGAACATCATCGAAAGTCTTGACATCACCAAAGGCACCGCCAACAACGCCATCGTGGAAGACACCATCGAGAACGCCAAGAACGTTGTCATGGTGGGCGAGCAGATGAGCAGCAGCCTCGCGACCAGCCGCGTGTTCCCCCCCATGGTCGTCAGCATGGTCTCCATCGGCGAGGAGACCGGTGCCCTGGACAGCATGCTCGATAAGGTCGGCGACTTCTACGACCGCGAGGTGGACGAGGCCGTCGAGGGCCTGACCGCAGCCATCGAGCCGCTCATGATCGTGTTCCTGGGCGTCATCATCGGCACGATCGTGGCCGGGATGTTCCTCCCCATGTTCAGCATCATCGGCGCCCTCAGCCAGTAAGGGGATAGAGAACGATCAGGAAGGCGGCTTCGGGCCGCCTCCTTTTATTGTTGGCAAGAAGGTTTCAGACGGGCCGGCCGGCCATCATGAAACTGGCGGTCATGCCGCCGTCCACGGGCACGATGGCGCCGGTCATGAAGGCCGCTTCGGCACTGCCGAGGAAGTGCACGACCTGGGCGACCTCGCGCGGGGTGCCGAGGCGGCGCAGGGCGTGCAGGTCCTCGTAGTCACGTTTGGTCTGCATGGGGTTGGGGCTTTCCTGAATGGCTTCGATGACGGCTTCCGTGCTGATGGCGCCGGGGGCGACGGCATTCACGCGGATGCCGCGCGGGGCGAGGTCCAGAGCCATGGCGCGGGTGAGGTTGACGAGGCCGCCCTTGCTGGCGTTGTAGGCGGCGTTGTCCTGTTCGGCGAAGAGGCCCTGTACGCTGGCGACGTTCACGACGGCCGCGCCGTGCGGCATGAGTTCCACGAGCTGCCGGGTGAGCAGGAGGGGCGCGGTGAGGTTCACGTTGAGGGTGCGGGCCCAGCCGCGTTCGGAGACGTCCATGACGCTGCCGTGCGCGCCCTGGTAGGCGGCGTTGTTGATGAGCACGCCCACGCCGCCCAGTTCGCGGGTGGCGTGCAGGATGCGTTCGCGGCCCCTGGGGGTGCTGATGTCGGCCTTGAGGCGGCGCTGGCCTTTCAGGGTGGGCGGCAGGTTCACGTCTACGCTGAGGACCCGGGCGCCGCGTTCGGCGTACAGTTCCGCGATGGCTCGGCCGATGCCGCGGGCGGCGCCGGTCACGACGGCCGTGAGGACGGGGGATTCGCCGGGCTCGTTGTGTGGGGTGCTCATGCCCCGGTTCTACACCGGTGGGCCCGGTCATGAGGAAGACTCCCCCCGGCTCGCACTGGGGGGAGTCTTAACGGTCGGGGTTACTGCTTGGCCGCTTCGATCAGGGCGGGCACGATGGCGTTCACGTCGCCGACGATGCCGTAGTCGGCGACCTTGAAGATGGGGGCGTCGGCGTCCTTGTTGATGGCGATGATGTGCTTGCTCTTGCCCATGCCGGAGAGGTGCTGCACGGCGCCGCTCACGCCGAGGGCGATGTACGCCTTGGGCTGCACGGTCTTGCCGGTCTGCCCGACCTGCTCGGCGTAGGGGCGCCAGCCGGCGTCCACGACGGCGCGGGTGGCGCCCACGCCGGCCCCGATGGCGTCGGCGAGGCCCTCGACGTACGCGCTGAAGTTCTCGGGGCTGCCCACGCCGCGTCCGCCGGTGACGATCACGTCGGCTTCGGTGAGGGCCACGCGGCTGCTCTTCTCCACGCTCTTCCCGGTGACTTCCACGCGGGAGGCGGGGAGGGTGAGTTCCACGTCGTATTCCTCGCCGGCGGCTGCGGCGGGGCTGGCGGGCGCGAAGGAGCCGGGTTTCACGGTCACGACGACCAGTCCGTCGGCTTCGACGGTTTCGGTGACGCGGGCGAGGTAGGTGTAGCGCTGGGCCTGGAGGGCGGCGCCGTTGCTGCTCAGTTTCGTGGCGTCTTCCAGGTACGGGGCGTCGAGTTTCACGGCGACTCGCGGGGCGTACTCGCGGCCCGAGCGGCTGCCGCCGATGATGACGGTGCTCGCCTCGCCTTCCTGCGCGATCTGGGCGGTGGCGGCGGCCCACACCTCGGCGTTGTACTGCGCGAGGCCGGGGAGGTCGGCGACGAGCACCTGGTCGGCGACGGCGGCGGCTTCCTTGGCGACGCTGGCCACGCCCTGCCCGAGCACGAGCAGCGTGATGGGGCCTTCGCGGCCGCTTTCGCGGGCGGCGGTGACCATTTCCAGAGTGGATTTGCCGAGCTTCCCGCCGGCGTGTTCAGCAACGATCAGGATCATGCGATCACCTTCGCTTCGTTTCTCAGGAGGTTCAGGAGTTCGGCGGCGGCGGCCTGGGGGTCCTTGCCGTCGATCATCCGGTTCAGGCGGGCGCGGGTCTGGATCTCGTTGCCGGTCACGCGCACGCGGCTCTGCACGCCGTACGTGGCGAGGTCGTCCTTGCGGAGTTCTTTTTTCTTCGCCTTCATGATGTTCGGCAGGGTGGGGTAGCGGGGCTCGTTCAGACCCTGCTGGGTGGTGACCACGGCGGGCAGGGTGGTGCGGAAGCTCTCGTTGCCGTCGTCCACGTCGTGCCGGCCGGTGAGGGTCTCACCCTCCAGTTTGAGTTCGTTGGTCCAGGTGAGCTGCGGCCAGCCGAGGCGTTCGGCGCTGGCGGCCCCGAGGGCCTGGGAGTCCCAGTCGGCTTCCTGCCCGCCGACCAGCAGGAGCTGCGCACCTTCGGCCTGGGCGACCTGGGCGACGATCTTGCTCAGGGCGATCGCGTCGATCTTCTCGTCGGTTTCGACGTGGATGGCGCGGTCCACGCCCATGGCGAGCGCGGTGCGCAGGGCGTCCTCGACGCGTTTGGGGCCGACGGCCAGGGCGACGATCTCCTCGACGGCGGCGCCGCTCTCGCGCAGGCGCAGGGCTTCTTCCACGCCGTATTCGTCCATGCCGTCGATGACCAGGGTGGCGCCTTCCAGGTCGACCTGCTGGCCCTGGATCTTGACGCGGGCTTCGGCGTCGGGAACTTGTCTGACGAGGGTCAGGATTTTCATGGGTCCTCCGGGTTGGGGGGAAGTGGGTCGCGGGAGTGGGGCGCGCTGCGGGGCAGGGCGGCCCGGGATGAGACGGGCTCCGGGCGGGCGTGGCCGCTGGCCGAGTGGACGGGCCTGCGGGAGTCCGGCGTGGAGCTGTTGGGCTCAGGGTACAGCATCGCAAATTATACCGAGTTCAATTTGCTGTCAGGTCTGGACGGACTGCCACCCACGGAGGAACAGGGGAGCCACGTGAGAACAGATAAAGACTTGCTCCGGCCCGGCGGATTGGAATCCGCATCTCTATCAAGGCCGGGTAAGATTCATCACTCAGAACTCTCATGCCGCCGCCGGAAGCTGAGGCCATGAAGAAGACGCTCCTGGCCCTCGCTGCCCTGGCCGCCACCACCGCCTCCGCCCAGACCTTCACCCGCCCCGTCGAACTCGGCCTGAGCGCCGGGTACGCCGGCGGGCTCAGCGGCGAAGCCTTCGTACACGCCCCCTACGTGTACGGCCCCTTCGGTGTGAAGGCCGGCGTGTCGTACGCGAACGTGGGCAACTTCAACTACGACCGCAACTCCCCCAACCTGGTCGTGGCCGGCGCCTCCGTCTACTGCCAGGACGTCGGCGGCTGCTCCACCAGCGGCAGCAACCTGATCATCGGCCTGGACGGCACCTACGCCCTGGGCGAGCTCAGCCCTGGCCTGGACGCCGATCTGTACGCCGGCGTGCGCTATGGCATGTTCAACCGCAGTCTCACCGCCTTCGGCGACACCACCACCTACAGCATGAACAGCTTCGGCCTGGGCGGCGGCCTGATGCTCGGCTACGCCGTGAACCCCGGCCTCAGCCTCTTCGGTGACCTGGGCGCCGACTACTTCTTCAACAGCGCCCTGACCAGCACCAACAGCACGGACAGCGTGACCGTCAACCCCGGCGACGCCGACTACGCCGCCCTGCGCTCCTTCACCAACATGCCCAACGTGAACTTCAAGGCCCGCGTCGGCGTGAAGTTCCGCCTGTAAGCTCCCGACCTGAAGCAGTGACCGGCCCCCGGGCCGGTCATTCTTCTTGTGTGGTCGCGCCGGTCTCCTCCGGGGGCCGGCGGTGGTCCAGAAAGACCCGCAGCGCCTCGAACCCCGCCACCGCGCGGGGAAAGCCCAGGTACGGCACGCACATCATCAGCGCGCCGCGCAGTTCCTCCTCGGTCGCGCCGGCGTTCAGGGCGCCGCGCAGGTGGGTGCGCAGTTCCGGCGGGCTGCCCAGCGACACCAGCAGCGCGCAGGCGATCAGTTCCTTGGTTTTCAGGTCCAGGCCGGGCCGGTCGTACACCGTGTCGTACGCGTACGCCTGGATGCCCTGCGCCAGTCCGGCGTCCAGGGCCTCCAGACGCTCCACGATGCGGTCGTGCTGCGACCCGAAGATCACCTCCCGCGCACGGGGAAGCGGGGGGACGGCGTCGTCGGGCGCGGGGTCCGGGGCGGAGGGCTCGGTCATGACCGTCAGGCTACCGTCCCGCCCCGGACCCCCGGGTTCGTCAGGACATGGTGAGGACGCACCGCTTTGCGCCGGCGCCCGGGGCGCTAGTCTGAACGCAGGCGATCACACCGCATCACTGCATTCAGGCGTTGCCGGTCTCGCCGGACCGTACCACTTACGTTCACGCGATCAGGCACCACGAGCGTGTCACCCGGGGGGAGAGCATGACCAACAGATACGATGACCGCGCACGACTGGTCTTCCACTACGCACGGGAGGAAGGAAACCGGCTTGGTCACGCCATGGTCGGCCCGGAACACCTGCTGCTCGGCCTGATGCGCGAGGGCGGCAGCGCCGCGCAGATCCTCGGTGAGTTCGGCGCGACCCTGGACGGCCTGCGCCGCCGCGTGGAGGACATCATCGGCCGTGGGGAAGGCAACCGCCTGAACGACGCGCCCAGCATCACGCCCCGCGCCCGGCGCGTGATGGAACTCGCCAGCAATGAGGCCCGCTCCCTGGGCGCCCCGGTGACCGGCACCGAGCACCTGCTCCTCGGCATCATCCGCGAGGGCGACGGCGTGGCCTTCCGGATCCTGCAGGAACTCACCAAGGACGTGGACACCATCCGCTGGCGCATCCTGGCGCAGGGCGACGGCGCCCCCGGCGGCGCCAAGGCCAGCAAGCCGGTGCCCACCCCCTTCCTGGACGAGTACGGCCGCGACCTGACCCGCTGGGCCCGCGAGGGCAAGCTGGACCCGGTGATCGGCCGCAGCGAGGAGATCCGCCGCGTCACGCAGATCCTCACCCGCCGCACCAAGAACAACCCCGTGCTGATCGGCGACCCCGGCGTCGGCAAGACCGCCATCGTCGAGGGGCTCGCGCTCGCCATTCACGAGGGCCGCACGCCGCCCAACCTGCAGGACGTCCGGCTGGTCAGCCTGGACCTGAGCGGCGTGGTGGCCGGCACGAAGTACCGCGGGGAGTTCGAGGAACGCCTGCGGCAGATCATCGAGGAACTCCGCAACGCCAAGGTCATCGCGTTCATCGACGAGCTGCACACGCTCGTCGGCGCGGGCGGCGCCGAGGGCACCCTGGACGCCGCGAACATCCTCAAGCCCGCCCTCTCCCGCGGGGAGATCCAGGTGATCGGCGCGACCACCACCGGCGAATACCACCGCTATATCGAGAAGGACGCCGCCCTGGAACGCCGCTTCCAGCCGGTGATCGTGCTGGAACCCAGCCCCGCCGAGACGCTGCAGATCCTGCGCGGCCTGAAACCCAAGTACGAGGAGCACCACAACGTCCAGATTCCGGATTCCGCGCTGGAACTCGCGGTGCGCATCGGGGAGCGCAGCCTGCCGGGCCGGAACTTCCCGGACAAGGCCATCGACCTGATCGACGAGGCCGCCAGCCGCGTGCGCCTGAACATGAGCGTGGGTCTGCCCGTCGCGGAAAACGAGCAGGGGGAACCCTACGTCACCCGCGAGGACATCGAGAGCGTCATCAACAGCATGGGCGGCATCTACAGCGAGGAAACCGCCGCGCAGCTCGGGGACCTGGAACAGCAGCTGCAGGACCAGGTGTACGGCCAGCCGGAGGCCATCAAGGCGCTGTCCAGCGCCCTGCGCCGCGCCCGGGTGGGCCTGGGGGGCCGCACCCGCGTGGCCGCGAGCTTCCTGTTCGTGGGGCCCAGCGGCGTCGGCAAGACCCACCTCGCCAAGGCGCTCGCCCGCAGCCTGTTCGGCAGTGAACGCGCCCTGGTGCGCGTGGACATGAGCGAATTCCAGGAGAGCCACAGCATCAGCAAGCTGATCGGCTCGCCCCCCGGGTATGTGGGCTTCGAGCAGGGTGGGCGCCTCACCGAGGCGGTGCGCCGGCAGCCCTTCAGCGTGATCCTGCTCGACGAGATCGAGAAGGCCCACCCGGACGTGTACAACACCTTCCTGCAGGTGCTGGACGACGGCCGCCTCACCGACGGCCTGGGCCGCACCGTGGACTTCCGCCGCACCATCATCATCATGACCAGCAACACCGGCTTCAACGTGAACCCCACCGTGGGCTTCAGCCCGGTCACGCCGGACAACAACGCGCCGCTGCGGCACATCTTCACGCCGGAATTCCTGGACCGCCTGGACGACGTGATCCGCTTCCGCAGCCTGGGTGAGGAGGAACTCGTGCGGGTGGCGCAGCAGCTGCTGGGCGACATGCGCGAGGAGCTCATGAGCCGCGAACTGCACGTCACCTTTGACCCCGCCATCGCCGCGTGGCTGGTCGGGAAGCTCAAGGCCCGCAGCCCCAAGCACGCCGTGGGCAGCTCCCGCCAGCTGCGCACGCTGCTGCGCGAGGAGCTCGAGGACCCGCTGGCGCTGGAACTCGTCGGGCACGCGGGCGGCGAACTGCGCGTGGTGCTGGGCGAGGAAGGCATCGGGTTCGAGCGCAGCGAGGACGCCGACGCCACCCCCCGGCAGATTCTCGCCTGATCCGTCGAGCCCCTGCGTCGCCCCCGGTTCCGTTCTGGCCGGGGGCGGCTGCTGTCAAGGCGCCGGCGCCCCCGGCGCACACAGGCCCAACCGGGTGGTGTCCCCCGGTCGTCCGCGGCCCGGCCCGGTAGGATGCAGCCCATGACGAAGAGCATCCACGATTTCCAGGACGAGTACGGCCGCATCACCGTGTGGCCCAGCGACCGCCGCAAGGCGCACCAGCTGGCGATCCTGCACCACCTCAAGGGCCTGTTCGAGACCGGCGTGAGCTACACGCAGGGCGAGGTGGAACAGATCCTGGCGGACCACAGCACCCTGGAAGACCCGTCCGTGCTGCTGACTGAACTGGTCGAGGGCGATTACCTCGCCACCGCGGACGGCTCGTACTGGCGCGCGGACGGCCGCCCCGGCCCGCGCACCCCGGCGGAGTAAGCCCAGGTGGCCCGCTCCACCACGAAATACGTCTGCACCGAGTGCGGGTACCAGTCCGCCAAGCCGCTGGGCCGCTGCCCGAACTGCCAGGCGTGGAACTCCTTCGAGGAGGAGGCGCCCAGCGTCAGTGCCCCGAAAGGCCGCGGCGGGGCGTACGGCGGGGTGGTCGGCGGGAAGCTCACGCCGCTGTCCGCGGTGGGCCGGCGGGAGGAGCCCCGCACCAGCAGCGGCATTCCGGAACTGGACCGCGTGCTGGGCGGCGGGCTGGTTGCGGGCGGCGTCACCCTGATGGGCGGGGAGCCCGGCATCGGCAAGAGCACCCTGCTGCTGCAGGTCGCCGATCAGGTCGCCAAGGGCGGCGGGACGGTGCTGTACGTGGCCGGGGAGGAGTCCCTGGAGCAGATCCGCCTGCGTGCCGACCGGCTGGGCGTCACCGCCGACCTGCAACTGACGCGCGACACCCGCGCCGAGCACGTCGCGGCCCTGATGGCCGAGCACAAGCCGGCGCTGTGCATCGTGGACAGCATCCAGACCGTGACCGTGGAGGGCGAGGGAGCGCCGGGCGGCGTGGCGCAGGTCCGTGACGGCACCAGCCTCCTGACCCGCGCCGCGAAGGAAACCGGGACGGCCACCGTGCTGGTCGGGCACGTCACCAAGGACGGCACTGTCGCCGGGCCGAAGGTGATGGAACACATCGTGGACACCACCGTGTTTCTGGAAACGGTGGGCGCCTTCCGGCTGTTGCGCAGCGTGAAGAACCGTTTCGGGCAGGCCGGGGAGCTCGGCGTGTTCGAGATGCGCGGCGAGGGGCTGATCGCCGTGGAGAACCCCAGCGCCGCCTTCCTCGCGGAGCGGCCGGTGGGCGTGCCGGGCAGCGTGGTCGCCGCGACCATCGACGGGCAGCGGCCCATGCTGCTGGAGGTGCAGGCTCTGGCCAGCAAGACGCCGTACCCGAACGCCCGGCGGGTCGTGGTGGGCCTCGACCCGCGCCGCGTGGACGTGGTCCTGGCGGTGCTGGAACGCCGGCTGGACCTCACGCTGGGCGGCCTGGACGTCTACGTGAATCTCGCGGGGGGCCTGAAGGTCCCGGACCCGGGACTGGACCTCGCGGTGGCGCTGGCGGTGTACTCGGCGGTGGTGGGCCGCGCCCTGCCGGGGAACGTCGCGGTGTTCGGCGAGGTGGGGCTGGCCGGCGAGGTGCGCAGCACGCAGGCCGCGCTGCGCCGCGCCGAGGAGGCCGGCCGCGCCGGGTACACCCGCCTGATCGTGCCGCCCGGACTGGACGGCGTAGCCGGCGTAAAGAGCGTGGAGGAAGCGGTCGGGGCGGTGTGGGCGGCGGCCGGCTCGCGGGCCTGAGGGTCGCACCCTGTATGCAGATTTCCTCAAGCCCGGCGGGGTGTAAGTGAAGGTCGCGTGCGTCACACTGCCCCCATGACGAAGAACCTGCTGAAGGCCCTGGCCGTGACCGCCGCCCTGGCGATTCCCATGAGCGCCCTCGCTCAGGACGCCGAGAACGACGTCGCCACCAGCGAGACCACCACCGCCGACAACCAGGGCGCCACCGACGGCGCCACCGACTGGGGCTGGCTGGGCCTCGCCGGCCTGCTCGGCCTCGCGGGCCTGACCGGGCGCCGCTACGTGGAAACGCACACCGTGACCACGGGCACCACCACCGGCACAACCACCACGACCGGCACCACCCAGCGCTGAGCCCCACCCCACGCAGGCCGCTCCGGGCAACCCGGGCGGCCTGCACTTCTGCATACAAGGCAACCGGGGCACGCGAGTTGAGCCGCGTGCCCCGGTCATCTTTAGGTATTCAGCTTTCGAGGATCGCCTCGTGGGTGATCTCCACGTTGCCCTTCATCACGCGGCTCAGGGGACACAGTTCGGCCGCCTGCTTCACGTGCTCCTCGAAGTCGGCCTGGTCGGACCCGGTGACTTTGCCGCGCACGGTGAGGCGCATGGCGCTCACGCGGAAGCCGGCGCCGTCGCGGGTCATCTCACAGGTCGCGTCGGTGTGCAGGTCCTCCACGGCGTGCCCGTGGTTGCTCAGCAGGGCGCTGAGCTGCATGGTGAAGCACCCGGCGTGTGCGCTGGCGAGGAGTTCTTCCGGGTTGGTGCCCGCCCCGTTCTCGAAGCGCGTGCCGAAGCTGTACTGCGCTTCCTGAAGCACGCCGCTCCCGGTGCTGACCGTGCCCTTGCCGCTTTTCAGGTCGCCCTGCCAGTGGGCGCTCGCCTTCCTTGCAATGTCTGCCATGAGGCCCAGTCTGCCGCGCCGGGCTGAGCCGTGTCTTGGGCGGCCGTTCAGCGGGACTTCATGCAGGGCAGCGCGCCCGGTGGAATTGAGGCCACAGTGAAGCTGCCCCGGCGGGACGGCCGGGGCAGGGGAGAGCGGGGATCGGGGTCAGTTCAGGCTGCCGGCGCCGAACGTGAAGCGTCCATCGTGGTAATCCACCGTCAGGGAGCTGCTGTCCGGCACCTTGCCCTGCAGGATCTCGCGGGCCAGCGGCGTCTCCACTTCCTTGCTGATAGCGCGTTTCAGGGGCCGCGCGCCGAAGGCCGGATCGTAGCCGAGTTCGGCAAGTTTGTCCTTGGCGGCCTCGGTCATGTGCAGCGTGACGCGGCGCTCGGCAAGGCGGCGGATCAGGCCGCGCATCTGAATGTCCACGATCTTGTGCAAGTCGGCCTGCGTCAGCGCGTCGAACACGATGATGTCGTCCACGCGGTTCAGGAATTCCGGGCGGAAGTTCTGCTGCAGTTCGCCCAGCACCGCCTCACGGATCGCGTCGGGGCTTTCGCCGGCGTGCTGCATCTCCAGGATCAACGGCGAGCCGATGTTGCTCGTCAGGATGATCAGGGTGTTGCGGAAGTCCACGGTGCGGCCCTGCCCGTCGGTGAGGCGGCCGTCGTCCAGCACCTGCAGCAGCACGTTGAACACGTCCGGGTGGGCCTTCTCAATCTCGTCGAGCAGGATCACGCTGTAGGGCCGGCGGCGCACCGCCTCGGTCAGCTGGCCGCCTTCCTCGTAGCCCACGTACCCGGGAGGGGCGCCGATCAGGCGGGCCACGGTGTGCTTCTCCATGTACTCGCTCATGTCCAGGCGGACCATGGCGTCCGAGCTGTCGAACAGGAATTCCGCCAGGGCCTTGGCAAGTTCGGTCTTGCCCACGCCGGTGGGGCCCAGGAACATGAAGCTGCCCAGCGGACGGTTCGGGTCGTTCAGGCCGGCCCGGGCGCGGCGGATGGCGTCCGCGACACTCACGATGGCGCGGTCCTGGCCAATCACGCGGCCGTGCAGGGCCTCTTCAAGCCGCAGCAGCTTCTCGCGTTCACCCTCCATGAGCTTGCTCACGGGAATGCCGGTCCAGCGGCTGACGACCCTGGCGACGTCCTCCTCCGTGACCTGGGTGTGCGCGAACTCGGCGCCCTTGAGTTTCCTCTCCAGGTCCTCGACGTCTTTCTGCAGGGACGGCAGCTGGCCGTACTCCAGTTCAGCAGCGCGCTGCAGGTCGTAGTCGCGTTTGGCCTTCTCGATGTCGGTGCGCACCTGGTCCAGCGCCTCGCGTTTCTCGCGCAGCTGCGCGACCTCCTTGCGTTCGCCCTCCCAGCGGCTGCGGACCTCGTTCAGTTCGTCGGTGATGCCCTTGAGGCTCTCCTCGATGTCCAGCAGGCGGTTCTGGGAGTCCTGGTCCTTTTCCTTCCTCAGCGCCTCGCGTTCGATTTCCAGCTGCAGTTTGCGGCGTTGCAGCTGATCGATGCGTTCCGGGCTGGATTCCAGCGCCATGCGCAGGCGCGCGGCGGACTCGTCGATCAGGTCGATGGCCTTGTCCGGCAGCTGCCGGTCGGTGATGTAGCGGTTGCTGAGCTGCGCGGCGGCGACCAGGGCAGGGTCGGTGATCTCCACGTTGTGGTGCGTCTGATACTTTTCCTTGATCCCGCGCAGGATGCTGATGGTGTCCTCCACGGTGGGTTCCTCGACGAACACCGGCTGGAAGCGGCGTTCCAGGGCGGCGTCCTTCTCGATCTCGCGGTACTCGTCCAGGGTGGTCGCGCCGATCATGTGCAGTTCCCCGCGCGCCAGGGCGGGCTTGAGCATGTTCCCGGCGTCCGGGCTGCCCTCGGTCTTGCCGGCGCCCACGATGGTGTGCAGCTCGTCGATGAACAGGATGATCTCGCCGGCGGACTGCACGACCTCGTCCACCACGCCCTTGAGGCGTTCCTCGAACTCGCCGCGGAATTTCGCGCCGGCCAGCAGGCTGCCCATGTTCAGGCTCACGATGCGCTTGTTCTTCAGGCCCTCGGGCACGTCGCCCTGCACGATGCGGATGGCGAGGCCCTCGGCGATGGCGGTCTTGCCGACGCCGGGCTCGCCGATCAGCACGGGGTTGTTCTTGGTGCGGCGCAGCAGGATCTGCATGGCGCGGCGGATCTCCTCGTCGCGGCCGATCACGGGGTCGAACTTGCCGTCCCGGGCGCGCTGGGTGAGGTCCACGCCGTACTTGGCGAGGGCGTCGAATTGCTGCTCACTGGTCTTGTTCGTCACGGTTTTCCCCTTCCTGGCTTCGGTGATGGCGCGGTTCAGGTCGGTCTCGGTGGGCAGGCCGCGGCCGCGGTACTCGCCGCGCAGGGCGAGCAGTAGCGCGTCGGCCGCCACGAAGCTGTCCCCGAGCTGCCCGGCCAGGGTGTCGGCCTTGGCGAAGGCGCGGTTCAGGGCGGGGTCCAGGTACAGCTGCCCGCCACCGCCCTGCACCTTGGGCAGTTTGGCGAGTTCGGCGTCCAGTGCCGCGCGGGCCTCCTGAAGGTTTCCGCCGGCCTGGGTGATGGCGCGGGCGGCGGTGTCGTTGTCCAGCAGGGCGCGCAGCACGTGAAAGTGGGTGAGGTTCTGGTGGTGGTTTTGCTGGGCGAGGGCCTGGGCGGCGTTGATGGCCACGGCGCTGGCCTCGGTGAAGCGTTCAGGGTTCAAGGTTGGACCTCCGGTCAGGAACGGAAATGAAGGCAGTGGTCAAACGGCCTTCATTCTGAAACTTGAGCGTGGTCATGTCAAGTTTATTGACGTTTTACGAGCGTGGGCGGGGTGACGATCCCCGCCCAGTGGCGCACCCTCAACGCGTCAAGGCAAGGTTCCGCCCACGATCTCCATCATGCCCTGGCCCGCTGCCAGCCCGCCCTGGAAGGTTCCCGTCACCTGCACCGCGCCCTCCCAGTACGCGATCCGCGTCGTCTGGCTGAGCAGCTCCTGCTCGGCCCGCACCGCCTGCACCGTCAGGTCGAACTCGTCCGCTTTCAGCCGCCAGGACTGTGGGTAGCGGTAGCCGGTGCGCCCCGTCCACTCCGCGGCGGGCTCCAGCGTCACGTTCGTCGCGGCGCGGGCCACCCCCTGCGCGTCCACGATGCTGGCGATCACCTGCACCACCCGCCCGTCCGGGGTGCGGGTGCGGTACACCATGACGTCCTGCCCGTTGTCCAGCTGAATGCTGAACCAGTCCCATACCCCCGAACGGCCCGGCACCTGCGTGCCCCACTGGTGATCGAACCACGCCTGCCCCTGCACAGGCCGCCCGGCCACCTCACCCGTGAAGTTCAGGCGCGTGATGCCCTGGTACGCCATGAACCCCGTCTCCGGCGCCCCGCTGAACCCCGGCGGATGAATCATCGGCGCTTTGGCCGGCGTCAGGCGGAGCTTCAGGGGACCGGCCTCCAGCTTGAACGGGGCGTTCACCGTGTCCTGCGTGAGTGTCCACCCGCCATGCCCCAGGTTGAGCGGAGGAAAGGACGCCGTGCCCAGGCCCGGCTTCAGTTCCTGGAAGGTGACCTGACCCGTTTTGAGGTCAGTGACCATCACGTTGGAGAAAAACCCGGGCACCGGCAGGTCTGGCGAGAGCACCCGGAAGATCGCCCAGTGAAAGGCGAGCCCTTCTTCGGGCAGCGCGCTGCTCAGGTACCACCACTCCAGGCGGTGGTTGTGCGGCCCGAACTCCGTCGCGGCCGGCAGGCGGGCGGTGTCTAGGTTGGACTCGATGACGGGGGCGCAGGCCGCCAGCAGCAGTGCCAGCGGCAGCAGACGCAGGGTCGGAATCAGGCGCATGGGAAGACCTCCAGAGGGGAAGCGAGGAGAGGACACCGCAGGCCAGGCCTCAGCGGGACAGAATGAAGTTCTGCCCGGTCTTCGGGTCCAGCACGTGCAGCGCCCCGTTAAACCACACGAGCAGCTGGTCGCTGTTCGGCACGGCATACAGTGTCACGTTCGACGCAAACCCGCGCGCCAGCGGAGTGTTCTTGGCCGGCAGCAGGATGGTGCGGTCCCCGCTGGCCGGGTCGATCTGCACCAGCGTGAACGCCTCGGCCTTCACCTGCTCCTGCGTGGTGTACAGCTTCCCTCCGCTGAAGGTCAGCATGCTGCCGATGTGGCCGCTGCCCTGGCCCTTCTTGAAGATCTGCGCGCCGCCCTCGTGCGTCTGCCCGGACACCAGCCGGCGCTCCCCGGTCCGCAGGTCCACGCCCACAACCATGTAGTTCGGGTTGGGCCCACCGGACGCGTACAGGGTGGCGCCGTTCAGCGCGAAATTCCCGAACTGCGGGCCGGAGCCCATGCTGGAGTTCGTCCAGGGAATGCCGCCGCCCAGCACGTCGTCGCCATCCGCGTTGAAGCGGGAGATGGCCGTGCAGCGGTAGTCGTTCTTCGCGTCCAGCTTGAACAGCGCGAAGCCCGCCCCGATGGGGCTGTTGCTGCCCATCAGGTAGATGTTCCCCTGGGCGTCCACGTGCATGTAGTGGCTGGGCAGGGCCGGCAGCGGCGCCTTCTCGTCGGTCTGACGGCAGAAGTAACCGTTGCCGGGACCGGCCGCCGAGGCGGGGGCAGGCTGGGCCGGAGCGGCGGGCTTCTGGCCGCCGAACAGGCCCCCCAGGAAGCCGCCCACGTTCACGTTCCCGACCGGGGTGCTGATCGTGCCGCCGGGCGCGCTGCTGGACCCGCCGCCGGACGCCGTGGAGGTGTTCGAGGCGCGGTACTTGACCTCCACCGTGTCGCGCACGCGGGTGTCGCCGGCCGTGACGGGCGTCCACAGCAGCGTGCGGTCCCCGGTGGCCGGGTCAATCCGGATGGCCTGCCCGGCGTACGCGACCAGCGACCCGTCGGGCAGGGGTTTGACGTCAGTGACGTTTCCCAGCGTGTACAGGTCCAGGGTGTCGCCACGGTCACCCTGCGCCTTCACGCCCTTCCCGGCACGCTGGATGCTGTTCAGGTACCCGCTGATCAGGGTGCGGTTCCCGGTGTTCAGGTCAATGGCCATGACCGCCCCGAACTGGTCGTCGTTGCGCAGGGTTTCCACTGCGACGATCAGGGTGCGGCCGTCCGAGGTGACGAAGCCGCCACGCAGGACGTCGGTGCCGCCCTGGTAGATGGCCGGGCCGCTGCCGATCGTGCCGGCCGAGTCGCCGAGGTCGCGGGTGACGCAGCGGATGTTGCCGGGGTCGGCGGCGCAGTCGATCATGGGGGTCAGGGCCCTGGCGGGGGAGACGGTGGTGAGCAGCAGCGCGGACGTGAGGGTAACGAGGGATTTCATGCTGGACTCCTGAGGGGACGACCGGGATTGGGAGCGCAGCGGGCAGAGGTGTCAGGCGGCCCGCCGGGCGGTCACAGGGCATGAGGCGCCGCAGCACGGATGACGTGCTGGACGGCGCGCAGACCCCTGCGAGGCCCGGCGAGTATAGGGGCGGGCTGATCAGGCCGCTGCCTCATTTGTGGACTGTGTCACGAATCATGTTGGTTCACTTGGTCGGCGAATGGACCCATAAATGCCAGGGCCGGAACGGTTTTCCCATTCCGGCCCTCTGCCCTGTGAACTGCTTGTGCCGCTCAGTCCTCGCCGAGGTACGCCTTGCGCACGCTCTCGTCCTGCGCGATGTCCTGCGCGTTGCCGCTCAGCTTGATCTCGCCGGTCTGCAGCACGTACGCGCGGTGCGCGATGCTCAGGGCCATGTTCGCGTTCTGCTCCACCAGCAGGATGGTCGTGCCCCGCTCGCGGTTGAGCAGCCCGATGATGTCGAAGATCGCCTCCACGAACAGCGGCGACAGGCCCATGCTCGGCTCGTCCAGCAGCAGCAGCTTGGGGTTCACCATCAGCGCGCGGGCGATGGCGAGCATCTGCTGCTCCCCGCCGGACATGGTGCCGCCCAGCTGGTTCTCGCGCTCTTTCAGGCGCGGGAAGAAGGTGAAGCCCTCCTGGATGCGCTGCTCCACGGTGGCCTTGTCGGTCACGGTGTACGCGCCCACCTCCAGGTTCTCGCGCACGGTCAGCTGCGGGAAGATCCGGCGGCCCTCGGGCACGTGCGAGATGCCCTGCTGCATGATCCGGTGCGCGGGCACCCCGGCGATGCTGCCGCCCTGGTAGCTGAGCTGGCCGCTGCGGGGTTTCATCATGCCGCTCACGGTGCGCAGGGTGGTGGTCTTCCCGGCGCCGTTGCCGCCGATCAGGGCCACGATCTCACCCTGGTTGATGTGCATGCTCACGCCCTTGAGCGCGTGAATGTGCCCGTAGTACGTGTGGATGTCCTGCAGGTCCAGCATGCGGGTGCCGGTGGCGGGCGCGGCGGGTTGCGGTGCACTGGCGGTCACAGTCGGGCCTCCTTGCCGTACTCGCCGGCGGCCGTGCCGCGCCCCAGGTACGCTTCCATCACGCGCGGGTCGTTGCGGACCTGGTGGGGCAGGCCCTCGCTGATCTTGGTGCCGTAATCCAGCACCGTGATGTGTTCGGACAGGGTCATCACCAGGCGCATGTCGTGCTCGATCAGGCACACCGTCACGCCCAGGTCGTCACGGATGCGGCGGATCAGGGCCTTGAGGTCCTCGGTCTCGCGGGGGTTCATGCCGGCGGCCGGTTCGTCCAGCAGGATCAGTTTCGGGGTGGTGGCCAGTGCGCGGGCGATCTCCAGTTTGCGCTGGTCGCCGTACGGGAGGTTGGTGGCCAGTTCGTTGCGCCACTTGCTGAGGCCCACGAAGTCCAGCATGACCCGCGCGGCGTCCTGCGCTTCCCGTTCGGACTCGTGGAAGCGGCGGGTGCGCAGCACGGCGTCGATGAAGCCGCTTTTCAGGCGGGCGTTGCGGCCCACCATGATGTTCTCCTCGCTGCTCATGGTGGAGAACAGGCGGATGTTCTGGAAGGTGCGGGCGATGCCGGCGGTGGTGACCTCGTCGGGGCGCAGGCCCACGAGTTCCTGCCCGTCCAGGCGGATGCTGCCGCGCGTGGGCGTGTAGATGCCGGTGATCATGTTGAAGAAGGTGGTCTTGCCCGCGCCGTTCGGCCCGATGACGCTCACGATGCTGCGCGCGGGGATCTGCATGGTCACGTCGTTCACGGCGGTCAGTCCGCCGAATTCCTTGGTGACGTGCTGCACGTCTAGAATGTTGCTGTTGCTGGCGGTCACTTCGCGCCCCCTGCCCGTTCGTCTTCGTTCACGGACTCCAGGCCCGCGCTGTACACGTCGCCGGTGCCGCGCACCAGGTCGCCGCCGGCTCCGCGCGCACTGTCGTCGTCCTGGTCGGCGTTCACGCCGCCTTCCACCTCGTCCTGGTGCAGTTCGAGCGTGCGCCGCTTGTTCGGCAGCAGCCCTTCGGGGCGCAGGAGCATCATGCCCACCAGGATCGCGCCGAAGATCAGGCGCTGCAGCTGACCCGGGTTCGCCTGCTGGGGAATCCAGGGCACGTTGGCGCTGGCCTCGCCGATGCCCGGCAGGATGCGCAGGTTCAGCAGGGTCACCACGGCCGCGCCCAAGATCACGCCAGGGAAGGAGCCCATGCCGCCCAGGATCACCATGCTCAGCACGGAGATGCTCTGGTTCAGGATGAAGCTTTCCGGGCTGACGAAGGCCTGTTTCGCGGCGAAGATCATCCCCATCACGCCGGCGAAGCTCGCGCCGGTGGCGAAGGCGATCAGTTTGGTCTGCATGAGGGGCACGCCCATGGCCTGCGCGGCGACCTCGTCGTCACGGATGGCGATCCAGGCCCGGCCGATGCGGCTCTTGTCCAGGCGGACGTTCACCAGCAGGATCAGGCCGATCATGACCAGCACCAGGAAGTACAGGAACACCAGGTAGAACTGGTCTTCCGTGAAGCCCACCGCGCGGGACAGCGCGTCGAACCACGGCACGTACGCGCTCTTGATGCCGTTGATGCCCTGTGACCCGGCGGTGTACAGGTCCAGGTTGTTGGCGAGCACGCGGATCACTTCACCCAGGCCCAGCGTGATGATCGCGAGGTAGTCGCCCTTGAGTTTCAGCACCGGCAGGCCGATCAGCACGCCGACCAGCGCGGCCGCCATGATGCTCAGCGCCAGGAACAGCCAGAAGAAGTTCTGGTTAATGCCCGAGGCGATGCTGGCCGCGCCCGGCGCGGCGAAGATGGCGATGGACCGCGTGATCAGCACCAAGCCCATCACGGCGGCCAGTGCGGCCAGGAACTGCTTGTAGTTGTGCAGGTTCGCCAGGACCCGGCGGCCCCGCAGGCGCTGGATGAAGTACACCACCAGCGGCAGCACCAGGCCCAGGGCCACGATCCACATGGTGGCGGTGCTCCAGGACTTCTCGCCCTGGTTGAACAGCGCGCGCCCCAGCACCAGCGCCACCAGGGACGCGGCGACCAGACCGGCGCCCTGCAGCAGGCTGGTGCCTTCATCGGTGGGGGCGCGGCCGGGGCGGCGCAGCCACTGGAAGAGGGCCGCGCCGACCAGGGTGAGCACGATCCCGAACGCGAGGCTGGGCGTGGCGGCGGCGCCGGGGTTCTCGCCGAAGTACTTGAGGATCTCGCCCAGACGGCTGCTGCCGAACACGCCCCAGACGTATGCGCCCACGGCGAAGAAGGCGATGTACCCCAGGTCGAGCAGGCCGGCCAGGCCGACCACGATGTTCAGGCCGAGCGCCAGTGCGGCGAAGATCATGATCGAGATGCTCAGGTCGAGCAGGCTGCCGTCTTCCTTCCCGGCGTAGGGCAGCACGAACAGCAGGCTGCCCACGCCCACCAGGGCCTTGGCCCAGGGTGCGGCGCGCCACAGGTACGCGAACAGCACGTTGGCGAGGAACAGGCTCACCATGAACGCTTCCACGATGGGGTTTTTCAGCACGGTGCCCAGCGCGCCCAGCTGCCCGAGCAGTTCGCCGTTGTGCGAGACGAGCAGGGCCGCGCTGGTGATCAGGAAGAACAGCACGAGCAGGATGGTGCGGTCGGGCTGGGTGTTCCGGCGGCGCAGGGCGGCCGGGCCGGTCGAGGTGGCAGAAGTGGTGGTCATACCTTCTCCACGTTGCTCTTGCCGAGCAGGCCGGTCGGTTTGAAGATCAGGATCAGCACCAGCACGATGAACGCCCCGATGCGCTGGTAGGACGCGTCGATGCTCTCCACGTTCGCGCTGCCCATCAGGCCGCCCAGGACGCTGAACGCCCCGCCGATCAGGTTCTGGATCACGCCCAGCGCCAGGCCCCCCAGGACCGCGCCGGGAATACTGCCGATGCCGCCCAGCACGGCGGCGGTGAAGGCCACGATGCCCGGCTCGAAGCCGCTGTAGGCGTTGACCGTGCCGAACTTCATGCCGAACAGCACGCCACTGATGCCGCCCAGCGCCCCGCCGATCAGGAAGGTGGCGCTGATCATGCGGTCACTGTCGATGCCCATCAGGCCCGCGGTGACGCGGTCCTGCGCGGTGGCGCGGATGGCCTTGCCCATGCGGGTGTGGTTCACGATGTAGTTCAGGAAGGCCAGGCTCAGCAGCGACACCACGATCACGATGACGTCCTTGAGCTGCAGGTCCAGACCGATGCGGCGCAGGACGTCGCCCAGCGCGGCGCAACTGCTGCCGGTCGCGCAGAACTTCGTGCCGAACGCGGCGGGCAGCTGGTAGGTCAGGTCGAAGCGGCCCTGGAAGCCCTCGATGACGCGCAGGACGTCCTGGAGGATCAGGGACACGCCGATGGCGGTGATCAGCGGCACCAGCCTGGGGGCATTGCGCAGCGGGCGGTACGCGAGGCGTTCGATCAGCACGTTCAGCAGCCCGGAAACGAGCATGGCGGCCAGCAGCGCGATCAGGAGTTGCAGGTAGCCGTTCATGCCGGTGGGGCTCAGGACGCGGAAGACCTCGAACCCCACGACGGCGCCGGTCACGAAGACCTCACTGTGCGCGAAGTTGATGAGTTGCAGCACGCCGTACACCATGGTGTACCCCAGGGCGATGATGGCGTACACGAACCCCAGCACGAGGCCGCCTGCGATCACGTTCACCAGGAACGGCAACAGGGTGGCAAGATCCAAAAAACTCAACTCCTTTCCGGTGTTTCAGGGGAGGGCGAAATAAGGGCGTCGGGCCGGGGGCCAGCGGGGACAGCCGGGAGCTGTCCGGGAGAAGTGAGGCGTTCAGGCCGGGGAAGCGGGGTGAAAAATGCAATGGGTCGGCCTGGGCCAGGGAGGGCGCGCCGGCGGCGCGGCCCGTGGCGGGCGGGAGATAGGGTAGACAGCCCTAATTCTAGGGAAATGTGGATTGTCTGGACCGTCACTGTCTGGGCGGCTGCGCCAGAACCCGGCAATGTCCGAGATGGTTGGCCGGCTCAGGGCGCGGGACGGCAAAGGAAAGGAGAGGACCGGGAAGTGGCCCGGCCCTCTCACTGCGTTGATCGGGGGCATGACCCCCGAACCCCTTACTGCTTGGCGGGCTTGACGGCGACGCTGGTGGACAGCTTGTACTTGCCGCCCGTGACGTTCATCACGTACAGGGTCGCGGCCTTGCGGTCGCCGACGCTGTTGAAGCTCACGTTGCCGGAGAGCAGGCCCGTGAAGCTGCCCTTGCGGATCGCGGTTTCCACCTGGGTGCGGGTGGGGAGCTTGTTCTTGTTGGTCTGGACGGCCTTCAGGACGCCCTGGAGCACGACCTTGGCGGCGTCGTAGCCGAAGGCGCCGAAGCCCTGAGCGGGTTTGCCGAAGGCCTTCTGGTAGTTCGCGGCGAAGGTCTTGGCGGCCGGGAGCGCCTCGATGGGGGCGGCCACGGTGGTGAAGTAGATGTTGTTCGCGCCGGCGCCGGCGATGGTGGCCAGCTCGCTGCTGTCCAGGCCGTCCCCGCCGACGACGGGGGTGTTGATGCCCGCTTCACGCAGCTGCTTGACGAACACGCCCACCTGGTTGTAAATCCCGCCGAAGTAGATGGCGTCGGGGTTCTGCAGCTTGATCTTGGCGATGATGCTGGAGAAGTCGCTCTTCTCCTCGGTGCCTTCGTTCGCGGCCACGGCCACGCCCTTGGCCTTCAGCGCCTTCTCGACTTCCTTGGCCAGACCTTCGCCGTAGGCGGTCTTGTCGTTCAGGACGTAGACCTTCTTGGCTTTCAGGGTACCCTGGATGAAGTTGGCGCCGGCGGGGCCCTGCGCGTCGTCACGGGCGACGATGCGGTTCATGTTCGCCAGGCCGCGGTCGGTGACCTGGTTGGCGGTGTTGGCGGGGGAGACCATGGCGACGCGGGCGGCCTTGAGGGCCTCGCTGCTGGGGATGGCGACGCCGCTGTTCAGGGTGCCGACGACCGCGAGGATGCTGCGGTCCGCGGCGATCTTGCGCGCGGCGGCGGTGCCGGTGGCGGGGTCAGCCTGGTCGTCGTAGCCGACGAGCTGCAGGTCGAAGCCGAGTTTGGCGAACTGGGCCTTGTACTCGTTGACGGCGAGCTGGGCGCCGTTCTTGATCTGGGTGCCGAGGTCGCTCTGACCGCCGGACAGGGGGCTCAGGCTGGCGATCTTGATGACCGTCGCAGCGTTGGCGCTGCCCAGGCTGAGGGCGGCGATGATGGCGAGACTGAGGGCGCTTTTCTTCATGAGTCCTCCGGATATGAAACGAGGCGGGGTCACTTGACCCGCTCCGCTGGTGTTGAGATGCGCAGATTGTAGGCAGCCCTTTAGCTGAAGTCAATGCAAACTTCACCTTTCTGGACGCAACGATCCGGGACCCCCCTCCGGTAGAGCCGAGCGTGATTGCCCAGGAGTAGACTTCTTAAGCAATAAAGTTGTGCACCCCCTGAACGTGAAGGTGCATGTCGTGAACTTTTCCGCCTTCGGCGCAAGCGGCCCGGCCCGAAACTGCCCCCTAGACCAGGTCCAGATAGCGGTCCAGTTCCCAGGCGTGAATCGTCTGGCTGTACTCCTGCCACTCGGCGCGCTTGGCCCGCACGAAGTGCGTCAGCACGTGCTCGCCCAGGGCCGCAGCCACCACGCCGTCCTTCTCCAGTTCGTCCACCGCCTCACGCAGATCAGTGGGCAGTTCACGCACCCGGTGATGCCGCTTCTCGCGCACGGTCATCTTGAAGATGTTGCGCTGAATGGCGGGCGGCGGCTCCAGATCCTGTTCGATGCCGTCCAGCCCGGAGGCCAGAATCACCGCCAGCGCCAGGTAGGGGTTGCAGCTCGCGTCCGGCATGCGCAGTTCCGCGCGGGTGCTCGCGCCGCGTTTGGCGGGAATGCGGACCAGAGCCGAGCGATTGCTGGTGCTCCAGGCCACGTTCACCGGCGCCTCGAAGCCCGGCACGAGCCGCTTGTAGCTGTTCACGAGGGGGTTCGTCACGGCCGTCATGCCCTCGGCGTGCTCCAGCAGGCCCGCGATGAACTGCAGGCCCGCCCGGGACAGGCCGTGCTCCCCCTCCGGATCGGCGAAGGCATTCACGCCATCCCGGAACAGGCTCAGGTGACAGTGCATGCCGCTGCCCGACACGCCCGCGATCGGCTTGGGCAGGAAGCTCGCCAGCAGGCCGTGCTCCAGCGCCACGCGCTTGACCACGAACTTGAAGGTCGCGATCCGGTCGGCGGTTTCCAGCGCCGGGGCGTACCGGAAGTCGATCTCCTGCTGCCCCGGCGCGACCTCATGGTGCGCCGCCTCGATGTCGAAGCCCATGGCGAGCAGCTTGTTCACGATGTCCCGACGCACCCGCTCGCCCTGGTCGATGGGCGCCAGATCGAAGTACCCGGCCTTGTCGTGCGTGACCGTGGTGCCCCGCCCGTCCGGGGTGCGCTCGAACAGAAAGAACTCCGGCTCGGTGCCCACGAACATCTCGAAGCCCAGGGCCCTGGCCCGGTCCACCTGCCGGCGCAGCACCTGTCGGGGGTCCCCCTCGAACGGCGTGCCGTCCGGCAGCGTCACGTCGCAGATCAGTCGCGCCACCCGGCCGCGGTCGTCCGGATCCCGCGGGTCGCGGGAGAACTGCGGGTACACCGCGAAGGTGGAGAGGTCCGGGCGCAGCAGCATGTCGGATTCCTCCACCCGCGTGAAGCCCTCGATGGCGCTGCCGTCGAAGGTCACGTCGCCCCGCAGGGCCTTCTCGAACTGCCGTTCGGGCACCTCAACGTTCTTGGTGGTGCCCAGGATGTCCGTGAACTGCATGCGCAGGAACTTCACGTCCTGCTCGCGCATGGTGTTCAGCAGGGCTTCGGCGGTCGGGACGGGCGGCAGGGTGGACATGAAACGGAAACCTCCAGGAACGGGCGGGGAGCCAGGGCGGGCAAGTCCTCACAGTGTACAGGCCAGACTGGAAAAGCGTTCGGAAAAAACGGAACAAAATGCAGAGTGTCCGGCCATGACGTCCGGCGAGAGGGTAAATCGGTGCAGCTTGTCCAAATCTGCATTGCGGTCCCGGACAGGGCGCGCCTATAGTCAGCTGACAGCAGGCGCGCGCCCCGCGCCCGGACCATGGCCCCCTTCCCCTTCAGGAGACCCCGATGAACCAGGATTTCGACGTCAACTCCGCCGCCCGCAACTGGCGCGTGGACGCCCAGCAGACCGCCACACCCAGCGAACTCGTGAACAGCCTGTTCGCCAGCGACGTCCTGACCCTGGATCAGCTCAAGGCCCGCCTGAGCAAACCCGACTACCGCAAACTCCAGGCGACCGTGGAACGCGGCGAGACGCTGGACAGCAGCATCGCCGACACCGTGGCGTTGGCCATGAAAACCTGGGCGATGGAGAAAGGCGCCACGCACTACACCCACTGGTTCCAGCCGCTCACCGGCTCCACCGCCGAGAAGCACGACAGCTTCCTGAACCCCGCCGGGGACGGCGTGGCCATCATGTCCTTCTCCGGCAAGGAACTCATCCAGGCCGAACCGGACGCCAGCAGCTTCCCCTCCGGCGGCCTGCGCGCCACCTTCGAGGCGCGCGGCTACACCGCCTGGGACCCCAGCAGCCCCGCGTTCATCATCCGGCACGCCAACGGCGCCACCCTGTGCATCCCCAGCGTGTTCGCCTCCTGGACCGGTGAGGCGCTGGACCTCAAGATTCCGCTGCTGCGGTCCATCGAGGCGCTGAACAAGGCCGTCACGCCCGCCCTGGAACTCTTCGGCGCCAGCGAGGGCACCCGCGTGAGCAGCAGCCTGGGCGCCGAACAGGAGTACTTCCTGATCGCCGAGGAGTACTACTACCGCCGCCCCGACCTGGTCATGACCGGCCGCACCCTCTTCGGTGCCAAACCCCCCCGCGGGCAGGAACTCGAGGACCACTACTTCGGCGCGATTCCCGACCGGGTGCTGAGCTTCATGACCGACGCCGAGATGCAGCTGTACGCCCTGGGCATCCCCGTCAAGACCCGCCACAACGAGGTTGCGCCCGGCCAGTTCGAGATCGCGCCCATCTTCGAGCACAGCAACATCGCCGCCGACCACCAGCAGCTGATCATGCAGGTCCTGCGCACCACTGCCCGCAAGTACGGCCTGGTGTGCCTGATGCACGAAAAACCCTTCGCGGGCGTGAACGGCTCCGGCAAGCACTGCAACTGGAGCATGGCCACCGACGCGGGCGAGAACCTGCTCGACCCGGGCGACACCCCCCATGAGAACATGCAGTTCCTGTTCTTCGCCGCCGCCGTCATCAAGGCCGTGGACGACCACCAGGACCTGCTGCGCACCTGCGTGGCCAGCGCCAGCAACGACCACCGCCTCGGCGCGAACGAGGCGCCCCCCGCGATTCTCAGCATCTTCCTGGGCAGCGAACTGACCGACATCTTCGAGCGGATCGTGAGCGGCAAGGGCGGCCGCGGCAAGCAGACCGGCCTGATGGGCCTGGGCAGCAGCGTCCTGCCGGAAATCCCCGTGCACGCCGGCGACCGCAACCGCACCAGCCCCTTCGCGTTCACCGGCAACAAGTTCGAGTTCCGCGCCGTGGGTTCCTCCCAGAGCATCTCCTTCCCCATCACGGTGCTGAACGTGATCGCCGCCGACGCCATCACGCAGCTCACCGCCGACCTGCAAAAGCGCCTGGGCAAGAAGGGCGCCACGCTGGAACAGGCCGTGACGGACGTCGTCAAGGACACCTACAAGAAATACCAGCGGATCGTGTTCAACGGCGACGGCTACAGCACCGACTGGCACGAGGAAGCCGAGAAGAAACGGGGGCTGCTGAACCTGCGCACCACCCTGGACGCCGTGGAAACCCTCGTCAGCCCGAAAAACCTCAAGCTCTTCGGTGACTTCGGCGTGCTGAACGAACGCGAACTGGCTGCCCGCCAGGAAATCATGTACGACATCTACTTCAAGACCGTGAACATCGAGGGTGAAACCACCGAGTACATGGCGCAGACCGCCATCCTGCCCGCCGCGTTCAGCTACCTCGCGGAACTCGGCGAGGTGGAGGTCAAGAGCAAGGCCGCGACCGGCACCACCAAGGAACTCGTGCAGCTCAGCGATACCCTGTACGACGCCCTGCAGGAACTCCGCCAGCAGAACGAGGCCCTGGGCGGCGACGAGGTGCACGAAAAAGCCCACCACATGCGCGACCACGTGCTTCCCGCCATGCAGCAGGTCCGCGCCGCCGCCGACCGCCTGGAACGCATCGTGAGCCAGAAGCACTGGCCGCTGCCCACCTACCGCCAGATGCTGTTCGTGAAATGAGCATCTGCTCCTGAGCCCACGAATCAAGCTGAAGCCGCCTGCCCGTTCCGATGGGCGGGCGGCTTCAGGGTTATGCTGCGGGCGTGTTGAACCTGCTGCGCAAGCCGACCGTGACGGCCCGGGATCTGGACGAGGGGCTGAGCGGGCTGGGGCTGGACGGAACGCAGGACGTGATCGTGCACGCCAGTCTCCGGGCCTTCGGTACGGTGGAGGGCGGCGCCCCGGCCCTGGTGGACGCCCTGGCGCGGCGCTGCCGGACGGTGGTCGCCCCGGCCTTCACCTACGACACCCTGCTCACCCGGCCCACCGCCACGCCGCGGTCCTCGTTTCACCGGCTCAGCCGCGTGAGCCGGGACATCGGGCGGGTGCCGCAGGACCTCGTGGAGCGCCCCGAGGCGCTGCGGTCCTTTCACCCCACGCTGAGCTTCATCGCCCTGGGCGCGCAGGCGGCGCCCATCACGGCCGCGCAGACGCTGGACAGCCCCTACCAGCCGGTCGGGGCGCTGTACGACCTGGACGGGTACGCGCTGCTGATGGGCGTGGACTTCGGCAGCAACACCACCATTCATTACGGCGAGCACGTGGCGGGCGTGCCGAACCTCACGCGGTACGTGCCGCTGGAGGGGCAGGTGCTGCCCACTGCCTTCCCGAACTGCTCGGCGGACTTCGACAACCTGCTGCCGTGGCTGCACGGCCGCGACCGCCGCGTCACCGTGGGCAGCGCCCTGCTGCGGCTGTACCGCGTGCGGGACCTGGTGGACACCACGGTGCGGTTCCTGCAGCACGACCCGGAGGGCCTGCTGTGCACCTACCGCGGCTGCCGCTGCCAGGAAGTGCGGGCCCTGGTGCGCGAACGCGGCCTGACGCCCCGCCGGCACACCGTCACCGCCGGCTGAGCCGGAGACCGGGCGCGGTTACAGCGCGGCGGTGCGGGCGTGTTTCGCGCGGCGGTACAGCTGCGCGGGGCGCCCCACACCGGACCGCCGCTCCCCGCTGGGGGTCAGGACGCCCTGCGCGAGCAGCTTCTTGCGGAAGTTCCGCTTGTCGAGCTGACGGTTCAGGATCGCCTCGTACACGCCCTGCAACTCCGGCAGGGTGAAGGCTTCCGGCAGGAACTCCAGCGCCAGGTTCGCGTATTCCAGCCGCACCTGCAGCCGCGCCAGCGCGTGCGCCAGGATGTCGGCGTGGTCGAAGGCCAGGGGTGGCGGGTTGTGCGCGCTGAGCCACTCCGCGCCCAGCACCTCGTTGCCGCCCTGCACGGCCACGGTGCCGTGCGGCAGGACCGCGAGGTGCGCCACGCTCACCACTCGCCCGCGCGGGTCCCGCCCGACCTCCGCGAAGGTGTGCAGCTGTTCCAGGTGGCGGGGTTCCAGGTCCATGCTGGTCTCGTCGTGCAGGACGCGCAGGGACGCCTGGGCGAGTTCCTCTCCGGGGTGCACGAGGCCGCCGGGCAGGGCCCAGGCGCGCAGGTGCGGGCCCTCGCCGCGCTGGACGAGCAGGACCCGGAGTTCGCCGTCGTGAATGGCGAAGGCGGCGACGTCCACGGCCAGGCCCACGACCAGGGCGTCGGCGGGCAGGGGAGGCATGGTGGACGGCATGACCGGATGCTAGGGTTCGTGTCCGTTTGACGTCAAGGGAAGAAGGCCGCCTGGGCCGGACACTTCCCCGGCCCGGTCCGGTTCAGGTCGGGCCCGGCCCTGCGGCCCCCGCGCGGCTCTCGGCCTGCGCCACCAGCACGTGTGCGCGCAGGAACTCCGCCACGCTCCACGCCTGGAAGGGGCACCCCCCGGGCCGCAGGCTGTCCCCGCTGAACACTTCCGAGACGTGCCCCACCCCCGCCTCCCAGAGGTGGCCGGACAGCCCGGACAGCGCCGCGCGGGCCCGCGCGACCTCCCCCCCACGCAGCAGCAGGTCCACATACGACGCCAGCGGCCACGCCCACACCGTGCCCTGGTGGTACGCCGCGTCCCGCTGCACCCGCACCCCGCCGTAGTTCCCCAGGTACCGCGCGTCCAGCGGGGACAGCGTGTGCAGGCCCACCGGCGTGAGCAGCTGCGACTCGATCAGGCGCAGTGTCAGGTCCAGCTGCACCCCCGAGACGGGCGTGTCCGGCAGCGCCAGCGCCAGCGCCACGTTCGGCCGCACACTCAGGTCCGCGCCGCCCGCCTCCGTCAGGAAGTCCGCGAACTGCTCGCCGCGCCACAGCTTCCCGAACTGCCCGCGCGCCCGCGCCAGCGCCGCCGAGCAGGCCGGCACCTGACCCAGCCCCTCCGAGAGCCTCTCCTCGGCCGCCAGAGCCCCCAGCCACAGCGCCTGGATCTCCACCGGCTTCCCGCTGCGGGGCGTGACCACCCAGTCGTGAATCTTCACGTCCATCCAGGTCAGCTGCACGCCCGCCTCACCCGACCACAGCAGCCCGTCCTCCCGGTCCGCGCGGATGCCGTGGTCCGTGCCGTCCAGGTGCCAGCGCAGCAACTCCCGCACCTGCGGCAGCGCCTCCCGCGCGAACCCCAGGTCCCCGGTGAGCGCCACGTAGCGTTCCAGCGCCACCACCAGCCACAACGCGCCGTCCACCGTGTTGTACCCGGCGCCCCCGCCGTCCTCGTGGAAGTTGTTCGGCGTCAGGCCCCGCCGCAGCGCCTGCAGGAACGTGCCCAGCAGGCTCCGCGCGTCCGCGGCGCGGCCGGTGAGCAGGGTCAGGCCCGTCAGGGAGATCATCGCGTCCCGGCCCCAGTCCGCGAACCAGGGGTATCCCGCGATCACGCTGCGGCCCGGCGGCTGCGCCCGCTGCACCAGGTACGCGTCCGCCGCGACCGCCAGGGTCGCCACCACCTCGTCCCGCACGCCGGAGGCCGCCCAGGCGCCTTCCACCAGCGCCCGGCGCCGCGCGGTCTCCTGCGCGTACGCCGCCCAGGGGTCCAGCACGTCCGGGCCCTCCAGGCCGGCCGACACCACCAGCGCCACCCGCGCGCCGCCCGCCGGCACCTGCACCTGCCACAGCCGCGCGCCCAGCACCGTCTCGGTGTCCGGCTCGCCACGCGCCCGGTCATAGCGGTAGTACACCCGCTGCGGGAAGGGCGCGGCCTCCAGCGGCTGCACGGCCGCGTCCGGCGCCACCACCCGCACCCGCGTGCCCCGGCCCCCGGTCACGGCCGCCCGCCGCCCCTGCACCTGCACGCGCAGGTCCGGGACGCCGCGGTGAAGGTCATGCATGTCCCGGTCCACGAAGAACCCGCCCAGCGTCAGGGTGACCGCCTCCCGGGCCTCGATGTCGTACAGGTACACGACCGTGCCTGAACCGGGTGGCATGAACGCCCGGCGCGTCACCCGCACGCCCCGCCACAGCTGCTCGCGTTCCGGCAGCAGGTCCCGCAGCGTCACCCCGGCCAGCAGATCCAGCCCCCGGCCCTCGAACGCGTCCGGCGCGACCTCCAGCGCGTGCAGCGCCACCTCTCCGCCCCCTGCCGCGCTCAGTTCCTCCAGCGGCGCCACCAGATGCGCGAAACGGTCCACGGGCGGCCGCCGGCTGGCGTTCAGCGCGCCGTAACAGCGGGTCGGCACGCCCGCCAGGCTTCCCAGCGAGAACCCGCCCAGCCCGTCGGTGAGCAGCACCTCCCGGTCCACGTCCCGGGCCTCCCAGGGCCCGAACCGCCGCTCGACCACCGCCTGCCCCGCGTCGCCCGTGCCTGTCATCCCCCCAGCATGCCAGACCCGCGCCGGTGTCCGGCGGCGCCGTCAGCGGGGCGGGAGTGCGGCGTGGTAAACTCGGCGGTACTTGCCCCGAAACCGCCCCCCGCACGGGGCCGTGGCCGGAGGGGCGCCGCCCGGGCGCCAGCGTGCGCCGGGCGCGGCGGAGGTGATGAACATAGCGAAAGAACACAAGGTCAACGAGCAGATTCGCGTGCGCCAGATCCGACTGATCGGCGACGAAGGGGAGCAGATCGGGATCATCGACACCCGCGACGCCATGCAGATGGCCCGCGAGAAAGGCCTGGACCTCGTGATGGTCAGCCCGCAGGCCGTCCCGCCCGTCTGCCGCCTGCTCGACTATGGCCGGTTCCGCTACGAACAGCAGCAGAACGAAAAGGAGACCCGCAAGCGCGCGCGTCACACGGAAGTCAAGGCCATCAAGTTCCGCGTGAAGATCGACGACCACGACTTCAACACGAAGACCGGCCACGTCCGCCGCTTCCTGCAGGACGGCCACAAGGTCAAGGTCACCATCATGTTCCGCGGCCGTGAACGCACCCACCCCGAACTCGGGGAGCGCATCCTGGTCCGCGTCGCCGAGGCCCTCGCCGAGATCGGCACACCCGAAGGGATGCCCAGCATGATGGGCATGGACATGAACATGATCATGGCCCCCAAACCCGGCGTGACCAAGAAGGAACGCGCCGAGGAGGCCGCCGACCAGAGCAGCAAGGCCGCCGACAAGGGCGAGCAGGCCGCTCCGGCCGCAGCCCCCGAGTCCCCCGAAGCGCCCGCCAGCGCCTGAGAATCACTGCACCCGCGACGCCCCAAATGGGGCGTCGCGCTTTTTCAGAAGCTGGGAGGGCTGAAGGCACCCCGCCGGCAGAGTGCGCGGCTTGTCATGTCAGGACGCGCTTTCGGTCAGGGCCTCCATCGCCAGCCGGTAGCCCAGGAACCCCAGGCCGCTGATCTTGCCCCGGCACACCGGCGCGGTCAGGCTGACGTGCCGGAACGCCTCGCGGGCGTCCACGTTGCTGATGTGCACCTCAACGACCGGCAGCGGCTGCGAGGCAATCGCGTCCCGCAGCGCGTAACTGCTGTGCGTCAGCGCCCCCGGGTTCAGGACGATGCCGTCGTAGCCCTGTTCCTCGGCCTCGTGAATCCAGTCGATGAGCTGGCCCTCGTAGTTGCTCTGGCGGCAGGTGACGCTCTCCCCGAGTTCCGCCCCCCACGCCTCGCACTGGCGTTCCAGGTCCTCCAGGGTCTGAGAGCCGTACACGCCCGGTTCACGCCGGCCGAGGCGATTGAGGTTCGGGCCGTTCAGGACGAGCAGCATGCGCCCAGCGTAGCAAGTGCCGGGCGGATCGTCAGCGCAGCAGCCCCAGCGCCCCCAGGTCCGCCTGGAACCCCAGGTACTCGGCGCGCAGCACGGTCTCCGGCACGCGCGCCAGTTCCGGCGCCGCCAGCGCGGGCAGCAGCACGAAGCGCACGCCGTCCGAATCGGCCTTCTTGTCCCGCGCCATGAAGGGCGCCAGGTCCCCGAACTCCAGGGCCGGCAGGGGAGAGGGCCGCTGCCACTCAAGGAAGGCGCGGGTGTGACCGGTCAGGTCCTCACCGCCCAGCGCCCGGGACAGCCGCGCGGCGTAGTGCATGCCGTACCCCACCGCCTCCCCGTGCGGGACCGCGTGGTGCGTGACCGCTTCCAACGCGTGCGCCAGCGTGTGCCCGAAATTCAGGAAGGCCCGCTCCCCCCGCTCGAACAGGTCGCGGGTCACCACGCCCGCCTTCACGGCGATGGCGTCGGCCACCGTGTCCTCCAGGCCGGGACCGTCCGGCCGGAAGTCCGGGGACAGCACCCGAGCCATCAGGCCCGGATCGGAGATCAGACCGTGCTTGAAGGCCTCCGCCGCCCCCTCACGGAACACCGCGGGCGGCAGCGTACCCAGCGTCGCCACGTCGCACCACACCGCCCGGGGCGGCCAGAAGGCGCCCACCAGGTTCTTGCCTTCCGGCAGGTTCACGCCGGTCTTGCCGCCCACCGCCGCGTCCACCATGCCCAGCAGCGTGGTCGGGGCAGAGTAGTACGCCACGCCCCTCAGGTAACTGGCCGCGACGAACCCGGCCAGGTCGGTGGCCGCCCCGCCGCCCACGCCCACCACCGCGCCGTCCCGTGGCAGGTTCACCGCGGCCAGCGCCGACAGCACCCCGGCGTACACCTCCAGGGTCTTGCACTCGTCCCGCGCGGGCACGGATACCGTCACGACCGGGTTCAGGCTCGCCTGCGCCTGCGCCACCCACACGGCCGGCAGATCCTCCGGGTGGATCAGCGCGACCTGCCGCTCCGGCACCCGCAGCCCCCCCAGCAGCCCGGGCCCCACCTCCACCGCGTAGGGTGCCGCGCCCCCCCCGACCTCAATCCGGCGCACGGTCCCCGACCAGCACGCCCTCCGCGGGCCGATCGGTGTCCTCCGCCGGCCACGCGCGGTGCACGTCACTCCACGACCACAGCCGCTCAATGATCTCCTCTACCAGTTCCTCGCTGGGCCGGCCGTCGCTGTGCACGTGAATGGTGCCCTGCCGGTACACCGGCTCGCGCTCGTCCATCAGCGTCCGGATGCGCTCCAGGGGGTCCTCGGTGCGCAGCAGGGGCCGCTCGCTGTGCCGGGTGCGCTGGTACACCGTTTCCGGGCTGGCCCACAGCACCACCACCGGCCCGCGTTCCAGCAGCACCCGGCGGTTCTCCTCGTGAATGAAGGTCCCGCCGCCCAGGCTGATCACCGCGTGGTCCAGCCGGGTGACGCGGCCCACCACCTCGCGCTCGCAGGCGCGGAAGAACGCCTCGCCTTCCTGCGCGAAGACCTCGGGGATGCTCTTGCCGACCACCCGCGTGATCAGCTTGTCGGTGTCCACGAAATGCAGCGCCAGCGCCCGGGACAGCTCCCAGCCGATGCGGCTTTTCCCGGTTCCCATGAACCCCGCCAGGGCCACCCACGTGACCGGCCGTTCGATGAGGCCCGTGAACATGGGGGACAGTGTACGGCAGCCCCATCCCGCGAACAGGTCAGCGGGGCTTATGGCTGGACTTAGGGATGCGCCCTCCGGCGCGCCGGACTCCACGGACCTTCAGTACGCGTGCGCGTACGCCCGCGCCGCCGCCACCCGCTCCTGCAACTCCGGCAGGGTGTCCCCGCCGAACTTCTCCAGCATCGCCTCGGCCAGCACCCACCCGATCACGCACTGCAGGATCACGCCGGCCGCCGGCACGGCGGTGGTGTCGCTGCGTTCCCGCGCGGCATCGCTGGCCTCGTGCGTGACCACGTTCACGGTCGGCAGCGGCTTCATCAGCGTGGCGATGGGTTTCATCGCGACCCGCACGATCAGGTCCTCCCCGTTCGTCATGCCGCCCTCCAGGCCGCCCGCTCCGTTCGTGTCCCGCGCGTACGTGCCCTCCCGGTAGTGCACCGCGTCGTGCACGCCGCTGCCCGGCTTCACGGCGTTCTCGAAGGCCCGGCCGATCTCCACGCCCTTCATCGCCTGCACGCTCAGCACCGCCGCCGCGATCCGCCCGTCCAGCTTGCGGTCCGCGTGCACGAAACTGCCCAGGCCCACCGGCAGGCCCCGGAAGCGCACCTCCAGGATCCCGCCCAGCGTGTCCCCGTCCCGTTTCGCCTGATCGATCCGCTCGCGCATCTGCGCGGCTGCGTCCGCATCCGGTGTGCGCAGGTCCGACGCCTCGATGGCGTCCAGCGCGTCCCAGGAGAACGCCTCCCGCGTCTCGATGCCGCCCAGGCTGGACACGAAGTTTGCGCCCTCCACGCCCAGCTCCGACAGTAGCTTCAGGGCCACGCTGCCCACCGCGACCCGTGCGGCCGTCTCCCGGGCGCTGGCCCGCTCCAGCACGTCGCGCAGATCCTTATGGCGGTACTTGATTCCGCCGGTCAGGTCCGCGTGCCCGGGCCGGGCATCTGTCAGGGCCTTCTTGCGCGGCTCGCCGCCCGGTTCCGGGCTCATGATCTCCGTCCAGTTGCGGTGGTCGCGGTTCTCGATCACCAGCGTGACCGGCGCGCCGGTCGTGCGGCCCGCCCGCACCCCCGAGAGGACCTGTGCCTCGTCCGTCTCGATCACCATGCGTCGCCCGCGGCCGTACCCGCCCTGGCGCCGGCGCAGCCACGGGTCGATGTCGGCTTTGCCGAGCGGAAGCTGGGAGGGCAGTCCCTCGATGATGGCCGTCAGCTGCGGCCCGTGTGACTCCCCGGCGGTCAGGTACCTCATACGGCCGACTGTAGCGGCCCCGCACGCCTCACAGGGCGGCCCTGCCCAAACAGAGCCGGCAGCAGAAAGGCACCCCGCGCGGAGGTGCCTGCCTTGGAATGGTGGGGTTACTTGACCAGGGTGCCGGTGATCACCACGAGCAGCTGGGTCTGCTGCTTGACGGTGTCTTCCTTCCCGAACAGCCCGCCGATGATAGGCAGCTGCGAGAGGAAGGGCGTGCCGCTGTTCGTCTTCGTTTCCTTGGTGGCCAGCAGGCCCGCGAGCAGCAGCGTCTCCCCGTTCTTGAAGGTCAGGGTGGTCTGCGCCTCGCTGTTCGTGAACTGCAGCAGGTTGGGGATGGTGCTGGCGTTCACGGCCGTCTGCAGGTCGTTCACCTGACCGCGCACACGCATGGTGATGGTGCCGTCCGGGGCGACCTGGGGGCTGAAGAAGTCCAGGTTCACGCCGTAATCGATCTGCTTCTGAATGGCGGGCACGTTCGCCGCCTGGCTGGGAATGTTCACTTCCAGACGCCCGCCGGACTTGATGGTGGCCGCTGCGGTCGCCGAGGCGTTCTGGGTGTCGGTGGTGCCGCCCAGGGAACGCTGGCCGCTCTGCATGGTGATGGTGCCGTCGTAGATGGACTTGCTCAGGCCCTGCGTCTGCAGCGCGTTCAGCGTCGGTCCGATGTTGAAGCCCACCAGGTTCCGGGTCGGGTCGAAGGCCGCCTGAAGGCCGGCGCCGCCCATGCTGATGCTGAAGCCGCCGAACCCGATCTTCCAGTCCACGCCCAGCGTGCGCGCGGCACGCTCGGTGATCTCGTGGATGCGGACCTGCACGTTCACCTGCGGGACCTTCTGGTCCAGCTGGGGCACCAGTTCGGCCACCTGCGCGACCTGCTCGGGCGTGCCGCGCACGATCAGAGTGTTGGTGCGCTTGTCCGCGATCAGCGTGGCAGCCTGCGTGCTGGCCGGGGTGGTACTGGCCGTCGCCGTGCCCTGGCCGGTCGCGGCGGCCGCGGTGCTCACCGGCATGTTCGCCAGGGTGCCGCTGGTGTATGGCTGTCCGGTCAGGGGGTTGATCAGCGTGGCGTTGGGCACCAGGTTGCTGCCGGCGTTCAGGTCGCGGGACAGCGTGCCTTCCAGCGTCGCCTTGACCTCCTCGGCGCTGGCGTTCACAAGCTGGAACACGCGCTGCACGACCGTGGCAGCCACCACGGCCGGCGCGACGCGGTCCACCTGCGCCAGCAGGGTCAGCGCGGCGTCCACGGTCGCCTGCGGGCCGGTGATGACCAGCTGCCCGGTCTGGCCCACGGCCGTGACCTTCAGTTCCGGGTACTGCGCGGCGAGCAGGGCGGTCGCGTCGGCCTGGAGGCCCTTGACGGTGTACACGCGCTGCACGGGCTGCGCGGCGGTGGGGGCGGCCTGCGTGACCAGCGGGGACTGCACGGCCACGATCTGGTTCAGCAGCCGCTCGACCTGCGCGACTTCCTGGTTGGTGCCGCGGATGATGATGCTGTTCGAGGAGTTCTCCGCCACGATGCGCATGGTGGGGGAGTCCAGCACCACCTCGGGGGCGGTGGCCGTGGTGGCGGGCGCGGCGTTGCCGGTGGCCGCCGTGGTGGCCGGGGCCGCGGCCCTGGGCGTGCCGAAGGCGAGCTTGAGCTGGTACTCGACCTGGGAGGCGATCAGCGGGGGGTTGAGCTTCACGACCCGCTGGATGGGCCGCACGCTGACGCGCAGGATGTCCTTCCCGCCGACCTTGATGGTTTCGTAGCTCAGGCCGTACATGTCCAGCAGCAGCGGCCAGACCTCGTTAAAGGGTTTGTCGCTGACCTTGTAGTTCACGGTGGTCACGGCGCCCGCCTGTCCGCCCGCGGCGGCCCCGGCGGCGTTCACGCTGTTGGCCTTCAGGACCGCGTCGGCGGCCGGCTCGATGATGATCTCGTACCCGGCGCTCTGGGCCACGGCGATCAGCAGCGAGGCGAGGTCACTGCCGGTGCGCTGCACGTCGAAGGTGACGCGGGCCGCGGTCAGCTGCGGGTCGGCGGTGGAGGTGCTGGAGGTCGTCTGCGCGAGCGCGGGGGCGGCCATGCCGAGCATGGCGGTCAGGAGAAGGGCGTGACGTTTACTCATGGCTCACCTTTTGTCCAGTTCAAGAGTCTTGGTTTCGTTGCCGAGGGCCAGGGTCGCGGAGGTCGCGCTGACGGCTTTCAGGGTGATCTGCGAGTCGGGAAGCGTCTGGCCGACCGACACGACCGTGAACCCGTCGTTGCCCTTGAAGATCGCGGTGCTCTGCGGGCCCAGCACCACGCCGTTCAGGCTCACGCCGCGGGTCTGCAGGGCGGAATCCAGTGCGGACGTGGTGGTGATCGGGGTGGGCGTGGGGGCCGCGGCGCCCAGTTCGGTGATGACCTGCGGGTTGCCGGCCGCGGGTGCGCTGCTGACGGTGTCGCCGGGCGTGCCGGCGGGCACGGGCGTGGTGGGGGTGGGGGCCGTCACGCCGGCCACGGGCGGTGCCACAGGGGGTGGGGTGACGGTGCTGCCCGGAATGCTCACGGTGCCGCCCGGGATGGTGGTGCCGGGGATGCTGGTCACGCTGCCGCCCGACGCGGGAATGGGCGTGATGGTGACCTTCGGCGGGGTGCTGCTGCCGGGGATGGTCGGGAAGGCCAGGCCGCCGCTGGTGCCGGGCCGGGCGCTGCTGGCGGTGCTGCCGGGGACCGGGGTGATGCTCAGGGCGCCGCCGCTGGTGCCGATGGGATCCACGCTGATCGGCGCGACGCTGACAGGCGCCTCGGGGACGGGCACGCTGGCGGTCGGGGCGGGCGTGGGCACGCTGGCGGCCGGGGTGCTGGCCGTCGCGTCCGTCTCGACGCGCAGGGGCTGGAAGGGGTTCTGCCCGGGCACGCTGGCGAGCGCCGTGTCGGGGTTGATGCCGTCCGGGGTGGGCGTCTTGGGGGCCGTTTCGGCGGTCGTGCCGGTCTCGGCGTCCGGGAAGGGCGGGGCCACCTCCACGTCCACCGGGCCGGGCGTGGCGACGTTCACGCCGCCCTGGTCGGGGCTGCCGGCCTCTGAGTTCGGGGCGGGCGTCACGGTGGTCACGCCGCCGTTCTCACCCGCGCCGTCCGGGGTGCCGGTGCCGTCCGTGCCGGCGTTGGGGGTGCCCTCGGCGGTGGGCGGGGTGGGCACCCCGGTTTCCTCGGCGGGCGCGCGGGTGCTGGTCCACAGGTACCACGCGCCGATCAGGGCGACCATGCCCAGCAGCAGCAGCACCAGTTTCATCTCGCGGGACAGGGCGAGGCCCCCCGGCCCGGCCGGTTTCACGGAGGCAGGCTCACGGGTCACTGGGCACCTCCAGCCGGGGCGGCCGGCGCGGCCGCCGGCGCCGCCGGGGCAGCGTTCGGGTCGGCCGGGGCGGCCGCCAGGTTGGGATCATAGGTGTACACGGTCAGGCCCAGATTGCTTTCCAGGTCCGGGTCCAGGCTGTCCGCCTGCGGCAGTTGCAGGGCCACGCTGTTGATGTTCGTGAAGCGGCCCATGGTCTCCACGGACTGGATGGTGCGGTACACGTTGCGGAACTTGCCGTTGAGGTTCAGGGTCAGCGCGATGGGGCGCACGCCGGCCGGGAGCCCGGTGGCCGCGCCGGTGGAGACGGTCACGTTGGTGAGGTTCACGCCGTTGGAGGCGCTGGTCTGGCGCAGTTCGTTCAGGACCGAGCCGAAGTTCGCGGTGTTCGGCAGGGCGCGGAGGAACTCGGCCTGCTCGACGCGCAGTTTGGCGACTTCCTCCCGCAGGGCCGGGAGCTGCGCCTGCGCGGTGCGGTACTGCGCGACCTTGTCCTGCGCGGTCTGCACGTCGGTGCGCAGCAGGGCGATCTCGTCCTGGCGGGGTTTGAAGCGCAGCGTGTACCACATGCCGGCCACCGCCAGGCAGGCGGCCAGCGTGATCAGGAACAGGTTGCGGGGCGGCATCTTGTCGAACATCATTGGCCTCCGCTGGCGGGCGCGGCCGGGGGGGCCGCCGGAGCGGCGGTGGGGGTGGCCGTGCCCGGCGTGCCGGCGGCGGGCGTGGGGGCCGCGCCGACCACGCCGACCGTGGCGCTGAAGGTGTAGTCGCTGGTCTCGCCGTCTTTCTGCATGCTCTTGAAGTTCACGCCGAAGTTCGGGTCGTTCTCGTAGGTGTTCAGGAAGTTCACGACCGCCTGCTGGCCGGTGGCCTGCCCGGTGATGTCGATTTCGCGCGTGACGCTCTTGCCGACGTAGATGCCGCTCTGCTGGTTGCTGGTGAGCTGCGCAGCGTCCATGGGCTTGATGGTCATGGTCTTGACCGCCACGCCGCTGCTCTGCGGGAGGCGGCGGGTGAACGACGCGATGTCGTTGGACCAGTAGGACTTGCCGCTGGCGAGCTGCTGCGCGATCGCCGTCGTCTGCATCAGGTTGCGTTTCTCGGTGGTGAGCGCGTCGAACTCGTTTTTCGCGGGCGTCAGGGTGGTGATCTCGCCGTTGAGCTGGTCGAGTTCCTTGCGCAGGTTGGAGATGGTGGTGGCGGTCATCACTTCCGGAATCAGGATCCCGGCGGCGGTCACGATGGGCAGCACCACCGTGGCGTAGCGCCAGGCGCTGGGCTGCGTGCGCGCGCGGTCCTGTTGCGGCAGCAGGTTGATCTCAACCATTGGCTTTCACCCCCCGCAGCGCGAGGCCCAGCGGCACGGTGAATTCCGGGCCGTTCGCCTGGAGGTAGCCGGTGTCCACGTTCGCCTGGTCGGTCTGGACGGTCAGCCAGGGGCTGGCGACCTCCACCCGGAAGCCCAGCGCGTCGCTGATGGCTGCGGACAGGCCGCGGAGTTTCGCGCCGCCGCCGGCCAGGAAGGTCCGGTCGATGACCACGTCGCCGCTCTGCACGCGGTAGAATTCCAGACTGCGGCGGATCTCGGTGATCAGGTCGCCCAGCACGGGGCGGATCACCTCAAACACCCGGGCGGGGCTGTACTGCTCGCGCGCCATGTCGAAGTTCAGGAGGTCTTCCTCGTCCTCGGTGGGCGTGGTGGCGGTGGCGTAGCCCAGCTTGACTTCCTCGGCGGCCGTGAAGTCCAGGTCAAAGGCCTTCTGGAGGGCGGTGGTGAAGTCGTCGGCGCTGATGTTGATGTTGCGGGCCATCAGCACGCGGTCGCCGCGCACGAGGTTGATCACGCTGCCGCTCGCGCCGATCTCCAGCACCAGGGCGACCTCGCCGGACTCGGTGTAGTTGGTGCCGGTCAGGGTGCTCTTGGTGAGGTGCTCGCCAAGCAGGTTGCCGCGCAGGGCGCGCAGCGCCGCGAAGGATTTGAGGTCCACCACGGTGGGTTCCAGGCCGGCGAGGCGCAGCACCTCGATCTGCCGCGCGACGGCCTCGCTGGGCGCCGCGGCGATCAGGACCTCCATCTGGCCGTCCTCGGGGATGGTGGTGGGGTCGTCGAGCAGGTCGAAGTCCAGGCTGACCTCGTCGATGGGGTACGGGATGTACCGCTCGGCCTCCCACTTGATGGCTTCCTGAAGGTCCTTGCGGTCCATCTTGGGCACCATGATGTTGCGCGTGACGGCCGACTGGTTGGGCACGGCGGTCACGGCGTGGCGGGTGGTGATCTTGTGCTCCGCCAGCAGGTTTTTCAGCTCGGTGGCGACCGCCTGGGGTTCGACGACCAGACCGTCACGCATGCTGCCGATCGGGGTGGGGATCATCAGCGCGTGCTGGAGAGAGGGCGGAGAGCCGGGGCGCAGCGCGACGACCTTGATGGAACTCGTTCCGATTTCCACTCCGAGGGCGTTCGGGCGCGGGTTAAGCAGGCGTTGCAGGAAACTCGACATTCTCCCTCCAGGATCAGGCGAAGTTTAGCATTCACTCATCTGGTGGGAGGCATCCAGAGGTGCGAGAAGACGGAGGGGACGAACCGAAACCGGACTCAAGTCGGTGAGAAACCTCACGGGGACATCAAAACATTAGCAATCTCTCGGCACTCTGACACCTTCCGCACATCAATTCTCAGAGGTTTTTCACGGTCAAAAGAAAGGTCCGCCAGGCGCAGCTTCCTGGCGGTCCCGGGCCCCCCGGACGGGGGCAGATCAGCGGGTCAGCTCGGCCGAGAGGTCCGGCGTGAACCGCCGCACGGTGCCCGCCGCACTGACCGTCACGATCTCCTGCCCCACCCGGCCCACCCGGCCCGGACCGTGCGGCACCCGGGCCCGCACCACGCCCGCCCCGTCCCGCCAGTCCAGCACCCCACCGGCCAGGCGGTACCGCCCGGCGGCCGTCACGACCTCCGGCGCCTCGGCCGCCTCGGCGCCGCCCGGCGTGACCACCAGGTACGGCCCGGCCGCGCCGCGCAGCAGCACGCCGTCCGGCACGCGCACCAGTGTGCCCCGCACCCGCGCGTAATCCACGCCGTCCCCGCCGGTCAGGGCGGCGCTGGGCGCGCCCAGCACGCCCGGCCGTGCCACGCCGGCGTACGACACGGCGCTGCCGTCCTCACGGTAGGCCGCGACCGCACTCAGGCGCACCACCCGCCCCACGTTCACGTTCCGGGGCGCGCGGTCCACGGTCACCACCTGCGCCAGCGACGGCACCGCCGCCCAGACGTCCAGGCCGTCCCAGGCGACGTCCACCACCGGCGGCAGCTTCGGGCAGGTCGCGCGGTACTCCGGCGCGCGCGCCACGCACGCCCGCCCCGCCGCCACCCAGGCCACACCCAGATCACTGAACGCTGCGCGGAAGGCGGCCGCGTCCGCCTCGACCTCCGCCGCCACCTGCAGTCCCGGCGTGCCTGCGGCCGCCGGTCCCGCCGTCCGGGCGGGTGCCGGGGCGCAGGCGCCCAGCAGGGCGGCCCCCAGCAGGGCGGCGGAGGCGAGACGGGACGCGGGCAGCAGTGGCAGCATGCTTCCCATTCTCCCCACCGCGCCCGAGAACCCGGTGAGGCCCGCGGGCGGCCTAGTGGCCCGCGGCCGGGGTGGGCGCGTCACGCCACGCCTGCAGTTCGTTCACCACGACGTCCAGGCCCACCCCGGCCTGCAGGCGTTCGGCGGGCGTCATGGAGATGCCCCGGCTGGCCTTGACCAGCACCACGTCCCCGTCCCGCAGCTCGGCCTTCAGCGCGTCCAGCAGCTCCGGCACGGTCGCGTACGCCCGGTCGCCCAGCTCCGCCGCCAGGGGCCCCACGCCGAAGGTCAGGTCGGCCCGCTCACGGGCGTAGGCGCCCACCTCGGCGTGCAGGGCGCGCTCCTGCTCCCCGAGTTCCAGCATGTGCCCCAGCACGCTGACGTGCCGCCCCGGCTGGGCCTGCAAGGCGTCCAGCGCCGCGCGGACCGCCACGGGGGAGGCGTTGTACGCGTCGTCGATGATCGTGAAGCGCCCGGGCAGCACCCGGTACCGCCCGCCGGGCACGCTGGCGACCGACAGGCGCACCGCGGCGTCCAGCATCGTGAGGCCCGCCTCCCGCGCGAGCTGCAAACCCAGCACGGCCGCCTCCGCCTGCACGCGCGAGGCGAGCGGCAGGATCACCCGCCAGGACCCGAAGCAGAAGCGTGCCACCTGCGGCGTGATCTCCAGGTCCTGCCCAGCGAAGGTCACGTCCCCGAAACCGTAGCTGTCCACGCCCGGGTAGTGGGCGGCCGCCTGCGCCCCCACCAGCGCGCGCGGGGCCGCCAGGATCAGGCCCTTCTCCCGCACGATGTTCTCCACGCTGCCCAGCCCCTCCAGGTGCGCCGGGCCGATGGTCGTGACCACGCCCACGTCGGGCCGCACGAGGTCCATCAGTTCCGCCATCTCACCCAGCCGGTCGATGCCCATCTCCACCACCAGCGGGCGCGGGCTCGCCCCGAACTGGATCAGGAAGCACGCGATGGCCGGCATGGTGTTGAACACCGGCATCGCGTGCGCGTCCAGGGCGGCCGCCACGTACGTCTTCGCGGTGGTCTTGCCGGCGCTGCCGGTGATGCCCACCACCAGCCGGTTCCTCGCGCGTTCCCGCCGCGCCCACGCGAACAGCGCCGCCTGCGCCCCGCCCTCCGGCACGCGCACCGCGCGGGGCACGTCCTGGTCGGTGAGCACGAAGGGCGCGCCGCGGTCCAGGGCCTGCTGCACGAAGGCGTTGCCATGCATCTTCTCGCCGGGCAGCGCCACGAACGCCACGTCCGGGCCCGCCTCGCGGGAATCCCAGGTGAGGCGTTTGGCGCGCCGGGCGTCCGGGTGAACAGTCGCGGAATACGGCAGGGAGGCGTGCGGGTCCAGCATCCGGTTACGCTACCACCCGCCGGTCAGCGCCCCGCCATGCCCCCCCGGCGGCGGCCGGCCTCTACAATGCGGGGCACCCGGGAGGCCCACAGGACATCAGGCAATGACGTTACAGACGCTGGGCGGACTACACTTCCACACTTTCCGGCGGGTCAAACCGCTGCTGCTCGCCGCGTACCTCGCCGTGGAGGGCCCCACGGCCCGGCGGGCGCTGGCGGAACTGCTGTGGCCGCAGGCGCGGCAGCCGGACAGCAGCCTGCGCGTCGCCCTGCACGCCCTGCGTGAGGCGGCCGGCGCGGCCGTGCACGGCGACGACCCGCTGGCCTGGACCGGCCCCTGCGACGCCCTGACCCTGCTCTCAGCCCGCGGGCTGGCGGCGCTGCACGCCTACCCCGGACCCTTCCTGCACGGCGCGGACCTGAGCGGCACCCTGCCCGAATTCGAGGACTGGGTGCTCGCGCAGCGCGAACGGCTGGCGCTGCACGTGCAGCTCGAAACCCTGCGGGCCGCCGCAGGGCTGGACCCGGGCGCGGCGGCCCACCACGCCGAACTGGCCTACCGCCTGCCGGGCGCGGCGGCCGCCACCCCGGACCTGCTGCGGCAGGCGCTGGCCCTGACCCTGCCCGGCAGCGCCCTGGAAGCCGAACTCCGCGCCGAACTCGCCGACCTGACCGGCCCGGACGGCGAGCAGCGGGACGGCGGCCAGGTGAGCGCCGGGGGCCGGCTGCTGGGGCGCGCGGCCGAGGTGGGCCGGCTGCTGGCCTGGGCGGCCGACCCCCAGGCCGCGCCGGCGGCCCTGATCACCGGCCCGCCCGGCATCGGGAAGTCCGCGCTGGGCCGCGAGGTGCTGCGCGAATGGCACGCCCTGGGCCGCCCGGTCACGCACCTGAGTGCGCAGGGCCTGCACCACCCCAGCGAGGTGCAGGAGGGCCTCGCCGGAGCGCAGGGCGGACCGGGAGGCTGGGCGGACCTGCGCTCCGCGCTGGCGCCGGGCACGCTGGTGCTGCTGGACGGCCCGGACGACCTCGCGGACCTGGGCCGCTGGCTCACGGCCGCCGCGGCGCAGCTGCCCGGAGTCTGCTGGCTGGTCAGCACCCGCCGGCCCCGCCCGGACGCCCCCGCAGCCCTCACGCTGCATCTGGGCGGCCTGCCGTGCCCTGCGCCGGACGCCACCGAACCGGAACTGCACGCCAGTCCCGCCGCGGCGCTGTTCATGCGCGAGGCCGCCCGCGTGCGCCGCGACCTGAACTTCAGCGGGCCGGACGCCGCGCTGCTCTCCGGAATCGTCCGGCGCCTGGAAGGCCACCCGCTGGCGCTGACGCTGGCCGCGTCCTGGCTGGGCCGCGAGGGCCTCGCGGACGTGCACGCCCGCATCCTGCGCGAGGCGGGCCTGGGCGCCGGGGCCGACGGGGACCGGGGGCTGCTGCTGGCCGCCCGGCCCGCCTGGGCGCTGCTGGGTGGCCCCGAGCGTGAGGCCGCCCTGAAACTCAGCGTCTTCGCGGACCTCGATCCGCACGACGCGGCGCAGCTCGGCATTCCGGACGCGGCACTGGACGCCCTGCTGGCCCGCGCGTTCCTGGAGGCCTACCGCCCGGGCAGCGACCGCCTGCGCGTCCCGGCCGCCCTCACGCCTTTCCTGCGCGACGTGGGCGCCGCACACCCGGCCCTGATCCGGACGGCCGAACGCGACCATGCCCGCCACTACCTGACCCTGCTGGGTGGGGGCGCGCCCACCCGCCCGGAGGTCGCGGCGGACCTCGGGAACATCGTGCGGGCCCTGCACGCCGCCATCTCATTTGGCGAGGTCACGCCCGCCCTCCTGAATCAGCTGATGGCCCACCACCTGGGGCGCGGCACCGCCGAGAGCGGCACGGACGTCTTCCAGCAGCTGTCCGACGCGCTGGAGGACGCCGGCGCGCCCGCCGACACGCAGGCCACCGCGGCCATCTGCACCATGTGGCTCGCGCAGAGCGCCGAGCGGCTCCTGGACGCCCAGACGCTCGCCGGCCGCTTCCTGCAGGGCCCGCTGGCCGACGACCCCGGCCACCGCATGCGCGCCCTGAACACCCTGGCCGTGATCCGGCAGAAGCAGGGCCGCACGCGGGTCGCTGCGGGCCTGCTGGAGCAGGCGCTGGCCCTCGCGCAGGCCCTGAACGACCCCGGCCGGGAGCAGATGTACCTGATGAACCTGCTGATCGCGCTGGTGAAGGTCGGTGATGCGGCCCGCGTCACGGAACTTCTGCCGCGCGCCGCGCCGCTGTTCGGGCCCGGCGCCCCCCTGCAGGTGCGCGTGAAGAACCTGTGGCTGAACCTGCACGTCACCGCCCCCGACCACGCCGGGATCGTGCAGCAGGCCGCGGCGCTGCTGGAGGAGGCCCGCGCCGCGCACGACCTGGACCATCAGGCGCAGATCCTGGTGTTCCAGGGCATGGCTCTGCTCGCCCAGGGCGAGGCCCGGCGCGCCCAGGCGCAGTTCCAGGCGGCGCGGCAGCTTGCCGAACAGGCCGAGAGCCCGGAATGGGTCATCAATGCGCTTACCATGGAAACCGAGGCGCTGTACGCCCTGGGCCGCACCCCGCAGGCGCGGGCCTGCGCGGCGCAGGCCGTGGACCGGATCCTCGCGCAGCCCAGCTTCGAGAATCTGGTGGAGGTTCTCCAGCGGGTCGCGCCCGACCTGAGCGCGCGGCACCCGGAGGCTTTCGGGGAACTCGTGGCGGCCGTCTGCCGGGACGAGCGGCTGGACCACGGCACTGCCCGGACCCTGGTGACTCACCAGCGCCCGGGGGTGGAGGCAGGGCCGCCCCGGACGGAAGCGGCCCTGCTCGCCGACCTGCGGCACCTGCTGGGCTGACCCGCCCGGTGGGTCAGGGCCCGCAGAACCCCGGCACGCCCTCCACGTGCGGGCCGCTGTCGTCCAGCCCGGGGTCTCCGAGGCCCGGGTCTGGAATCGCCTGCGCGGCCAGGGTCGGCGCCGCGGACCCGTCGGCGGTGGCCGGCGCGTTTACCGGCCGGATGCGGGCGACGGTACCGGCCGTCTCCCCGGTGACCGGGCCCTGCTCGATGTCCACGCGCACCATGCGGAACAGGGCGCCCTCCGCGTCATGAACGGCGGTCGGGTCGGGGGAGGGCCGCGTGCCGTCCCCCAGCAGGTACAGCGGCCACCCGCGGTACACCGCCTGCGGCCACGGGCAGCGGTGACTGCCGGGGCGCGGCTGAACCCCGAAGTAAGTCTCCAGATGGTCCGGGGTGTAGGCGGGGTCCATCTGCGGCACGGGCTGGTAGGTGTCCACGGCGCTGCGGTTGTACTCGGGCCAGCTTTCCGCCCAGGGGACATTGCCGGTCGTGTTGGGCGTCAGCGGCCCGTAGCGGTAGACGGGGAGCAGGTGCCCGGCACGCGTGACGACGTACAGGTACTCGTTCAGGGTCGTGACGGCCAGGATCTCGGGCATGTGGGGCATCTGGTTCCTCCGGGAACGTGGGAAAACTCTCATTGAAGTCTAGTTCACGGTCCGCCGGAGGGGGCCGCCAGAGGGTCCGGCACGGGCGGCTGCACGGTCACCTGGACCAGATCGAACAGGTCCGAGATCGCGTGGTGGCCGGCCAGGCCGGGCGTGTCCTCCCGGTAGTACAGCGGCCAGCCGTTGTACGTCGCCTGCGGCCAGGGCCGCAGTCCGTGCGGGCTCCGGGCCCGGCGGCCGAACGCCCCGGGCAGGCCCAGCGGCGTGGACCGCACGTCCAGCGCCGGCAGCGGCACGAAGCGGTATACGAAGGGCTTGAGGTACTCCGGCCACTCGCTCGCAAACGGCACCTGCTGCCCGCACATCATCGCCAGCCGCAGCGGCGTGAAGCGGTACAGCGGGCTCAGCCCGCCCGGCTGCCGCACGTGCAGGCGCCCGGCCTCCACCACGACCGTCAGGGTGGGCGGCCCCGCCACCGTCCCGCCGGGCAGGTCCGCCGAGAATTCCAAGCCCCTGACCAGGGAGGAGGGGGTCAGAAGGACCACGCTTCCCCGCGGGCCGCTGTCCACAGCGGCGGCGCGACCTTCAGCACGGCCTGCTGGCCCGCCACCAGACGGATCAGGGTGCCCCGCACGCCCAGCGGCCGGGTGCCCGCGCGCCCGGAATGCTTGGCGCGGTACATGCGCGCGTCCGCGACGCGCAGCAGCTCGGAGACGCTCTGCCCGTCCTGCGGCGCGGCCGCCTGCCCCACCGCGAAGCTCAGGCCGGTCAGCCCCAGCTCCCGGCGGGCCGAGGCCTGAAACTCGCGTTCCAGCTGACCCAGGTTCACGCCGTTGTCGCCGCAGCCCGCCAGCAGGAACTCGTCGCCGCCCAGCCGGTAGGCCTGCACGGGCCGGCCGGCGCAGGCCCGCGCCAGCAGCCGGCCCAGCAGGCGCAGCGCGGCGTCCCCGGCCGCGTGGCCGTGCGTGTCGTTCACGGCCTTGAAGCCGTTCAGGTCCAGCAGCGTGACGTGCAGGGCCGGCGAGACCGGGCAGGGAAGCCGCTCGCGCTCCCAGGCCTGCCGGGTGGGCAGGCCGGTCAGGGCGTCCACCAGGAAGTCGTGCACGTCCTCGGCCGTCCAGCAGCGGTGCAGGCCCTGCAACAGGGCCGGGGCCGGGTGGGCACTCAGCCGGGCGTAGCGGAGCGGGCCGTCCGGGGTGGGCAGCCGGATCAGGGTGGCGCCGGGCTGTTCCAGCTGCGCGCACTCCGGCAGGGCCGCCCAGCGGGCGTGGTAGGCGGCGTTGGCGCACAGGGGCTGCCCGGCCCCCTCCTGCCACAGCAGCGGCACGGGCAGCGCCTGCAGGATCTCGGCGGTGGTGGGCGCGGCGGGCGCCGGGCGGGAACGCCGGCGGACCAGGAGGCGGGCCTTGGGACTCATGCGCGCAGCATGCCCGGGGGGGCGTTATCAGGCCGTTAATACCTCCGGGGTGCGGAACAGGCGCCGGGTGACCGGCCCCGGTCGGGACCTGCCACCCGGTGGGGCACCTCGGTTATTCCAGCGTCACGAGGTAGTCGTAGAGGTCCGGGCCGCCGGCGTGCGTCTCCACTTCCAGGGACGGGAACTCCTTGCGGATGCGCCCGGCGAGGGCCTCCAGGTCCTCCTCGGTCTTCTGCGGGCCGCCGAACACCGTGGCGATCTCCTGGCCCTGGAAGCCCTGCTCGAGCATGTCCAGCACGCTGTCCTCAGGGGTGCCGCCGGCCTGCACGAGCTCGTCGTCCATCAGGCCGATCACGTCGCCCTCGGCGATGTCCAGCGTCCGGCCGCCCCTGGTGGTGATGTTGGTGGTGCGGCTGGCGCGCGTGACCTCGAAGGTCGTGACCGCCTGCGCGCCGGCCTCCATGCCTTCACGCAGGTCCTCGGCGCTCGCTTCCGGGTTGAAGGCCAGCGCCGCGCCGATGCCCTGCCCGAGTGTGCGGGTGGGAATCACGACCGCGCGGCCCTCCATGAGTTCCATGGCCTTCTCGGCGGCCATCAGGACGTTCTTGTTGTTCGGCAGGATCACGACCTTCTCGGCGCTCACCGACCGGACGGCGTCCACAATGTCCTGCACGCTGGGGTTGGCGGTCTGCCCGCCGGACACGATGCGCGCGCCCAGGCTGCGGAACAGTTTCACCAGCCCGTAGCCGTTCGCCACGGCCACCAGCCCGCTCGGCGCGACTTCCTCCTCGGCGCGGGCGGCGGCGCCGGTCATGCCGAGAATCTCGGTGTGCTGCTCGGCCATGTCCTCCACCTTCGTCTTCAGCATCCGGCCGTAACGGCCCACCGTGGCGAGCAGCTGGTCGGGTTCGTTGGTGTGGATGTGGCCCTTGACGTACCCCTCGGCGCCCACGACCAGCAGGCTGTCCCCGAACGGGCTGACCAGTTCGCGGATCTCCTCGATGGGTCTGGTGGCGTCACTCATCAGGAACTCGGTGCAGAACCCGAACTCCTCGGTCTCGAACTGTTCCTGGGCGTAACTGGTGATTTCCGGCGCGGGCGGCAGCGCCTCGCCGCGCAGCTGCGCGAGCAGGCCCTGCACGATGTACAGGTAGCCCTGCCCGCCCGAGTCGATCACGCCCGCCTGCTTGAGCGCCGGGAGCATGTCGGGCGTCTGGTCCAGCAGGTCCTGCCCGCGGATCAGGGCGTTTTCCAGCACGAGTTCCACCACGTCTGCCGGCTGCGCGGCGCCCTCGGCCACGCCGCGCGCGACGGTCAGGATGGTGCCCTCCACGGGTTTCATCACGGCGCCGTATCCGGACTTGCGGGCGGCCTCGAAGGCCCGGCCCAGCAGCGCCGCGTCGATCTCCTGGGCGTCGCGGATGGTCTCGGCGAAGCCCTTGAGCAGCTGCGAGAGGATCACGCCGCTGTTCCCGCGGGCGCCCAGCAACGCGCCGTAACTGATGGCCTTGGCCACGGCCGCCATGCTGTGCTCGTCGGCGGTGTCCAGTTCGCGGCGCACCGACTGCATGGTCAGGTGCATGTTCGTGCCGGTATCCCCGTCCGGCACCGGGTACACGTTCAGGGCGTTCACCTGTTCGCGGTACACGCCCAGCCAGTCGGTGGCGTAGCGGAACATGCGGGCCACGTCGGCGGGCTTCAGGGTGCGGTGCTCAGACACGCTGAACCCCCACGGCATGCACGCGGGTGGCGGCCAGTTCGATGCTCGCCTGCGTGCGGCAGACGTGCTCGACCCGCTCCACGATGTTGCGGGCCACGGTGGGGATGCTCACGCCGTACGCCGCGACGATGTACAGGTCGGCCGTGAACTTCCCGCCGTCCTTGCCGATCACCACGCCTTCGCTCACGTTCGCGCGGCCCAGCACGCGGCTGAGGCCCTCCTTGATGCTGGCGGGCGCCATGCCCACCACCCCGGGGATCTCGTGGGCGGTCAGCCCGATCAGCGACGCGAGGGCCGCCTCCGTTATTTGAATGGAGCCACTCACAGTAAAGGCCAGTATACGTGAGGCCCGCACTCCCGCCGGACGCGCCTACCGCGCCGGGTGCAGCTGGCCGCGCAGCAGCAGCTTCGCCCGCTGCCCCAGCCGCCGGTAGATGGGCGGGGCGTGATGGGCGCTGAAATCCACGGTGGCTTCCTCGGTGCCCACGTCGTGCCCGGCGGCCTGCGTCAGGAAGTAGCGGTGGTCCATGATCCACAGGTACAGGTCCGCCTCGGTGCGGCCCGGGAAGCGGCGCATCACGTCGTGCTCGGCGAGTTCCTGCACCACCCGCAGGTAGAGGCGCTCGTACCAGCTGCGCACGGCGTCCTCCCAGCTCACGGGCGGCAGGCCGGCGCGTTCGGGTTTGCGGTCCAGGTAGTACTGCCGGGTGCGGATGTGTTCCAGCACGCGCTCGTAGCGCCCCGGCGTGGTGAACACGATCTCCAGGTGCCCGGGCACCGCCGCATCCAGGCGGGAGTCTTTCAGGAACCGCGCGTACTCGCCCTTGATGATGATGTCCTTCAGGGTATCCGTGCTGTCCGGGGGAATGGTCACGCCCAGCTCGATCACCTCGGCGTCGATGTACTTCTGGCCCTGGCGCCGGGCGATGGACACGCGGTGATTGCCGTCCTTGACGAAGTACCGCCCGCCCACGCTGTACACCTGGATCGGCGGGAGTTCCTTGCCGCGCAGCTGCGCCTCGCGCACGCCGATCCAGCGTTCGTCCAGGTGCTTTTCACGTGGGAGGTAGTGCCGGTCGAACTCGCGGTAGCGGTCCACCGATCCGATGATCTGGTCCACGTCGATGGGCCGCACGCCCAGCCAGCGTTCGCCCTGCGGGGAGAGGTGACGCACCCAGTCGAAGGGAATCAGTTCGTTCGGCTGCCGGCGCAGGATGGCCAGGACGTCACGCAGTTCCCGCGCACGGCGGGCCCGCTGAAGGTCCTGTCTGGCCTGATCGTGGGCGAACATGGGGGCGTCCTCTGCGCAGCGTCCCAGGAAGGGCGGGCCGCGGGGCCGGGGTGGGGTTGCGTCCGGGGAGGGACACCCCCAGCTTCGTGTCCAGAATACACGAAATGAGGTCGGCGGAACGTCAGGTCGTCTGGACCAGATACGAGGACCGGGCCGGAGGTCACCCCCGGCCCGGCCTGGTCAGCGCCGCTTCCTCAGCGGACGTCCACCAGCTCCACGTCGAAGATCAGGGTCGCGCCGCCCGGAATCGCCCCGGGCACGCCCGCCGCGCCGTAGCCCAGCTCCGCCGGGATGGTCAGGCGGGCCTTGTCGCCCACCCGCAGCTGCGCGATGCCCTGGTCCCAACCCGCGATCACGTACCCCACGCCCAGCGGGAACTCGATCGGCTCGCCGCGGTCCCGGCTGGAGTCGAACTTCGTGCCGTCCTCCAGCATGCCGGTGTAGTGCACCCGCACCATCTTGCCCGCCTGCGCCTGCACTCCGGTGCCTTCCTCGTACTTCTCGACCTTCAGACCTTCCGTCATGCCCGCCAGGGTACGACACCCCGCCGCGTCCCGCCCAGCCCGCCTGTCCCCGTCGGCATGGCGCACACGGCCCCGTCCCCCGCGGCGGCGCCCCGCCCAGCACGCCCTTCCCACCATCCCGGCTGCCCCACCCGGCCCCGGACAACGCTGAAGACCGTATGAAGGCCCGCGCGCCCCGCCCGCCGCGCCCTGCTACCCTTCCCGGCGTGACCGCGCCCCCACCCGCCCCGCCCGCCCCCGTCAGCCCGGGGCGGTCCTTCTGGCGCACCTGGGTGCTGGGCGCGCTGCTGCCCATCTACCTGCTCACCACCTTCCTGGGCACCATCGCCCGCGTGGACGGCGACAGCATGAACCCCACCCTCCACAACGGCGACGTGCTGCTGCTCGTGAAGGCCCCCCGCTGGCTGCACGCCTGGGGCCTGACCCCCACCGGACAGCCCTACCCCCGGCGCGGCGACGTGCTGATCTTCAAGGCGCCCGAAGGCAGCGAGTACGCCTACGAGACCGAGTACGGCCTGCGTCACCGGCCCTACAACATCAAACGCGCCGTGGCGCTGCCCGGCGACACGGTCGCCATCACGGACGGCACCCTGATCCTCAACGGCCGCCCCCTCACCGAACCCTACGCCTCGGAAGGCTTCGTGCAGGACCAGCCGCCCCTGACCGTCCCGGCCGGGCACGTCTGGGTGATCGGCGACAACCGCCAGCAGGGCTCCAGCCTGGACAGCCGCGTGTACGGCCCGGTGTCCCTCAGGGACGTCGCCGGTCCCGCCAACCTGCGCCTGTGGCCCCGGCCGGGACTGGTCAGCCGCTGAACTCCGCCCGGCGCAGCGCGTACCGCACCAGCGGCACCGGCTCCCCGTAATACTCGTCCAGGTCGCCCAGGCCGACCTCCCGGAACCCCAGGGCCCTCATCAGCGCGTGGGACCGGACGTTCGGCCGGTGCACCTCCGCCGTGATCGTCCTGAGGCCCAGCGTCCCGAACCCGTACCGGAGCGTCAGCTCCCCCGCCCGGCGGCCCACCCCGCGCCCCTACTGAGCCCGCTCCGCGACGGCAATCCCGAACTCCGCCGTGTCCGCCGTCATCCCGGCCAGGTCAACGTACCCGACCAGCTGCCCGTCCAGCACGATGCCCTGCCGCATGAACCCGGCGGGCGGGTCGGTCAGCAGCCGGAGCCGGGAGGCGCGCACCTCCTCCGGGTCGCGGTCCACGGCCCAGCCGATGGCCCGGCAGAACTCCGGATCGGCCGCCCAGCGCACGAAGGGCTCCACGTCGTCCAGCGTCAGGGGCCGCAGCGTTACGTCACTCATACGCTCACTTCACCAGAAAATCGATCTCGACGACGGCCGTCACGTCCTTTTCCAGGCTGCTGGTGTCGTAGCTGCCGCTGTCCTCCACGCTCGTCTCGAACCTCGGCGTGATCTGGAACACGCCCATCCGGGCGTTCTTCACGGCCCCCACGCTGTTCCCGGCGCTCTGCGCGATCGCCTGCGCGCGGCGCTGCGCGTCCTGACTCGCCTCCTTCAGCAGTTCCAATCGCACGTCCGCGAGCTTCGTGTACAGGTACTCGATGTCGCCGCTCTGGATGTCCACGCCCGCCGTGCTGGCGTCCACGAACGCCGCGGTCGCCTCGCCCACCGCCCGCTGCACCTTCCCGATGTCGTTGGACTGCAGCCGGTACGTCTCGGACACCACGTACCGCGTCCGCTGCACCTCCCGCGCCTCGCCGCCCACGTCCTCGTACACCGCGTACGTCTGCGGCCCCGCGTTCACCGGCTCGCGCCGCAACTCCGCCCCCGTCAGCGCCTGCGCCTTCAGGAACGCCTCGATGGCCGGCTGCGTCGCCCGGAAGTTCCGGTACGCCGTCTGCAGACTGGCGCCGTCCGTGCTCTGCACCGTGAAGCGCCACACCGCCTGATCGGACGTGATGCTGCGCCGCGCACTGCCGGTCACGTTGATCACGTCCGATGCGTTCTTCACGTCCACGAACGACCGCGCCACCAGCGCCCCCGTACCGAGAAAAGCCAGCGAGGCGATGGTGGTGGCGACGACAGCAGGGGAGACGCGGAAACCGGAAGCAGTCATGCTCCAGCGTACGCCCCTGCCGGGCGGGCCGCCTGCCGGATTTGCAGCCCGGAGCATCAGGTATCATGACCCCATGACCGTTCTCCTCACGCCCCCCTAGCGCGAGTCGAGAACCGCGTTCCCCCAGCTCGACCCCGCACCACACCGCCGCTTCACCACCCCGGGCCCCCTGCCGCCCGCCGGAGTTCCCATGACTGCCCAGAACCCCACCCCCACCGCCCTCGCGGCCGAGATCGCCCGCCGCCGCACCTTCGCGATCATCTCCCACCCGGACGCCGGGAAGACCACCATCACCGAAAAACTCCTGCTGTACGGAGGCGCCATCCAGGAAGCCGGCAGCGTCACCGCCAAGGAAGGCCGCAGCCACACCAAATCCGACTGGATGAGCATCGAGCAGCAGCGCGGCATCAGCATCTCCAGCAGCGCCCTGACCTTCGAATACCAGGGCCGGCACATCAACCTCCTCGACACCCCCGGCCACCAGGACTTCAGCGAGGACACCTACCGCACCCTGACCGCCGCCGACAGCGCCCTGATGGTCCTCGACGCCGCCCGCGGCGTGCAGACCCAGACCGAGAAACTCTTCGCGGTGTGCCGCAACCGCGGCATTCCCATCCTCACCTTCGTGAACAAGATGGACCGCCCCGCCCTGGACCCCTTCGACCTGCTCTCCCAGGTCGAGGACACCCTGAAGATCACCGCCGTGCCCCTCACCTGGCCCATCGGCGACGGCCCCGACTTCAAGGGCGTATACGACCTCCAGACCGGCCAGGTCCTCACCTTCGACCGCACCAGCGGCGGCAAACACCGCGCGCCCGTGCACACCGCCGGCCTGGCCGACCCCAAACTCGCCGAGATGGTCGGCCCCGACCTCGCCGCGAAACTCCGCGAGGACGTCGAACTCATCCAGGGCGCCATGCCCGAATTCGACCCCGCCGCCTTCCTCACCGGCGAACTCACCCCGGTCTTCTTCGGCAGCGCCATGAACAACTTCGGCGTGGAGCACTTCCTGAGCAACTTCGTGGACCTCGCCCCACCCCCCGGCCCGGTCGAGACGAACCTCGGCGAACGCGACCCCACCACGGGCTTCGCGGGCTTCATCTTCAAACTCCAGGCGAACATGAGCAAACAGCACCGCGACCGCACCGCCTACATGCGCGTCATGAGCGGCCACTTCGAACGCGGCATGGACGTCACCCACACCCGCACCGGCCGCAAACTCCGGCTCTCCCAGGCACACACCCTGTTCGCCCAGGACCGCGAGAAGGTCGAGGAAGCCTACCCCGGCGACATCGTGGGCCTCGTCAACCCCGGCGTGTTCCAGATCGGCGACGTGATCAGCGTGGACGGCAAACTCCAGCTGCCCGGCTTCCCCCGCTTCACCCCGGAGACGTTTGCCACCATCAGCCTCCGCGACGTCGGCAAACGCAAGGCCTTCATGAAAGGCCTCACCCAGCTCGCCGAGGAAGGCGTCGTGCAGGTCTTCTACCCCACCGACGGCGCCCGCGACCCCTACCTCGGCGCGGTCGGCCCCCTCCAGTTCGAGGTGTTCCAGGCCCGGCTCCAGGAAGAGTACGGCGTGGACGTCGACATGCACGTCACCAGCTACCAGCTCGTGCGCTGGCTCGCCGGGGACCCCACGAACGTCGCCCGCTTCGCCCGGCACGTCGAGGACGACCAGGGCCGCCCCGTCATGCTCTTCCGCAGCAAATACGACCTCGAATACACCGCCGAACAGCACCCCGAGATCGAATTCCTCCCCCTTCCCAAGGACCTCACCCGCGTCGGCTGACGTCAGAAGCGTGTTACGGGCGGCGGCGCATACTTCAGGGGTGCGCGCCGCCCGTTCCCTTGCCCTCAGCCTGCTGCTGCCCCTGAGCACCGCCAGCGCCGCCCCTGCCAAGCCTGCCACGACCGGCTACGCTCTGGAGGGCATGCCGCTGATCCGCCAGACGTACAACGCCTGCGGACCCGCCAGCATCACCCAGGTTCTCGGGTACTTCGGCCTGAAGGTGAACATGGCCGACGTCAGCCGCCACACCCGCCCCAGCGATACCGCCTACATGACCGCCCAGGCCATCGTGAACTTCGCCCCGCTGGTCGGCATGCAGGCCCGCCTGTACAGCGGCGGCACCCTGGATACCGTCCGCGCCGCCATGAAAAACGGCCTCCCCCTCATCGCCCTGCAAAGCCACATCACCGACACCGGCAAGGTGATCCCCCACTGGCGCGTCATCGCCGGCTACAACGACGCCACACAGCAGGTCTACCTGATGGACCCCCTCCTCGGACACGTCGCCATCAGTTACACCGACTTCCAGTACGTCTGGAAAGACCACCGCGGCCAGTTCGCCGTCCTGTACCCCCCCCGCCTCGCCGCCACCGTGAAGAACGTCATCGGATAAGGGAAGACTTCAGGCCCCACGTTCGGTTCAGGCCGCCTGACGCCAGAAGCGGTACAGGGCCAGCAGTTGCGCGCCGTCGCTCGGCGTGCCCGGCAGCCCGACCCAGGCCGGGTACCGCCGAATCGGGAGCAGCGTGATGAGGGCCTGTACCGCGCTGTACCCTGCCAGCGCCCGACCGAACGGTTCTACAACGGAACCCAGCAGAGCCAATCCTGCCGCGGTCAGCAGAAGGGACGTGAACGGACCCAGCGCCAGGGCCAGTGCTCGCTGTCCTGGGCTGAGCAGCGCCTGCCAGATCGCCCGGCCTCCCCAGAAGCACACGCGGCGGACATCCACGTTCACGCGGCCAACCGTGAAGCGCAGCAACGGGCGGCTCCAGTCCGGGCCCACCTGCAGGGTCACCGGCGCGCGCGAAACGCACATTGGCACCAGCAGGTGCCCCAGCTCGTGCAGGGTCACGCCGATCACACCGCTCAGCAGATACAGCAGCGTCAGCTCAGGCGAGAAGATCACGGTGGGCATGTCCCACCACTGTGCGGGAAGGGGAGGCCGCGTGCCGTCTTAAATGCGGAACACGCCGTTTTCCTGCACGACCTCGCCGTCCAGGCTGAGGCGCCCGCCGGTGCGCAGGTCGGTGATGAGGTCCCAGTGGATGGCGCTGGCGTTCAGCCCACCGGTTTCCGGGTAGCTTTTGCCCAGGGCGAGGTGCACGGTGCCGCCGATCTTCTCGTCGAACAGGATGTTCCCGGTGGGGTGCTGAATGCCGAAGTTCGTGCCGATGCCCAGTTCTCCCAGGCGGCGGGCGCCGGCGTCGGTGTTCAGGGCGGCGAGCAGGACGTCCTCTCCCTCGTCGGCGGTGGCGTTCACGACCTCGCCGGCGCGGAATTCCAGGCGGGCGCCGCGCACCATGCGGCCCTGGTAACTGGCGGGAATGGTGAAGGTCACGAAGCCCTCGGCGCTGTCTTCCAGGGGGCCGGTGAAGACCTCGCCGCTGGGCATGTTGCGTTTCCCGTCGCTGTTCGCCCAGCTTCTCCCGCCGACGCGCAGGGTCAGGTCGGTGCCGGGCGCCTCGATGCGCACGACGTCCGCGCGGGTGAGGCGCTCGATGATGCGGGCCTGCATCTCGCGGATTTCGCCCCAGGCGGCGACCGGGTCGGGACGGTCGAGGAACATGGCGCGCATGACGAAATCGTCGAATTCGGGCCCGGTCATGCCGGCCTGCTGCGCGGCGTGCGCGGTGGGGTACAGGGTCAGGCCCCACTTCTTGCGGGCGCGGGCGGCGGCGAGGGGGGCCAGGGACTTGAGGTGCCGGGCGCGGCGGGCGGCGTCCACGTCCCGGGCGTCTTCCGGGGTGAGAAGGCGCATGCTGCCGTCCATGGCCTCCACGTCCGCGAGGTCGGCGGGGTGGTGGGCGTCGAGCACGGCGTCGCTGGCGAACTCGGCGAAGTCCTCGGCCTGCCCGGGGTAGCTGAGCTGCACGGCCGGGCGCGCGCCGCGGCGCAGCAGCGCTCGGGTGAGTTCCTGCATCAGGGGCACGCTGCCCAGGCCGCCCGCGACGAGCAGCCGCTCGCCCGGCTGGGCACTGAGGCAGTAGCTGGCGAGCAGTTCGGCGTGCTTGGCCGGGTCGTACGCGATCAGGTTGGGGGCGGGCGTGTTCGTCTGCATCACCCCCGAGGCTAGCACCGCGCCCGGCAGTATCCTCCGCCCCTATGACGGCCGCGCCGGACGCCCCGAACACCGCCACCCTCACGATCACCTGCCCGGACCGGCAGGGCATCGTGGCTGCCACGTCGCAGTGCCTGCACCGACACGGCGCGAACATCATCCACAGCGATCAGCACAGCACCGACCCCGAGGGCGGAACGTTCTTCATGCGCATGGAGTTTCACCTGGAGGGCCTGCCCGGCGCCTGGGCGGACTTCGAGCGGGCGTTCGCGGAGACGGTGGCGGGGCCCTTCGACATGCATTGGACCCTGAGTGCCGCCACGCGGCCCAAGCGCATGGCGGTGCTGGTCAGCCGGTACGACCACTGCTTTCTGGACCTGCTGTGGCGCGTGCGGCGCGGCGACCTGAACGTGGAGATTCCGCTGGTGATCAGCAACCACGAGGACCTGCGCCGGGACGCGGAGATGTTCGGCATTCCGTACCACGTCATCCCGGTCACGAAGGCCAACAAGGCCGAGGCCGAGGCCGAGCAGATCCGCCTGATGCACGAGGCCAGCGTGGACTTCGCGGTGCTGGCGCGGTACATGCAGATCCTGTCCGGGGACTTCCTGCACGCCCTGGCGCGACCCGTGATCAACATTCACCACAGCTTCCTGCCGGCCTTCGTCGGCGCGAACCCGTACCGCGCGGCCTTCGACCGGGGCGTCAAACTGATCGGCGCGACCAGCCACTACGTCACCGAGGAACTCGACGCCGGGCCGATCATCGCGCAGGACGTCATTCCGGTCACGCACCGCGAGACGCCCGAGAGCCTGATGCGCCTGGGCCGCGACGTGGAACGCCAGGTGCTGGCCCGCGCCGTGAAGGCCCACGCCGAGGACCGCGTGCTGGTGCATGGCAACAAGACCGTGGTGTTCTGACCGGCCGGCAGGTGCGCCCCGGCGGAGCGGGCCGGGCGCGTATCCTGCGGGTGAACCCACCGCGACCCTCTTTCTCTCCTGCGTTTTCCTCCGAGGTTCCCATGCGCCACCCGTTCCCGGCCGCCCGCACCGCCCTGCTCGTGCTGACCGCGTGCAGCCTTCCCACGGCCCGGGGGCAGGCCCCCGACCCGGCCCTGCTGCGCGCGGCGGCCACCCTGTACGCCACCGCACAGGTGGGCGCGGTGGCACGCGACTGGTGCCTAAAGGAAGTGCCGGCGCAGAGGGCTGCGACCGAGCAGGGGTACGCCGCGTGGCGGGCCGCGTTCGGCCTGCCGGGCATCGAGGCCTACCTGCAGCAGCACGCGGCCGCCCAGCTGCCGCAGCTGCGCCGCGTCGTGGAGGACCGCCGGGCGCAGCTGTACGCGGAGCTCAGCCGCGCCAGCCGTGATCCGGCCGGGGACTGCCGGAACATCCAGGCGGAGCTCACGGAGCAGGTGAACCTCGCCCGCCTGAATCCGCAGGAGTACGCCCTGACGCAGCCGCTCCGGCAGGGCACAGGTACGGCCGGCAGCGCCCCGTCAGCCGGTGGGCCATTCATCACGGGCACGGCATTCGGGCCGCTCACGGGGGCCGGTGTGCAGGCACTGCTGGGCCACGCCGGCGGGCAGGCCCCCTACCGCACCGGCGGGCCGCTGAAGGCGGGCGCGTACGGCTGCGTGATGCAGCTCACCCACGACTTCGAGAGACTGTGGGGCACGACGAGGTACACCCTGACCCTGTACGGGGACGGGGGCGTGCGCGTCACCGGGGCTGAGACGATCAGCGGGGCTGGCGGGACACCCAGTCGCCTGAAGGACACGCACGGCACCTACCGGTACGTGCCCGCGACCGGGGAACTGGGAGCGCAGGCGGACTCCGACCACCGCGACCTGACCGACCTGATCTTCCCGAACGGCCGCTATGACAGCGTGAGCGGCGACGCGCCGCTGCACAACATCTTTCGCGTGCTGACCGACCGGGCCGGCACGCCCATGATCTACGGTCAGCAGGCGTACGGCCTGAACGACGGCCGCCTGACCGTGTGCCGCTACGCGGGCGGCGCGGCCGGCGTGTCCCCGGTGGCGCAGGCCCGGCAGGCCGCTCAGGCCGAGGCGGAACGCTTCAACCGCTACCGCCTGAAGCCCGGTGCCGGCCCGGCCCTGGCGCGCATCGAGGGCCTGCTGCACACCTACGAGAACGAGTACGCCGGCATCAACGTGACCGGCCGGGAGACCACGGTGCTGCTGCTCAGGGACGGCACCGCTTACCTCAACCTGCGCTGGAGCCCGCACGACCTGGACGTGACCGCCTCCCGCAGGGGCGAACCGCAGGCCTGGACGAAATGGCGCCGCGGGGGCGGCGGGTACGAGCTGTGGCAGGGCGGCCGCTGGGTGCCCAGCCGCGGCACCCTCGGCGTGCCCGGCGGCAAGGACGAGGCCATCACGGGCACCTACCGCTTTTTCAGCGCGTACACGTCCGGCACGCTGATGAACGGCGCCACCGCCACCCGCTCGGACGCCTACACCTTCGGGCCGGGCCGGCAGTTCACGCGGCTGGGCAGCAGCGGCGTGGCCGGCACGCTGAACACCGGCGCGGCCGTCACCACGGGCGCGGCGTCCGGGCCGGGCAGCCGGGCGGGCGGCACGTACCGCTTCGAGGGCTACACCCTGGAACTGAAGGGCCCGGACGGACAGGTCACGCGCACGTACGCTTTCTACTGGACCAAAGACAGGAAGAACCTGAACATCGGCGGCACCACCTACACCCGCCAGTAGGGCACCCGTCGTCGGGCACCGGGCAGGCGGGCCGGCTCAGTCCTCGGTGGTGGCGCGGCCCTCGCCTTTCAGCATGACCTCCAGCGTCTGCCAGGGCAGGCTGGCGCACTTGGTGCGGGTCGCCAGGGCACTCACGCCCTGCAGCGCCGCGAGGTCGCCCAGGTCGGCGGGGGCGTCCCCGGTGCGGAGCATCTGCCGGAAGCGTTCGGCGAGGTCCAGCGCCTCGGCGGGCGTCCTGCCTTTCACGGCCTGCGTCATCAGGCTGGCGCTGGCAGTGCTGATCGCGCAGCCCTTGGCAGTGAACTGCACCGCCTGCAGGTGGTCGCCCTCCAGTTTCAGCTGCAGCTGCAGCTGGTCGCCGCAGCTGGGGTTGTGGCCGCCTTCGGTGTGGGTGGCGCCGGGCAGGTCGCCGTAGTTGCGGGGGTGGCGGGAGTGTTCCAGGATGACCTGTTTGTAGAGGGTTTTCAGGGCGTCCATCCGGCCGGTCGTGTTGGTCATGGGGGTCTCGTGTGGGGCGGGAACTCAGAGGAGGGCGCGGTGGTCGGCGAGCATGCAGCGGTCCTGCACCACGCTGATGCCGCGCTGCATCAGGGCCTGGGCGGTGGCGTCGTCGCGGATGCCGAGCTGCAGCCACACCACCTTCGGCAGCGGGGCCATGCTCAGGATGTCCGGCAGGTGCTCGTGCACCCGGTCGCTGCGGCGGAAGATCTCCACCACGTCCACGGGGGTGGTGATCTCGGCCAGGGAGGCCACCGCTCGCACGCCGAAGAACGATTCGCCCCGCGCGGCCAGGGCCGGGTTCACGGGAATCACGGTGTAGCCCTGGCGGTACATGTACTCCGGCACGTAGTGCGCGGGTTTCATGGTGTCGCGGTGAAAGCCGACCACCGCGATGACCTTGTGGTCCTGGAGGACGCGGATGATGTCGGGCGTCTGTTCGATCAGGGTCATGGGCGGCCTCGGCGGGGGGACAGGGCGGCAGGAAGCGGCATCACAGCTCTTTATAGGCGCCGCGGGCGGCTTCCAGTGTGGCGTTCAGCTCAAGGTCGGTATGCGCCGCACTCACGAAGATGCTCTCGAACTGCGACGGTGCCCAGTAGATGCCCCGGGCGAGCAGGTGCTGGAACCACGCCGCGAACGCCTTCGTGTCGCTGGGCGCCGCCTGCGCGTACGTGCGGATGCCGCCGGGCGCGTCCACGAAGAACGCCGTGAGCATGGAGCCCACGTGGTTCACGGTGAGGGGCACCCCGGCCTTCGCCGCGATGTCCTTCAGGCCGGCCGCGAGCTGCGTGGTGTACGCCTCCAGCCGGGCGTACAGCTCCGGGTCCGCTTCCAGTTCGCGCAGCGTGGCGAGGCCCGCGGCCATCGCCAGCGGGTTCCCGCTGAGGGTGCCGGCCTGGTACACCGGGCCCTGCGGGGACACGAAGTCCATGATCTCGGCCCGGCCGCCGTACGCGCCGACCGGCAGGCCCCCGCCGATGATCTTGCCCCAGCAGGTCAGGTCCGGCTGCAGGCCCAGCAGGCCGGTCGCGCCGTTCAGGGACAGCCGGAAACCGGTCATGACCTCGTCGGCGATCAGGACCACGCCGCGGTCCTTCACGCGGTGCAGCGCGGCCAGGAATTCCGGCGTGGGAATCAGCACGCCCGCGTTGCCCACCACCGGCTCGAAGATCACGGCGGCGATCTCATGCCCGCGTTCCTGCATCAGGGCGTCCAGCGCGGCGGGGTCGTTGTACTCGCTGACCAGCGTCAGGGCGGCGTACTCGGCCGGCACGCCCGCGCTGCTGGGGGCGGCGGCGCCCAGCGCGTCGGCGTTCGTGAGCAGGCCGCTGCCGGCCTCCACCAGCAGGCCGTCGGCGTGCCCGTGGTAGTTCCCGCGGAACTTCAGGATGAAATTCCGGCCCGTGAAGCCCCGCGCCAGCCGCAGGGCGCTCATGGTGGCCTCCGTGCCGCTGTTCACGAACCGCACGCGCTCCGCGCCGGTCAGGCGGGTGACGAGTTCGGCCAGTTCCACCTCGCCCTCGCCGGGCGCGCCGAAACTCGTGCCGCGCAGCAGCGCTGTCCCAATGGCGTTGCGCACGGCCGGGAAGTCGTGCCCCAGGATCATGGGGCCCCACGACCCGATGTAGTCCACGTACCGCGTGCCGTCCGCGTCGGTCAGGTACGCGCCGTGCGCCTCGCGGATGAACCGGGGCGTGCCGCCCACGCTGCGGAAGGCCCGCACGGGGCTGTTCACGCCGCCGGGCGTGACCGCCTTCGCGCGGGCGAACAGCCGCTCGGACTGCGTGGTGCTCGGCGGCAACGGAACGTCGGTCGGAACGCTGCTGGGGGGCGTGGTCATGCCGCCCAACCTACCGGAAACCCATGAGGAAGTGCGTCCCCCACCCGCGTGACCGGCTGGGGGACGCCTGAGGATCGGAGGGGGATTACAGGCCCAGCAGGCCCGCCGCGGCCGTCTGCTGCAACTCCGCGCGGAAGGGTTCCACCAGCGCGCGTTCCTCGGGCGTGGCCGCCACCACGGTGCGGTTCAGGTCCGGCATCCGGCCCTGCTGCACGGCCTCGGCCGCCTGCGCGAAATCGATGTTCGGCAGGCCCAGCGCCCGGTTCACGGTCGCGCGGACCACCGCGTACCGCTCGGCGCTCATGTTCTCCTTGTTCAGCTGCGCGCCTTGCGCGGCGCGGGCCTGGTTCACGCTGCCGGTGGTGTTGCGCAGCACGGTGAACACCTGAAGCAGGTTCGGCGTCTGCCCGTTCTGGATCTGCGTCCACACGTTCTGCAGCTCCGTGAAGCTGCCGCCCAGCGCCTGCGCCGCCTGACGCCGCACCCGCACGAACGCCTGCACGTCCGCCTTCGTGACGGGCGCGTTCACGGTGCCCGGGGTGGAAGGCGCGCTGCTCCCACCGTTCCCGCCGGGAAGCTGGGGCACGTTCACGCCGCTGCCGCCCGGCGTGGGGTTCGTCTGCGACTGCGCGGGGCCGGTGCGCATGCCGTTCAGGAAGTCCTGCGCAGGTTTCAGCACGAACAGCCACGCGGCGCCCAGCAGGGCCGCGATGATCAGAAGACTGCCCCCACAACCGAGGCAGCCGCATCCAGGTCCACGACGTGTCATACGTTCAGGGTACGGGTTCGTCCTGAGGATGGTTCCCGGGCGCTGCCGGGGTCAGGGCCGTGACCAGCGCCTGCCCACCCGCCAGCGCGGCCATCACCGGCCCGCCCACGACCTCGTTGCTGACCGTCCAGCCGCTGCCCAGCGGCACGTCCGCGCCTTCCAGCGGCCAGCGCACGCCGCGCAGCGTCAGGCCCCGCAGGTCGGCCACCGCCAGCACGCTCAGGGTCACCCCGGCCTCCAGCGACCGGACCAGCGGCGCGCCCGGCAGCAGCGGCCACGCCCACTCGTCCCCGCTGGTCAGCGTAACGGCGTGCCCCTCCCGCACCAGCCGCAGCCCCCCCAGCATCAGCGCCGCCGCGTGATCGAAGCGGCCCCCGAACGCCCCCACGAACACCAGTTCCCGCGCGCCGCGGGCCAGCGCCACCCGGGCGGCCAGTTCCGCGTCCGTCTGGTCCTTCGCGGCCGGGTGCACCTCCCGCGGGGCGTCCACGTGCACGCCCTGCGAACTGTCGAAGTCGCCGACCCAGGCGTCCACCCGCACGCCCAGCGCCGCCGCGTGCCGCGCCCCGCCGTCCGCGGCCACCACCAGCGCCGGGCGGGGCAGGGCCTCCAGCGCCGGGGTGCGCACCAGCCGCCCGCCCACCAGAATCCAGGCCGTCACGCGCTCCCCCCGCTGGCTGACGCTGGCCGGTCGTCCGGGACGCGCTGCACCCGGCCCTCGTCCACCCATAGGGTCAGGGTGCCCCCGGCGAGGGCCGCCTCCCGCGCGCTCAGGTGCAGTGTCAGCGGGCCCAGCGCGTGCGCCACGGTGACCGTCTCACCCGCCTCGGTGCCCTGCCGGGCCGTGACCGGCCACGCCTCGCCCACGCCCAGCTGCGCGGCGTCCTCCGGCACCAGCAGCGCCTCCCCCGGCCCCCCCGGGAGCACGTTCGCCCAGCCCAGGAACGCCGCCACCCACGCCGTCGCGGGCCGCGCGAACACCTCCGCGGCCGCGCCCACCTGCACGACCTCACCCGCGCGCATGACCGCCACCCGGTCCGCCAGGGCCAGGGCTTCGCGCTGGTCGTGCGTGACCAGCAGCACCCCCGCGTCCAGGCGGTGAAACAGGGCCCGCAGGTCCACGCGCAGTTCGGCGCGCAGCTGCTCGTCCAGGTTGCTGAGCGGCTCGTCCAGCAGCAGCAGCGGCGAGTGCGTCGCCAGCGCGCGGGCCAGGGCCACCCGCTGCTGCTGCCCGCCCGACAGCTGCGCCGGCCGGCGACCGGTCAGGTCCGGCAGGTTCACCAGCTCCAGCGCCTCCCGCACTCTGGCTTCGGCCTCCGCCCGGCGCAGCCCCCGCACCCGCGGGCCGTACGCCACGTTGTCCAGCACGCTCAGGTGCGGGAACAGCGCGTAATCCTGGAACACCAGCCCCAGGTGCCGCGCCTCCGGCGCTTCCCCGGTCACGTCCCGCCCGCCGACCCGCACCCGGCCCGCGTCCGGGCGTTCCAGGCCCGCCACGCAGCGCAGCGCGGTGCTCTTCCCGCACCCGGACGGCCCCAGCAGCGCCAGCGTCTCCCCGCGCGCCACCCCCAGCGTCACGTCCCGCAGCGCCTGCACCGGCCCGAACGCCTTGCTGAGGTGCTCGGCGTGCAGGGCGTCAGCGGGCGGCATGCCGCCCAGGGTACGACGCGGGCCGGGCGGGCTCACGTGACCTCGCCCTCCCCGCCGTCCAGCACGGTGAACGCCGCGGCGGACAGCAGCAGCAGCACGGTCGCCAGGGCGCAGGCCTCGCCCAGGTTCCGTTCGCCGGGCCGGCCCAGGCGCTCGTACAGGCCGGTGCTGAGGGTCGCCCACTCCGGGCGGGTCAGGACCAGGGTCGCGCCGAACTCGCCCAGCACGGTCGCCAGCGCCAGCGCCGACCCGCCGCGCAGGGCGGGCAGGACCAGCGGGAAGGTCACGGTCCGGTGCGCGGTGAACCCGCCCGCGCCGAGCGTCCGGGCGGCCTCCAGCAGCCGCGGCGGCACCGCCCGCAGGGCCGGCAGCGCCGAGCGGATCACCAGCGGCAGCGCCAGCAGCACGTACGCGGCGATCAGCAGGGGCAGCGTGGCCGCCAGCACCGGGTACGCCAGCAGGTACCCCACCGCCAGGCTGACGGGGGAGACCATCAGCGGCAGCAGCGAGACCACGTCCAGCGCCCGGGACCGCGCCAGCCACGCGCCCCAGGCGTACAGGCCGCCCAGAATGCCGGCGCCCAGCAGCGCCATCAGCCCGAAGCGCACGGTGTTCCACACCAGCAGGGGCGTGTCCTCGCCGGCCAGCACGCCCTGCCAGTACGCAAGGGTGGGGCCGGCCGACCCGAGCAGCCCTCGGGCCACCACGGCCGCCAGCGGCGCGAAGCACACCAGGACCGTCACGGCCCCCAGAGCCAGGAGCGCCCACGCCGCCCCGCCGCGTGCGCGGGGCAGCCCGCCGGCCGGCACGCCCACCCCGCCGCGCGTGAGGTGCGTGTACACCCACGTCGCCACCAGGGTGAGCAGCAGCTGCCCGGCGATCAGGGCGCTGGCCTCCGACAGCCGGAGCTGCAGGGCCGTCAGGGTGTAGATCTCGACCTCCAGCGTGGCGTACCGCTCGCCGCCCAGCGCCAGGGGCAGCCCGAAACTCAGGGCCGAGTACAGGAACACCAGCACCGCGCCTGCCGCGAGCCCCGGCAGGGCCAGCGGCAGCGCCACGTCCAGCGCGGCGCGGGTGGCCCCGGCGCCCAGCGACCGCGCCGCGCCGATCAGGCTGGGCGGCACGCGCGAGAACCCGCCGTACCCCAGGCGGATCATCACCGGCAGATTAAAGAAGAGGTTCCCCAGCACCAGCAGCGCGGGCGTGTCCGACAGGTCCAGGCCGGTCAGGCGCGTGACCCAGCCCTGCGGGCCCAGCAGCGCCGAGAGGCCCAGCACCGCCACCAACGTGGGCGTGACGAAGGGCAGCAGCAGCAGCCGCAGGAACAGTGCCTTGCCCGGCGCCTCATAGCGCGACAGCAGGTACGCCAGCGGCGCGCCCAGGAGCAGCGCCGCCAGGGCCGTCACGCCCGCCTGCGCCAGCGTCCAGCCCAGCCGGCCCAGGAAGTACGGGTCGCGCCACACCCCCAGGTTCACGCCGCCTTCGGCCAGGGTGCGGCCCAGCGGAACCGCCAGGAACAGCGCCGTGAACAGCAGGGCTGGCAGCGCCAGCAGCCAGCCGGCCAGCCGCGACCCGGTCACCGGGCCGTCCTGTGCGTGGCGGGCTGCATGCGCGCGGGGGCCAGTCTCAGCGGGCGCGCAGGACGTCCGTCACCCAGGCGTCCACCAGCCGCTGCGGGTTGGCGGTCACGGCCGCGTTCACCTTCGCCGCCGCGGGCGTCTGCGCAAACCGGAACACCGGGTCCAGCTTCACGCCGCCCACCGCCGGGTACACCCACATGCGGGTGGGCAGGTCCGCCTGCACGCCGGCGCCCAGCATGAAATCCACGAACTTGCGGGCCAGGGCGGGCTGTTTGGCGCCCTTCAGGATGCCCACGCCTTCCAGCTGCAGCCAGGTGCTGCCCGGCAGCAGCAGGTTCGCGGTGGGGCTTTCCTTCGGGGGCCGCGCGGCGCTGTACCCGTCGGCGTAGTACACCTCGGCGGCGGGGCTGCTGGCGTAACTGAGCACGATGGGGTACTTCCCGCCGCCGCGGGTGAAGTCCTTGTAGTACGCGTCACTCCAGCCGCGCACGACCTTCAGGCCGCCCTGGCGCGCCTCGCGCCACCACGCCCAGGCGCCCGCCTCGCCGTAGTGGTTCACGGTGGCGAGCAGGAACGCCAGGCCGGGGCTGCTCGTGGCCGGGCTGGGCACCACGGTCAGGCGCGCGTACTCGGGTTTCTTCAGATCGTCCAGCGACTTCGGGAGGGGCAAGCCGGTCTTCGCGAAGGCCGCGCGGTCGTAGTTCAGGGCCACGAACCCGTAATCCACGGTGTTCAGCAGCCCCGCGTCGTCCAGGCGGTACGCGGCCGGGACCTTCGCGGTCAGCGGCGAGCGGTACGCCTGCAGCAGGTCCATCTGCCGGGCGCGGGCGAGCAGGCTGTTGTCCAGGCCGTACACCACGTCCGCGACCGGCGCGCGGCGCGTGAGCACCAGGCGGTTCAGGAGCTCCCCGGCGTCCCCGCCCTTCACGAAGCGCACCCGGGCGTTATTGGCCTTCTCGAAGGCCGCCACGAGTTTCTTGTCGAGGTCGAAGCTGTCGTGCGTGATCACGGTCAGCGTGGTCTGGGCGGCGGCGGTCTGAGCGCCGAGGGCCAGAACGGTGGAAAGCAGGATGGTCCGCATGAAAAATCCCCCTCGCGTCACGAGAGGGGAGGTCCTGACCCGGACGGTGGCCGGGCCGGTCACACTCCCTCCGCCGGTATGACCCGGTTCAGGTTCCTTGGGTGTGTCTCAGCCCCACTTCTGCCGCGGGGCACCCCAGGTGACGCAGCGCGGAGCATAGCGCACCGCCCGCCCCCCCGCGGCCCCGGCCGCACCTTTCGTCCCGCCGGGCGGTACGCTGCCGCGCATGGACCTCACGCTGGTCGTCTGGACGTTCCTGCAGGACGCGCAGGGCCGGTTGCTGCTCGGCCGCCGCGAGGGCACCCGGTACGCCGCTGGCCTGTGGAACCTGCCGGGCGGACGGGTCGAGCCCGGCGAGCCCCTTGCGCAGGCCGCCGCCCGCGAGGTGCGCGAGGAGGTGGGGCTGCACGTCCGCCCGCAGGACCTGGAGTGCCTGGGCGTGGCGAGATACGACCTGACCGGCGCGGCCGGGCAAGGCCCGGCACGCGGCGTGGACTTCTTCTTCCTGGCCCGCACCTGGACCGGCGAGCCCCGGGCCCTGGAGCACACGGGCGAACTCGGGTGGTTCGCGCCGGATGCCCTGCCCGCCAACAGCCTGCCGTGGCTGCCGGCCGCCGTGGAGGCGCACCTGCTGCGCCGCGAATGGCTGACCGAAACCGTGCACCCCGCCTGACGCCACGCCGGGCAGGGCTACACTGCACGCCATGCGTGTTCCCCGACGGGTGTGGATGCTGGCCGCGGCAGGCGCCGCCCTGACGTACGGCCGGGCGGTGCACCGCTACCGTGACCCCGTGCGGCTGGCGCGGCCCGGCCCCGGTGAGCTGCTGGCCCCGGCCGACGGGCGCGTGGCGTTCGTGCGGCGCGTGACCGGCGGCCGCCTGGACGTGCCCGGCCTGAACGGCCCGCTGGACGCCGCCGACCTGCTGGGCGCCCCCGCCGGCCTTGCGGACGGCTGGCTGCTGGGCGTGCACGTGGGCGCGCTGGACGTGCGTTTCGTGACCGCCCCCCTGGCCGGGGCGGTGGAGGCCGCGCCATTTCACGGCAGCCGTGTGAACGTGCCGCTGGCCGGCCCACTGGCGACCCTGACCGGCCCGGCCGGGAACCTGCTGGCCGGGCGGGGCACGCTGGAAAACGAACGCCTGACCCTGCGCCTGACGGGGCCGGACGGCACACCGGTCACACTGGCACTGGTCGCGCCGGGCCGGGCCCTGAACGCCCGCCGGTACGTGACTCCGGGAGACGCTGTGCAGGCCGGCGTGAAGCTCGCCTTCCTGCCGGAGGGCGCCCTGGTCCTGCTGCACGTCCCGGAGGCGTTCGTGCCGCAGGTCAGCGTGGGCGGACGCGTGCAGGCCGGCCTCACCCCGCTGGCCCGGCGCGGCGAGCAGGGCACTGAAGGAGCCCCGGCAACGGTGTGACCGGCCCGCCCCTGCGTATGCTGGACGGTGGACCCGTCCCATGACCGACCGAACCCCCGACCGCACCGACCGCCACGCCACCACCGAACGCGTCGTGGAGCGCCTCACCGCCGACCGCAAGGTGCGCGCGCTGGCGCAGGCCGGCAGTTACGGCACGGACGAGCAGTGGACCGGCAGCGTGCCCACCTTCGTGACCTTCGAACGCGGCCTGAGCGCCGCGCAGACCGACACGCGCGCCGGCGTGACCGTGCACCGCTTCCCGTACGAGCAGCTCGAGGCCTGGCGGGACTGGGACGTGGCCCGCACGGACGCCCCGCTGGCCCTGCTGGCCACCAGCCGCGTGCTGTACGACCCCACCGGCGGGTACGGCCGCATCCAGCGCACCCTGTGGCATCTGAACCCCTCGCAGCTGGCCGCGCACCGCGCCGAACTGCTGAACACCGCCCGCGAGCAGATCCAGGCGTCCCGGCAGGCACACACCGGCCCCGGGCACGGCCCGCAGGAGGGCCTGCTGGCCCTGGCGGACGCCCGCGACATCGCCCTGGGGGCGCTGTACCCGGCGCTGCTCACGCACCTGCACCAGTGGCCGGAGTTCGAGATCCGCCTGCCGCACGCGTGGCGCGCCGCGGCCGGGCTGCGCTACCCGAAGGCGGTGTACCACCTGGAGCACCTGTATGCCTTCGGCGGGCAGGAGGAGGCGCGCCGGGTGCTGCTCGCCACGCGCGGCCTGGGCCTGCTGGATCAGGAGAAACGCGCCCGCGCCGCCTACCAGTGCGGGTATTACGACGGCGCGGTGCGCCTGTTGCGGGACGAGACGGCCCGCCTGCACCGTCCGGACCTGACCCGCTGGCCGCACCTGAGCAGCGCCCGCCGCGAGAAGCTGGGCGTGCTGCTCGGCGCCGGGCGCGCGCCGCTGGGCCCGGCCGCGCTGGAGATCGCCGGCGACCTGCTCAAGGCCGTGCAGGAAGGCGAGTAGAGAGGGAGGCTCAGTCACCGGCCGGCTGCGGCAGGGTCGGAAGTGGCCGGGCGCGGCGGGCCTCGGCGCGGGCCACCAGCGGCCAGCCCAGCGCCAGCAGCAGCAGGGCGGTGCTCAGCACGGTCATCAGGACGGCGGTGGGCACGGTCCAGCCGGCCAGGGTCGCGCCCAGCGACAGGCCCCCGGCGTTCACGCCCAGGAAGGTGCCCATCACCCGGCCGCGCACGTGGTCCGGGATGAGCTCCTGGATGCGGGTCACGGCCGCCACCTCCAGCAGGCCCAGGCCCACGCCGAACACCGCGGCCGCCGCCCACCACGCGCCCACCTGCGGCAGCGCCAGCGCCGCCGTGCCGGCCGGCAGCACCCAGCGGCTCACGCCCAGCACGCCGTCCAGCGTGAGCCGCCGCGCGAGGGGCGTGACGAGCAGGATGCCCAGCAGCACCCCGCCGGAAATCAGCATCTCGAACACCGCGTAGTCGGCCGCGCCGCGCCCGGCGGTGCGCATGAACAGCGGCGCGCGGACGTTCATCAGGTTCATGGCGAGGTTCAGCAGGAAGCTGGTGCCCACCAGGCCCAGCAGCAGCGGCGAGGCGCGCATCACGCGCGCGGCGGCGAGCAGGTCCAGGCCGGGCCCGCCGCGCCCCGGGGTGCCCACGGGCGGCAGGGTGGGGAGGGCCCGGGCGGCCACGGCCAGCGAGGCGATGAAGGGTGCGGCCAGCAGCAGCGTCTCCCCGGCGCCGAGGGCGTGCACCAGCACGCCGCCCAGCCCGTAGCCGACGAGGGGGGCGCCCATCAGGCCGCCGCTTTGCAGGCTGTTCGCCTGGGCCAGCCGCGCGGGCGGGACCAGCCGCGGCAGCAGGGCGCCGGCCGCGGTGACGCTCAGGGTGGTGAGCAGGCCGTTCAGGAACGACAGCGCCAGCAGCGCTTCCAGACTGACGGCCCCCCGCACGGTGAGCAGGCCCGCGCCAGCCACCAGCAGGGCGCGCAGCAGCGGCGCAGCCTGCAGCAGCCGCCGGGCCGGAATGTGGTCGGCGAGGCTGCCCACCAGCGGGCCCAGGAACAGCGGCAGGCTGCCGGCCAGCACGGTGGCGCCCACCGCCCCCTCCGGGTGGGCGGAGTGCAGGCCCAGCACCACGAAGGGCAGGGCGATGCTGACCACCGAGTACGCCAGGCCGGTCAGGGTGAGGCCGCCCAGGTACGCCCAGAAGGTGACGGGCAGCGGCGCGGCGGGGGGCATGGAAGCGGGGGAGGAGGGCATGCCGTCAGCGTCCGGCGTACCCTACCTGAAATGCCGCAGACGATTTTGGGTTCGTTCACCGGGGAGTGGTTCGACGTCCACACCGCCCGGCAGGCGCAGCTGCTCAGCGACAACGCCGCCCTGCGGCACTTCAAGCC